>JAFHCF010000101.1:0-4013 GCA_048497495.1 Prosthecomicrobium sp.
CCGGAATTTCCGCGCCGTTGAAGCGCTTCGAGAGCGTATGCTTCGCGGGCAAGTGAGCGAAGACCGCCGACCAGGAGACGCGCCATGGCATCGATCGACGCAGTGAAATTCGCCCCTCTCGCCGTCGCGGCCGTGCTCGTGACGGCGACCGCCGGCCCGGCGGCGGCCGACTGCTACGACGTCTTCGGCTGTTCGAACCGGGATCGCTTCGCCCATTCCGACCTCGTCTCCGGCCCGAATTGCGAATTCCTCTGGCAGATGCGCAACCGGATCTACGCGGAGAACGGCTATTGCTTCAAGACGGCGCGCGCCATCGCCACCTTCGGCAATGCCGATTGCCGTTGGACGAGCGAGGCGGCGGTCCCGATGAACCGCATCGAGCGCGCCAACGTCGCCGCCATCAAACGGGCGGAGGGCGCGCTCGGCTGCCGCTGAGCCGCGTTCACGCCGGTCCCGTCGCGCCGCGGGAGGTCCCGCGGGCCCGCGCGATCAGATCGCGGAAGGCGCTCGACGCCTGCCCGAGCCGGTCGTCCCATTCGGGATCCGGCCGCTGGCCCTCGATCGCGGCGAAATAGACCTGCATCGTCGAGGCGATCAGGAAGGGATCGATCAGCGCCTTCTGCAGGGCCACGGCGAAGAGCAGGGTGAGGAGCAGCGCCCAGCCGGTCGCCGACCCCGGGATGATCAGCGCCACCACCCCGACCGGGGCGAGCAGGACGACGAAGATCGCGATCCCCATCACCCAGCGGAAGAGCGTCAACCACACGGCGTTCCACAGGATCGGCTGGGCGTTCTGGGCATAGAGCACGATGCCGTGGCGCGCCGTCGTCCAGGGGTCCTCCGACGCGAGCCGGATCTCACGGGCGAGCACCACCTCGTCGAGGAAGGTCGTCGACATCCGCAACACCGCCCCGGCGAGGCGGACGAGGCCCTGGAGCCCCGGCACGAAGCCGAGGACGCCGATGGTTCCGACGAGACCGACGACCGCCGCGACCGCCCCCTTGATCGCCTGATCGAGCACGAACAGCAGATGGACCTCGCCGAACCGCGCCTTCACCGCGGCGACGGCGAAGTCGATCTGGGCGCGGCCCGAGGGCAGGGCGCGCCCGTCGAGCGCCATCACCATCGCCGCGACATGGCCGGCGGTGATCAGGTAGAGGAGATATTCGCGCAAGGTCCACACCCAGACGCCGACGCCGACCGCGCCGAGGATGCCGCCCCACAGGGTGGCGCCGGCCTGGAAATCGGCGCCACCGATGGCGCCGATGCCCCATCCGAGTCCCGCACCGACGGTGACGGCGGCGAGAAAGGCGAGACTGAGACCGCCGAGCACCAGGAGGCGCAGAACGACGAAGGGCCAAGTCGTGAGGACGAGGCCGAGCGAACGGAGAATCGAGAAGGACCACATGGCGGCGCGACTCCAGGATCGATTGCGTCAGCCTAGCAGGTTCCGAGCCCTTGCCCAGCCGCCGAAGGTGCCCGGCGTCGCGGCTGGGGTGCGGCGAAAAGTTTCGTCTCGCCATTGACTTGCCGGCGGTTCTCGAGAGCGGGTGAGCCTCGCGGTCCGGCCGCTTTAAGCCTCTTTCGGCGAGCGGCCTCGACACGTCCGGGTGAGGCCACTACATCTAGGCGAGCCCAATCCCGCCGCTTCTCAATCGGACGCGCACATGATCAAGAATCCCAAGACCTACTGGTTCACCCGCCTCGAGGGCGAGGAAGAGGAGGAGGAGGAGAAGACCAAGACGCCTCAGTCCGTCCCGGTCGACAAACACCTCTTCGACGCGCGCACCGTGCTGATCACCGGCTCGATCACCCAGGAGTTGGCCCGCGACGTCACCGCGCGTCTCCTGGCGCTGTCGCACGTCTCCAAGGACCCGATCAACGTCATCGTCTGCTCGCCCGGCGGCCACGTCGAATCCGGCGACATGATCCACGACATGATCCGCTTCGTGCCGGCTCCGGTCCGCATGATCGGCGTCGGCTGGGTCGCCTCCGCCGGCGCGCTGATCTACATCTCGGTGCCCAAGGAGCGGCGCTTCTGCCTGCCCAACACCCGCTTCCTGCTGCATCAACCGTCCGGCGGCGCCGGTGGCCCGGCCACCGACATCGAGATCCAGGCGCGCGAGATCATCAAGATGCGCGACCGCCTCAACCAGATGTTCGCCGACGCCACCGGCCAGTCGCTGGCCCGCGTCGAGAAGGACACCGATCGCGACTACTGGATGGGCCCGGACGAGGCGATCGCCTACGGTCTGGTCGGCAAGGTGGTCAAGTCGACCACCGATCTCGGCTGAGACCGTCGCCGTCCGAACCGACATGATCCGAGGGCCTCGCGAGAGGCCCTCGGCCGTTCGGCCGAGCGCGGAGGGCGCGACGCGGCGAGCCGGCGACGGGGCCCTCGATGGGCCGGCGCCGAGAGGGGGATCGATCGATGTTCTTCGCCCTGTCGAAGGTCTTCTTCTTCTTCACCCAGCCGTCGAGCCTGATGGTGTTCCTGCTGGTCGCGGGCTTTCTCGCCATGGCGATCGGGTTGCGGCGCACCGGACGCGCGCTCGCCGGCCTCGGCCTGGCGATCCTGTTCGTCTTCACCCTGACGCCGCTCGGCGCCTGGCTCCTGACCGATCTCGAGAATCGCTTTCCGCCACCGCCGGTGGATGCCGCCGAGCCCGCCGGCATCATCCTGCTCGGGGGCTTCACCGATGCCCGCATGGGCGACCGACGCGGTGTCGTCGGCATCAACGAGGGCGCCGCCGCCGTGTTCGAGGTGGCCGCGCTGGCGCGCCGCTGGCCGAACGCGCGGATCGTGCTCTCCGGCGGCTCCAACGTCCTGGTCGGCACCGTCGCCGATTCCGAGGCCGAGTTGATGAAGCGGTTGCTGGTCGCCACCGGCGTCGCCCCCGAGCGCCTGGTGCTCGAGCAGCGTTCGCGCACAACCTGGGAAAACGCCGTTGAGACCCGCGATCTGGTCGATCCGGTCGCCGGCGCCGCCTGGTGGCTGGTCACCGAGGCTTTCCACATGCCGCGCGCCATCGCCTCGTTCCGCGCCGCCGGCTGGTCGGGCATCGTCGCGCGCCCCGGGGCCTACGCCACCACCGGCCGCGTCGGTTGGCGCCCGCCGATGCTGTGGGGCCTGATGACCGCCGACATGGCGGTCAAGGAATGGCTCGGGCTCGCCGCCTATCGCCTGACCGGTCGCTCGAGCGAATTGGCGCCGAGCCCCTGATCCGCGACCTCACGCCTTCGGCAGCAGGGCGGCGCGAGCCCGCGACAGGTATTGCCGCCGCGCCAGGACCGCGAGGATCAGGGTGGTGGAGCCGATGAAGAACCAGGCGTTGAGAAACCAGCCGAAGAAGCCGATCGAGAAGAACAGCGCCCTCAAGCCCCAATGGAAATGCTTGCCGGCGTCGATCTGCATCGCCGCGGCGCGATCGAGCGCCGCCAGGCGCGCCGCGACATCCGGGTCGTCGGCCGCCGGCACCGCCCCGACCAGGATCGCCGAGTAGTTGAACAGGCGATAGGCCCAGCCGAACTTGAAGAAGGCGTAGCCGTAGATCACCACCAACACGACGATCTTGACCTCGAGCTCCGCCTGCGACGAGCCGATGTGAAAGGGCAGATCGCGGAAGATCTGCACCATGCGGTCGGTCTGGTTGAGCAGGGTGAAGACGCCGCCGAGGGCGATCAGCGAGGTCGAGGCGAAGAAGGCGGTGCCGTTCTGCAAGCCGGCCATGATCGCGGTGTCGACGATGCGGACGTCGCGACGCGCCATTTCCGACATCCAGCGCCGCCGCTCCACGTCCATCAGGCGCGACAGCGGCGTGCCGCCGATCCTGGACTTGTCGACGATGATGCCGAATCCGGTCCAGGCGACGAAGAACCAGCCGAGCGCGACGATGTCGAGAGTGGAGAAGGTGGTCATCGATCCTGGATAATACAAAAGTCGCGGGATCGAAACCCCGAGCCGGGAAGGGCGGACCGGGGGGAGGGCCCCTCCGGTCCGTCTCGTGGAGCGC
>JAFHCF010000102.1:0-54636 GCA_048497495.1 Prosthecomicrobium sp.
CCCCCCCCCCCCCGAGGTTCCAGCACGCCGGCGTCTTGTCGAACGGTCCGGCGGCGCAGCCGGAGACCTGCGCCGCGGTGCCCGGATCGAAGCCGATCGGCGGCAGGTTGGATGCCTGGCCGGTGGCGGCGTCGACGAAGCGGGCCCGCCCGGTGGTGCCGTGGTCCCAGGCGCCGAGGTCGGAGCCGGAGGCCGCGTCGATCCGGTGGATCATCCCCGTCTCCATGTCGGAGACGAAGATCTGACGGCCGACCTTGTCATAGGCCATGTTGCCCAGCGCCGCGCCGCTGTTGGCCCGGCCGCCGAGGGCGACGTCGGCGAACGGCTGCGGGCGATAGCCCTCGGCGGCGCCGAGGCGCCAGATCGTGCCCGGTCCGCCCTGGCCCCACATGCCCGCCATCCATTCCGCCGTTCCCGGCTGTAGATGGAGTCCGAAGGCCGAGGTGGCGGAGAGGTAGATGTTCGGCGGGTTGGCATCGTCGAGGACGACGCCGAAGACCTGGCCGACTTCGCCGGCGGTCACCGGCCGGCGTTGCGGTTCGTCGGCCCAGTGCTCGCCCTGCGGTGGGCGTCCGGGCTGACGGATGTCGACGATCGAGCCGACGGTTCCCGACGCGTCGATCATCGGCCCGGCCGGGCCGGCGACCGCGCCGGAGAAGCGGGTGAGATAGGCCTCGCCCGGCTCCATCGCGCTCTGCTGAGCCCATGCCGCCGGTGCCGCGAGGCAGATCGCCGCAAGGGATATGGACGAGACGAAACCGAACTTCGTTCGTCGTGCCATCGAATTGGGAGAGGCGGAAGTGGAGCCTCGCCGCGAGCCTGATGCTTCGGGCATGTTCGTCTCCTTCCACGTGTCGCTGTTATCGTTGATTTTCGCGACCTCGTTATTTTCCACCTTATTTCCCTATTCTGTCGATAGGGATTCGCACCGACCTCCCGAAGCTGGTAAATGCCATATCTTCTATAAAATGGATCGGATTGCAGTTATGCGGGTCCCTCGCTCGTGAGCGGAGCGCCTCAGTAGTGGGGCGGAGGCGGTTCCGCCGGACCACCCTGGGCCAGCCGGCTCTCGGTCTCGCGCAACTGGTCGGTGAGGCCGGCGACCCGCCGGGTGAGATCGTCGATCCGCTTCCACTGGTCGAGAACCATGCGGTTGAGATCCTCGATCGTCATCTCCTGATGGGCGAGGGCGGCCTCGAGGTCTTCCAGGCGTCGCGCGAGGCGGGTGTCGTCGGTCATGTCTCACCTTTGGCCGAGGCGCCGAGCGGACGGGCGCCCGGCGGGGGAGGCCTTGATGGACCGCCGCCGCCGCCCTGTCCAGCCGCGCGCCTCTCAGCCTCGCCGCCGGCGCTTCTCCCAGCGCCTGACCACCCGCTCGCGCTTCAGTCGCGACAGGCGTTGCAGCCAGAAGATCCCGTCGAGCTGGTCGATCTCGTGTTGCAGGCAGACGGCGAGAAAGCCCTCGGCGGTCGCCTCGCGCGCCACTCCGTCGAGGTCGCGATAGGCGACGCGCACCCGCGCCGGCCGTTCGACCTCCTCGACCACGCCCGCCATCGACACGCTGCCCTCGCTGGCGCGGGCGGTTTCCACCGACGCCTCGACCACCACCGGATCGATATAGACGCGCACCCCGTCCTCGGCGGAGAGCTCGAGCACGACGACGCGCCGCATGTCGCCGACATGCGGTCCGGTGATGCCGACCCCGGGAGCGGCGCGCATCGTCTCGAGGAGGTCGTCGGCGAGGCGCCGGAGATCCGCGTCGAAGACCTCGACCGGCGCGGCCGCGACGCGCAGCCGCGGATCCGGCCATTCCAGGATCGGTCGTATCGCCATGTCGCCCTCCCGCGTGCCTCTCGGGTCACGCGGGAGGTAGTCGATGCCGGCCGGCCTGTCCACGGGCGGATCAGCCCCGTGAAGGCGAGCCGGGCCGTCACGTCGGGCGCGTCACAGCTTCAGCTTGCGCGCGATCTCGGCCGCCGCCTTGCGCCGTTCGGCGATGGTGTCGTCGAGATCCTGGCCGGCCTTGGTGAATTCGGCGAGCTTGTCCTCCTGACGCCGCAGGGTGTCGAGGTAGCGCCGACCGAGATCGGAGGCCGCCCCCGCCGAGGCGAGGTTCTGGCGGATGCGTTCCTGGTCGTCGACGATCTTCTTGCGATCCGCCTCGATCTGGGTCTTGCGGGTCTTCGCCCGCGAGATGTCCGCGACCACTTCACCGAGCCGCTCGACCGCCTCGCGCAGCGCCGGCCCCTCGTTGCCGAGCCCGCGCACCCGCACCAGGATGTCCTCGGCGGCGAGCGTCGTCAGCGTCACGGTCTGGTGGTCGGTCCGCTCCAGGGCGAACTCCGCCTTGGTGGTCTCCCCCTTGGCGGCGCGAATGTGCCAGCGCAGCTTGGTCGGGGTGATCTCCACACCCGCGATGTCGGCGGCCGGCGTCCAGCCGTCGGCGCGCGCCTCCTCGACCAGGATGTCACGATCCTCGTCGGCCGGCGCCGTCACCTCGTAGGAGAGAACGTGGCGCGAGCGGATCGTGGTGGTCAGCCGTCCGTCGATCGCCTTGCCGAGCATGGTCCGGCGCACGCCCTTGTCCTCGCGGCGCACCTCGGTCTTGGTGTCGAGGGCGAAGGTCAGGAACTTCTGGCTGCCGCGCGGCAACAGGGGCAGAAGCGCGTCGCCGACATGGGTGGCGACGCCGTCGTGGCCGAGCTCGAAGGCGGTGACGATGCCCGGCGGCAACCCGCTGTCGCCGTCGTTCTTCAGCCGTGCCGCAGCGAAGGGCCGCTTGGCGTGGATGTCGGGCTGGTAGAGCCAGACCCGCTCGGCGGCGATCTCGCGATCGACGAAGGGCACCATCATCGAATGGCCGGTCGCCAGCGAGATCTCGGTCGGGAAGTGGTGCAGCAACTGGGTGGCGGCTTCCTCGGCTTCCGCCGCGACGCCCCCGGCGACCGGCGCCATCACCATCGCGTCGGCCACGCCGCCGGCGCCGGGACGCGCCGTCTGGGCGCGTCCGGCGCGCTCCTGCATCATCGGCGCCGGGGCGGGCCGCGCCATCGCCTTGCGTGCCATGTGCGGCACCGGCGGCGCCTGGATCGCGGGCGCCGTGGTGCCGGCGACCGGCACCTCCTCGCGTTGGCCGTAGACCGAGGCGTAGAGCGACTGGGTGAGCGCCACCGGATTGCCGGAGACCAGCGTCAGGTCGACGTCGGTCCAATCGCCGCCGGTCAGGTTCTCGAGCACCGCCCAACCCTGGAGACGGGCCTTGAGTCCGCCCTTCGCCGCGCCCTTGGCGTCGTCCTTGGGCAACACCAGCCGCCAGCTGGTCTTCCAGATCGGCGCCGCCACCACGTAGCCGACAGCGACGTCGCGATCGCCCTTGCCCATCAGATCGATCGTCAGCCGGCGGCGATCCTTGGCGCGGTTCTCCACCAGCCCGGCGAAGGCCCGGTCGATCTGGCCACGGGTCTGCGCCTCGGTGAAGGCGAGGGTGGTGACCTCCTCGAGCACCGCCTGGACCAGGCCCTTGTCGGTCAGGAGCGACAGGCGGTGGCGCACCGTCGTGCCGCGCCCGTCGGAAAGCGTGGTTGTCTCCGGCTCGACCCGGAAGACCCGGCCGCGCGCGTTGACCGGGCCGGCGATCTCGACCTCGGTGCCGATCAGCGCGTTGAGGAGATCCGGCGGGCTCTCCAGCGCGTTGCGGTCGAAGGGCAGGTCGCGGAACAACTGATCGAGCGGTTCGCGGCCGGGCAGGCTGACCGGGCCGACGGCGCCGAGGGCGTCGAAGACGGTCAGGCTCTTGAGGATGTCGTCGACCTGGTCGAGACGGACGGTGAGATCGATGGTGCCGCCGCCGGCGACCGGCCCGGCATGGGTGAACTGAGCGAGGCCGGAGGTCGACAGCACGACGCGGGTCAGCGGCAGTTCCGCGGCCCGCGCCGCCGTGCCCGAGGCGACCAGCGTCACCGAGGCGAGAAGCAGCGCGCGCATCGCGGCGCGCGGCGCGGCGGATGTCGACGAAGGGGAGGGGTTTGCCATGGTCGCGTTTCCTTCTTCTCGTCCGGCGCTCGTGCCCCGCGAACGGGCTCGGCGGTTTCCTCCGGGATCGCGCCGATGCTACGGCCGATCACGGTGATCGTGTGTCGCCGCGATGGCCGCCTCGTGACCCGGCTGCGCCTCACGATCGGCGATATCGTCGCAGGGGCTTGCCTCGATGATCGGCCGCCGGCGCCGGTCGGTTGGCGAGACGGCGCGGATGAGAGCACGAAACGCGCGCCCGCGCATCGATGCCGACCGATCGCGGCGCGCATTTCCATCGCCGCGTCTCCCGCGCGAGGCGACAACCGGCGATCGGAGATGATAGACTCCCACCCTCCGACGACGGGATCTCCCCATGGGTTCGCCGATCTTTCGCACCCACGCCCTCGCCAAGGTCTACCGCACCGGGGCGGGCGACGTGCAGGCGTTGCGCGGCGTCGACTTCGAGGCGGCGGCCGGCGAATTCGTCGTGCTGCTCGGACCCTCTGGGTCGGGCAAGTCGACCTTCCTCAACATCGTCGGCGGTCTCGATCGCGCCACCTCCGGCGAGGTGTGGTTCACCGATCACGATCTCTCCGCCATGAGCGAGCGCGACCTGACGCTCTACCGCCGCGATCACGTCGGCTTCGTCTTCCAGTTCTATAATCTGGTGCCGAGCCTGACGGCGCGTGAGAACGTCGCCCTGGTCACCGAGATCGCTCGTGCCCCGATGCGGCCGGAGGAGGCGCTGGAGATCGTCGGGCTGAAGGATCGCCTCGATCATTTCCCGGCTCAGCTCTCCGGCGGCGAGCAGCAGCGGGTGGCGATCGCCCGCGCCATCGCCAAGCGGCCGGACGTCCTGCTCTGCGACGAGCCGACCGGGGCGCTCGACAGCCACACCGGCGTGCTGGTGCTCGAGGCCCTCGTCCGCGTCAACCGCGACCTCGGCGCCACCACCCTGATCATCACCCACAACGCCGCCATCCAGGCGATCGCCGATCGGGTCGTCCACTTCGGCGACGGCCGCATCGTCTCCACCCACGCCAACGCCGAGCGCCAACCCGCCTCGGCCATCTCGTGGTGAGCCGATGAGCGCGCTGCATCGGAAACTCTTGCGCGATCTGATCCGCCTGTGGCCGCAGGCGCTGGCGATCGCCCTGGTGATGGCGGCGGGCGCGGCGACGCTGATCCTCGGCGTCGGGGCGCGCTCCGCACTCTACGAGACCCGCACTGCCTATTACGAGCGCAACCGCTTCGCCGACGTCTTCGCCGACCTGACCCGCGCCCCGGCGGTCTTCGCCGACGAGATCGCCCGCATCCCCGGCGTCGCCACGGTGGAGCCGCGCATCTCCAAGCTGGCCCTGCTCGATCTGCCGGATATGGTCGAACCGGCGCTGGCGATGACGGTGTCGTTGCCCGACTGGCGCGAGCAACGGCTCGATCTCCTCCACATGGTACGTGGGCGCAAGCCGACGCCGGGCGACGAGCGCGAGGTGGTGGTCAACGAGCCCTTCGCCCGCGCCAACCACTTCGACCTCGGTTCGACCTTCTCGGCGTTGATCAACGGCCGCAAGCGCACGCTCGAGATCGTCGGCACGGCGTTGTCTCCCGAGTTCATCTACGTCGTCGGGCAGGGCGACATCATGCCCGACGATCGACGCTACGGGATCGTCTGGATGTCGGAGAGAACCCTCTCCGCCGCTTGGGATTTGACCGGGGCCTTCTCCACCGTTCATCTCGGCCTGTTGCGCGATACGCGTGAAGCCGCGGTGATCGAAATCCTCGACGCGATGCTGACACGTTACGGCGGGCTCGGTGCCTACGTGCGCAAGGACCAGTCGAGTCACGCCTTCCTCGACGCCGAACTGAACCAGCTCGAGGCGATGTCGAAGGTCCTGCCGCCGATATTCCTGGTGGTCGCCGCCTTCCTGGTCAACATGACGCTGACACGACTGATCGCGCTGGAACGCGAGCAGATAGGCCTCCTCAAAGCACTCGGCTACTCCGACCTCGCCGTAGGCCGCCACTATCTCGAATTCGTCGCGGCCATCGCGGCGGTGGGCTCGATCCTCGGCGTCGGTCTCGGTGCCTGGCTCGGAAGCGGCCTCGCTCGACTCTACGGCGACTTCTTCCACTTCCCTTTCCTGGTCTTCCGCGTGGAGTTCGGAACCTGGGTGGCGGCGCTGGCGGTGACGCTCGTCGCCGCCTTCGCCGGAGGGGCGGCGGCGGTGACGCAGGTGGTGCGCCTGCCACCGGCGGTGGCAATGCAGCCGCCGGCTCCGGCTTTCTATCGCCATGGTGTCGCCCACCGCCTCTATCGGCTGCTTCGACTGCACCAGACCCTGGTGATGGTGGTGCGCCATCTCGGTCACCGGCCATTCCGCAGCATCGGATCGATCTTCGGCATAGCCTTGTCGGTATCGGTGCTGGTCGGATCATTATGGGTCTTCGGTTCGACGGACCTGATGATCGACGTCACCTTCCACCAGGCGGATCGATCGGACGCCACGATCGGCTTCGCGCGCGAGCGGTCGTACTCGGCGCTGGCCGACGTCGCGGCGTTGCCGGGCGTGCTCAATGTCGAGCCCTATCGGGCGATCCCGGTGAAGATTCGCCACGGCCATCGCGAGCGACGGGTGTCGATCTCCGGTAAGCCGCGCGACGGTGATCTCAGTCGGGTGCTCGACCTCGACTTCGCACCGGTGCGACTGCCGGAAGACGGGATCGTGCTCTCCGACGCGCTCGCCGGGATCCTCGAGGTGCGGGTCGGTGACCGCATCGAATTGGAACTTCTCGAGCGTGATCGACGCCGTGTCGAAGTACCGGTGACCGCGATCATCCAGGGCTACCTCGGTCTCGGCGCCTACATGGATCTCGATGCGGCCAATCGGATGATGCGCGAAGGCGCCCTCCTCGACGGCGTTCACGTCGCCATCGATTCCGCCCTGAGATCGGCCTTCTTCGAGCGGATCAAGGAGACGCCGGTCGCCGCCAACGTAGGCGTACGGGCGCTCGCCCTCGCCAAGTTCCGTGAGACGCTGGCGCAGAACATGTACATCATGATCACCGTCTACGCGGTGCTCGGGATGATCGTCGCCTTCGGCGTCGTCTACAATTTCGCCCGCATATCGCTCTCCGAACAGGGGCGTGAGTTGGCCAGTCTCAGGGTGCTCGGACTGACGCGCGGCGAGGTGTCGGGCATCCTGCTCGCCGAACTGGCGATCCTGACCCTGACGGCGCAGCCGCTCGGCTGGGCGATCGGTTACGGTGTCGCCGCAGCGATGGTGAACGGGTTCGACAGCGAGCTCTATCGAGTGCCGCTGGTGGTCGAGCCCGCCGTCTATGCCTGGGCGAGCGCGGTGGTGATCGTCGCGGCGCTGGCGTCCGCGCTGATGGTCCGGCGACGCATCGACCGGCTCGATATGATCGAAGTCCTCAAGACGCGAGAATGACCATGGCGGGAACCTGGGCACGGCGAGCGGTATGGGGCGTGGTGGCGGCGGGCGTCGTCGCGGCCTTCGCCTGGGCGATGTGGCCGAAACCGGCCCTCGTCGATCTCGCCGCCATCGGTCGCGGGGTGCTCGAGGTGACGGTCGAGGACGAGGGCACCACCCGCATCCGCGAGGTCTACACCGTCTCGGCGCCGACCACCGGCAAGATGCTGCGCAGCGCGCTGACCGTCGGCGACCCGGTCGAGGCCGGAAAGACCGTGGTCGCCCGCTTCGAGCCGACCGACCCGACCTTCCTCGACGCCCGCTCGCGGCGGATCGCCGAAGCCGCGGTCGAGGCCGCCAAGTCCGCCGTGGCGCTGGCCGAGACCCAGGTCGACCAGGCGCGCTCGCAGCTCGCCTTCGCCCGCTCCGACCTGCGCCGCGCCGTCGAACTCGCCGATCGCCACACCATCCCCGAACGGTCCCTGGAGAAGGCCCGCCTCGACGTCGTCTCGGCCGAGTCCGCCGTCGCCAGCGCGCTCGCCACTCACGAGGTCCGCCGCCGCGAGTTGGAGAGCGCCCGGGCGCAGCTGATGGGACCGCAAGAGGGGGAGGGGCGCTCGGCCGAATGCTGCATCGACGTCCGCGCCCCGGTCGATGGCCGCGTCCTCGAACTGCTCGCCGAGAGCGAACAGGTGGTGCAGGCCGGCAGTCCGCTCCTGAAGATCGGTGATCCCGGCGATCTCGAGATCGCCGTCGACCTCCTGTCGCGCGACGCCGTCCGCGTCGAGGTCGGCGCCCCGGCGCGCATCGAGAGCTGGGGCGGCGAGGAGACGCTCTCGGCCCGGGTGCGGCGGATCGAGCCGACCGGCTACACCAAGGTCTCCGCCCTCGGCATCGAGGAGCAGCGGGTCAAGGTGGTGCTCGACTTCACCGACCCGCCCGCGACCCGGCGCCGCCTCGGCCATGTCTTCCGCATCGTCGCGCGCATCGTCGTGTGGCGCGGCGAGGGCGTCCTTCAGGTGCCGATCGGCGCCCTCTTCCGCGACGGCGAAAACTGGGCGGTGTTCGTCCTCGACGGCGGTCGGGTGAGGCTCCGCCACATCGAGATCGGTGAGCGCAATCAGCGCTTCGCCCGGGTGGTCGCGGGCCTCGGCGAGGGCGAGCGCGTCGTCCTCCACCCCGGCGAAGGGGTGAGCGACGGCGCCACCGCCGCGCCGCGCGGGTCGTGACGCGCGTCGGCGCCGAGCCGTCGTGGAAGCGGGCGCCGAGCGACACCGCGACGGTCTTCTTCCAGACCGGCTACCGCGGCCGCGCCGAACGCGCGCATCGCATCCCGCGGAAGAGGACGGAAGGCCGATCGTCGAATGTCGCCCTCGTCGCTCCGGCGACGGCGGGCGCAGGCATTCGGCCGTCACGACGGCATCGATCCTTTTGCGGTCGCAATTGACAATCATTCGCAAAAATGGTTCTGAAGTCGCGAGACCGCATCAGGAAAGGCTTCAGATGTCCAAGACGGGTACACTCCTCGTTCTCGCGCTCCTCGCCGCGACGCCCGCCGTCGCCCAGGAGGTCAATGTCTACACCACCCGCGAACCCGGCCTGTTCACGCCGCTCGCCAAGGCCTTCACCGAGAAGACCGGCATCAAGGTCAACACCGTCTTCGTCAAGGACGGCCTGGCCGAGCGTGTCGCCGCCGAGGGCGTGGCCTCGCCCGCCGACCTGCTGATGGCGGTCGACGTCGGTAAACTGGTCGATCTGGTCGAGAAGGGCGTGACGCAGCCGCTGGCGATGTCGTCGGTCGAAAAGGCGGTTCCGGCGAACCTGCGCGATGCCGATGGCGCCTGGACCGCGCTGTCGCTGCGGGCCCGCCTCGTCTGGGCCGACAAGTCGCTCCATCTGAAGTCGATCACCTATGCCGATCTCGCCGATCCCGTGTGGAAGGGGCAGATCTGCATCCGCTCGGGCCAGCACCCCTACAACACCGCTCTGATCGCCGCGGCGATCGCCCATGACGGGCGCGACCAGGCCAAGACCTGGGTCGCCGGCGTCAAGGCCAACCTCGCCAAGAAGCCGTCGGGCGGCGATCGCGACGTGGCGCGCGACATTCTCGGCGGCCTGTGCAAGATCGGTGTCGGCAACTCCTACTATGTCGGCCTGATGCGCTCGGGCAAGGGCGGACCGGAGCAGAAGACCTGGGGCGACGGCGTCGACGTCCTCCTGCCGACCTTCGCCGGCGGCGGCACCCATGTGAACATCTCCGGCGTGGCGCTGGCCAAGAACGCCCCCCATGCCGACGCCGCCCGCAAGCTGGTCGATTATCTCGTCTCGGCCGAGGGCCAGAAGATCTATGCCGAGCAGAACTTCGAATATCCCGTCAACCCGGCCGCCTCCGTCGATCCGACGGTCGCGGCTCTCGGCGCGTTGAAGGTCGACGACGTGTCGATCGCCGAAATCGCGCGTCATCGCAAGGCGGCCAGTCTGATCGTCGACGAAGTCGGTTTCGATCAGTAAGGTCGACGGGACGACTTGGCACTCCCGATTCAGGGGAACCCGACGAGAGTGCCGATGGCGCGAAAACTTCTCCACCGCCTCAGGGTCGACGGCTTCGCCGCCGTCGGCCTCGTCACCGCCGCCGCCGTCGCCGCCCCGATCGTCGCGCTGGCGGTGATCGCGGCGGGGGGCGACGGCGGCCACTGGCGACATCTCTTCGGCACGGTGGTGCCGCGCGCCGCGCTCGAGACCGCGTTGCTGACGATCGGCGTCGCCGTCTTCGTCGGCACCGTCGGCACCGCGACCGCCTGGCTCGTCGTCAGCCGCGATTTTCCCGGCCGCCGCCTGATCGAGGTGCTGCTGCTGCTGCCTCTCGCCTTTCCGGCCTATGTCCTGGCCTATTCCTGGCTCGATCTTCTGCACCCGGTCGGCGGCTTCCAGACCGCGCTGCGTGGGCTCCTCGGCATCGCCCGGCCGAGCGACCTGCGTCTGCCGGATCTGCGCAGCCTGCCCGGCGCCGTGCTGGTCTTCGGCTTCTCGCTCTACCCCTACGTCCACATCGCAGTGCGCGGCGTCTTCCTCACCCAGACCACCACCCTGATCGAGGCGGCGCGGATGCTCGGCGCCTCGCCGTCGCGGGTCTTCTTCCGCGTCGCCCTGCCGCTGGCGCGCCCGGCGATCGCCGCGGGAACCGCCCTGGCGGTGATGGAGACGCTGAACGACGTCGGCGCGGCCGAGTTTCTCTCGGTCAACACCCTGACGGCGGCGGTCTACTCGACCTGGGTCAATCGCGGCGACCTGCCGGGCGCCGCCCAGATCGCCCTCGCCATGCTCACCTTCGTGCTGGCGCTGCTGATGATCGAGCGGATGGCGCGCGGCGGGCGTGCCTATGCGGTCCTCGGCTCGGCCGGCCGCCGGATGCTGCCGCGTCGGGTCGAGGGCGCGCGCGGGATCGGCCTCTTCCTTCTGGGTCTCCTGCCCGCCGTCTTCGGCTTCCTGATCCCGGCCGGCCATCTCCTCTATCTGGCATGGACGCGGCTCGCCTTCGCCGGCCTCCCCGAGGAGGTGGTGCGGGAGACGTTCGACACCGTCCTGCTCGCCGCCTCGGCCACCCTGGTGGCGCTCGTGCTGGGCCTGCCGATGGTCTCCGGGCGGCGCCTCCATCCGGGATCGCGGCTCCATGCGGGCCTGCTGCGCGTCGCCATGATCGGCTACGCCGTGCCCGGCACGGTGCTGGCGATCGGCCTCCTGGCGATCTACGGCGGCTTCGACGGCGGCTTGCGCCGCATCGTCGTCGCCCTCGGCCTGCCGCCGAGCGGATTGATTCTCTCCGCCTCCTTCGCCGGCCTCGTCCTGGCGCTGACCCTGCGCTTCTTCCGCCTCTCGGCCTCGAAGATCGAGACCGGGCTCGAGCGGATCTCCCCATCGGTCGACCAGTCGGCGCGCATGCTCGGACGGACGCCCTTCGGCGTCATGCGGGAAATCCATCTGCCGCTGCTCACCCCGGCTCTCGCCGGAGCGGCGCTGCTGCTCTTCGTCGACTGCATGAAGGAACTGCCGGCGACGCTGCTGTTGCGCCCGATCGGCTTCGAGACGCTCTCCACCCATCTCTACGGCGAAGCGGCGCGTGGCACCTATGAGAACGGGGCGCTCGCCGCCTGCCTGATCGTCGCCTTCGGCCTCCTGCCGATCGTCGCCATGACCCGAATCGGGCGGCAGAATGCCGCCCCGACCGGCTCCGAGGGACCCGCCGCATGACGCCCGACCCCACCTCGCCCCCGGCTCTCGCCTTCGCCGACGTGGTCCATGCCTATGACGGCAAACCGGCGTTGCACGGCATCTCCCTCGCCCTGGCGCCGGGCGAGGTCGTGGCTCTGCTCGGGCCCTCGGGCTGCGGCAAGACCACCTTGCTGCGGATCGCCGCCGGTCTCGAGCGGCCGGCCTCGGGGACCGTGGCGGCGGGCGAACGCCTCCTCGTCGGGGAGGGGCGGTTCGTGCCGCCGGAGGCGCGCGGCATCGGCCTGATGTTCCAGGATTACGCGCTGTTTCCCCATCTCGACGTCGCCGAGAACGTCGCCTTCGGCCTGGCGGGACACCCGGCGGCGGAGCGACGGCGGATCGTCGCCGATCTCCTGTCGCGCATCGGCCTCGGCGATCGCGGTGGCGTCTATCCCCACATGCTGTCGGGCGGCGAGCGCCAGCGGGTGGCGCTCGCCCGCGCGCTGGCGCCGCGCCCCTCGATCCTCTTGATGGACGAGCCCTTCTCCAATCTCGACCAACGGCTGCGGCGCGACATGCGGGGCGAGACCAAGAGCCTCCTCGCGGCGACCGGCGCCGCCGCCCTGCTGGTGACGCACGACCCGGACGACGCCATGGCGGTCGCCGACCGCATCGCCCTGATGCGCGACGGGCGGATCGTCCAGGTCGGCACGCCGGAGGAGGTCTTCGCCGCGCCGGTCGATCGCTGGGTCGCCGCCTTCTTCGCCGACCTCGAGGAGATGCCGGCCTGGGTGCGGTCCGGACGAGCCGAGACGCCGCTCGGCGCCTTCGCCGCGCCGAACCTGCCGGACGGTCCGGCGCTCGCCTGCATTCGTCGCGACGCCTTCGATCTCGATCCGCCCGCCGCCGAATTCACCGCCCGCGTCCTGGCGACCCGCTTCCTCGGCGAGCACCGCACGGTCCGCCTTCTCGTCGACGGGTTGGATCGCCCCATCGACGCCTGGATCGACGCCCGCCGTCCGATCGAGGTCGGCGCCCGCATCGGCGTCGCCCTCGATCGCGGCGAGGTCTTCGTCTTCGCTCATCCCGACGAGCGCCGGTGAATCACCCGACCACCGCCGCCGGATGCGGACCTTGGGAGGAAGCAGGGGTTCGACCGGGATGATCTCCGCCGCCGACATCGCCATCTCCCGGAGCGGCCCCTCGGCGAAACGGCCCTCGAAGGAGCAATAGGGGTTCTCCGCCGATCCGGGGTTGAAGTCGGAGAGCAGGATCGTGCCGCCGGCATGGGCGACCGGCGCCTCCATCACCTCCGGCAGGGTGATGCGGTCGGCACCAACACGACGCCGAGCCCGGCCTCGCCGCGGTTGTGGATCGCCAGATCCTCGAGGCGCGCGAGCTCGGTTCTCGTCTTCGGCGAACGCGGCGATCCTCGTCCTGTCGTCGTTGAAGGTCTGGCGGCGCGGCTGACGTCACGAGTTCCCAGGCGCCCCATGTCGTTCATCGAACCCCTCGTCGTCGGTCTCGAGGCCGCGATTGTGTCTCGGGCGCCGGCTCAGGCGGGTCAGAAGGTCACCATTCCCGCCGCCACCCTTCCGAGCGTGCGAGCGGTTGCCTCACTTCACCTCGACCTCGACCGTCTCCGAGATCACCGAACCGTCGTCGTCGTACCAGGAGAGCTCCAGCTTGGCGCTCTTCTCCAGGCGGAGGTGGAAGGTCAGGAACGGGTCGGCCGAGACCGCGGTGTTGAAGTCCGAGGCGAAGACCTCCTTGCCGTCGGCCTTGCAGACGAAGCGGTTGATGATCTTGCGCGGCACCGGCTTGCCGCCGTCGTCCTTGCGCAAGCCCGACTCCATCGGGTGCTTGAGCAGGGTCTTGACCTGGAAGACCTCGCCCTTCTTCACCGAGGCGGGGATCTTGATGCGGGGCTTCTCGGCCATTCTCGGCACTCCTCCGATCGTCGTGTCGTCACACAACCCGCCTCGACCCGCGCGCCGATCGCGGCGCGCCCATCGAGTTCGAGCGTTACTTCATCTCTGGTGTGGAAGTTGCTGTATATAAGTCAGAATTCCGACGGCCGCTTCGCGCGGCAAAGCCATCAGCGGTGGCATCGGCTCGCCCGGGTGGCCGTTTAGGATGCCGTGCAACGCACGCCAGGGATCGGCATCCGCGATGCGGCCGAGCGGCGGCATGGTGCGGATCTCGCGGCCGTCGGCGCCGTGGCAGGCGGCGCAGATCGTGTGGTAATGGGCGATGTAGCGCTCCGGATGGCCGCGTGCCTTGCGGCTGCTCCGCTCGATGAACTCGTCCATGTCGAACTGGCCCCGGCTGACGAAGTTGGAGAGATCCAACCGGTCGCGCGGCGACAGCAACGCCCCGTAACCGTGGCGCTCGTCCATGAACTTCGCCACGATCTGCCGCGGTTCGGCGCCGGCCAGTCCGTGGATGCCCTTGATCGAGGTCTTGTGCCCGCTCGCCTCGGCGACGCCGTCGCGACCGCGATAGTCCCAGCCGTGGCATTCCTTGCAGCGCCACGTGGTGCGCGGCTCGACGCCCTTGGGTAGGGTGCCGGAATAGGCCGGGTGGATCCCTTCGGGCACCTCGCGTCCGTTTTCCTTGTACCAGGTGTCGTAGAGGCGGCCGCCACGGACGATCGAGGCGAGCAGGTCGCGCGCCGGCAGCACCTGGATATAGGCGAGGATGTCGACCAGGGTGCCGTGATCGAGCACCCGCAGCGCCGGCATGGTGCCGCTCGGATGGCCGTTGAGCAGGGTGTGCATCGCCTGCCACGGGTTCTCGCGGGAGATGTCGCCGAGCGGTCGGGCATCGACGATGCCCTGGCCGTCGTTGCCGTGGCAATTGGCGCAGATGGTCTGGAAATAGACGTTGCCGTTGGGGGGCCAGCCTTTGGCGCGCAGCGACTTGGGGTCGATCAGCGTATCCATGTCGATCTGGCCCTTGGCGACGAACAGGGCGAGATCGGCGAGATCGGCGTCCTTCAGGTAGTCGCGATAGCGATGGGTGTCGTCGACCAGGATGCGGCCGATGGCGGCGAGCTCGGAGCCCGCCTTGCCGGAGATGCCCTTGATCTCAGCCGACGGACCGCTCCGATCGACCCCGTCCTTGCCCCGATAGTCCCAGCCGTGGCAGTCGACGCAACGCCCCGGCCGCGGCACCGCCTTCTCCTGCGACCGCTCGGCCTGCCTGAGGAGATCGGCGCCGATCTCCTTGGCCCAGTCGTCGTAGAGGCGGCCGCCACGCGCGATGGTCGCCACCTCGTCCTCGCCGGCCTGCGCCGGCGCGACACCTCCCGGTGTCGACCCCATCACCGCGAGGACCGCGCCGAGGATGGCGCCGCGAAGCCGGTTCATCGTCATTCGTCCCAATTTGTCTCGCCTCACCGATCAATCGCCTTCGAAGCCCTGGGGCAGTTCGTGGACGATCCCCTTGTGACACTCGATACAGTGCTTGCCGTCGGTCTTGGCCTGCGGATGCTTGAGCTTGGCGCGGCGGCCCTGGTCGTCGAGGTTCATCGCGTCGAAGGCATGGCAGCCGCGGCACTCGCGCGACCGGCTGCCGGCCATGTTGGCCCACACCCGCTTGGCCATCTCCAGCCGCCGTTCCTCGAACTTCTCCGGCGTGTCGATGGTGCCCAGGAGGTGATGGTAGACGTCCTTCGCCGCGATCACCTTGGCCAGCAACTTCGGACCGAACTCCTTCGGCACATGACAGTCGGCGCAGACGGCGCGCACGCCGGTGCGGTTGTTGTAGTGGATGGTCTTCTTGTACTCGGCATAGGGGCCCGCCTCCATCTCGTGGCAGGAGATGCAGAATTCGAGCGTGTTGGTGTGGTCGGCGAAGACGCTGAAGCCGCCCACCAGCACCGCCATCGCGGCGGCGCCGACGACGAGCAGTCCCAGCGCGCCGCCTGTCAGCCAGGACGGCGTGAGCCGACGTTTGAGTGTGGCGAACACGAATTTCACTCCCCGAGGTCACGGACGGAGCGCTCGGCCCCGTCCGTTGCCCGTCGTTCGCGGTGATCTCAGCCCCAGATGTCCGTCGTGATGTTGCGGAACCAGCTGTGGGCGTAGAGGACCTCGCGCTTGCGGTCTTCGGCGGAGGCATCCATCGGCGACAGCCCGCCGGAACCGGCGACCTCGGCGATGGCGTTCTTCTCACCGTCGTAGGTGTAGACGCCGGCGACCGAGAAGGCGTGGTCCTCGCCCGCCACCGAGTAGCAGGTGTTGACGTAGGCCGGGGTCGGCGGCGTCTGGCCCTTCAGCAGCGCGACCACCGCCGCGGCGGCGACCTTGGCCTGCGAATTGGCGGAATAGCCCGACTTGGGCATGGTCGCCGCATCGGAGCCGTCACCGAGCACATGGATGCCGGGGATCTTCTTCGACTCGAAGGTGGCCTTGTTGACCGGCGCCCAGTTGCCCTCGGTCAGCCCGGCGTCGAAGGCGATCCGGCCCGCCTTCTGCGCCGGAATGACGTTGACCACCGCCGCCTTGATGGTGTCGAACTCGGTCTGCACCGCCATCCCGGCGACGTCGATCGCGGTCGGCTTGCCGCCCTTGGCCGCCGGAACCCATTCGATCAGGCTGTTGGGCGTGCCGAAGCCGTAGAACTTGGCCCAGGCCTGCTCGAACAGCTTCTGCTTGGAGAAGGCGTCCTTGGTGTCGAGGATGATGATCTTCGACTTGGGCTTGTGGCGCTTGAGATAGTGGGCCACCAGGCTGGCGCGCTCATAGGGACCGGGCGGGCAGCGGTAGGGATTGGGCGGGGCCACCATGACGAAGACGCCGCCGTCGGGCATCGCCTCGAGCTGGGCGCGCAGCAGGGCGGTCTGCGGGCCGGCCTTCCAGGCGTGCGGCATCTTCTCGGCCGCCTCGGCCGAATAGCCGGGCAGCGCGTTCCAGACGAAGTCGATGCCGGGAGCGACGATGCAGCGATCGTAGGGGAACTTCTGCCCACCCTTGGTGGTCACCACCTTGGCGGCGCCGTCGATGCCGGTGACCAGGTCGTGGACGACCTTGACGCCGTGCTTGGCCAGCCCCTCGAAGCCGAACTTCAGGCTGTCGAGTTTGCGCTCGCCCGACAGGACCTCGTTGCTCATGAAGCAGGTGTAGTAGTCCTTGTTCGCCTCGATCAAGGTCACCTCGAGCGACGGATCGGCGCGACGGAGGTACTTGGCGGCGGTGGCGCCACCCGGTCCGCCGCCGATCACCACCACCTTGCCGCCGGCGGCGCGGGCGACGTGCGGGGCGGCGAGGAGCGACGAGGAGGCGGCGGAGGCGCCGGCGAGAATCAGGAACTTGCGGCGATCGATCTTCAACATGGGACGTCCCCCCTCACTTGACACCGGCGTAGTAGTGCAGGATCGGCTCGAAGGCCTCGCGGCCGCCCTGTTCCTTGACCAGGGCGTCGAACTTGACCTTCTGGCGCTTCTCCGGCTCACGCTTGCCGTCGAGGAAGTCGTCGATCGAGTATCTGAGGTAGGGCAGCATCTGCCCGGCGAGGATGCCGACGCCTTCGCCGACCTTGCCCTCGTCCTCGTGACAGGATTCGCAGTACTTCTTGGCCAACGCCTTGCCGGCCTTGGCCTTGGTGGCGTCGACGGTCTGGCCGGGACGCAGGAACGGCTTGGTCTCGAAGTGCTTGGCCATCGCGGCGAAGTCGTCGTCGGAATAGCCCTTGGCGATGCGGCCCATCACGGTCGATGCGCGCTTGCCGGCCTTGTAGTCCTTCATCGACAGGACGAAGTAGTCGACCGACAGCGACGCGATGGTCGGCGTCGCCGGCCCGCCGCTGGAGCCGTCGGTGCCGTGGCAACCGGCGCAGGTGTCGGCCATCAGTGCGGCATTGCCCTCCGCCGAAGCGGCGGACGCGGTGCTCAACGCACCGGCGACGACCGCGAGGCGGACGAGCCGGTGGAAGCTCGGCTTGTTCATGGTGTTTCCCCCTTGTTTGATTCTTCTTCGATGCCCGCCGCCTTCTTCGAGAAGCGGTCGGAAACTTCGTCGAGTCCCGGTCCTTCGTGCCTCGCTTCCTTCGCCCCTCCCTCGGGCCGGCTCACCGCCCCCTTCTTCGATCGCTTCGAGCCTCGTCCCCGCCGTCTCGGACGGGGAGGTGCCCTCGATCGCTTCGCGTTTGCGAAACAAACCTTGCCGAACCACAGGAATATCTGCCGCACTGCAGTATATCGTCGACGGGATACCCCTTCATGAAGATATGATGATATTCTTCTCTTCAAATAAAGAGGGATCTTCGCCTCCAGCTCCCCCAGCAGTGTGAAATATCAAAACGCCCCACATCTTCCCTTCACCCAAGGGAAGGGTAGGGGCGATTCGAGGTCTCTCGGTCGGCCGAAACCGCCGCGTGTGACAGGGCGATCGATGGTCGAAGAATCGATCGGCGCGACAAGAATCGATTGAAATCGACTTTTCCGACGTCGCGGGGAGGTGATTTCCGTCGAAGAGAGGGGACGCCGCCATGACCAGCAATTCGTTCGCCGCCGTGATCGCGCCCGGCGGTCGCGGCTCGGCGGCGCTTCACCCGCGCGATTCCGGCGGTGCATCGGCGTCGTCGTGGTCCGGTCGCTGATATTACACGATGCGACGGACGATCTCGTCCGGAGCGGATCGACCGAGCCGAATACGGGCGCTCGATGGAACTACACCATCGAGATCGCTTGATCGTATCCGCGTATATGATGATATACTGAATTGAAGGCCACTCGACCGAACCGAGTGGATGTGAACGACGGCTCACCGCCAGAAGGACCGACACATGCGCAAAATCGATCGTCGTCAGGCTCTGGTGACCGCCGCCGGTGCCGCCGTCCTCGCCGCGGTGTCCTTCGCCGTCGCGCCGGCGCTCGCCGCCAACGACACCGCCGAGGTGGTGAAGGCCTTTCTCGCCGGCAAGGAACCGGCGAAGGGCAAGTTGACGGTCGAACTGCCGGAGATCGCCGACAACGGCAACACCGTGCCGCTCGCCTT
This sequence comes from Prosthecomicrobium sp., assembly GCA_048497495.1. Taxonomy (GTDB): domain Bacteria; phylum Pseudomonadota; class Alphaproteobacteria; order Rhizobiales; family Ancalomicrobiaceae; genus JAFHCF01. Next base: position 18,656 of record JAFHCF010000102.1, read on the forward strand.
CACCGTCGACAGTCCGATGACCGAGGCTTCGCACGTCACCGAAGTGGTGGTTCTGGGCGAGGCCAACCCGACCTCGAACATCGCCAAGTTTCGCTTCACCCCGTCGTCGGGCAAGGTCGACATCACCCTGCGCGTCCGCCTCTCGGCGACCCAGAACGTCTTCGTCCTCGCCAAGACCAACGACGGCGCCGTCTACATGGAAAAGAAGCTGGTCAAGGTGACGATCGCCGGCTGCGGCGGCTGAGGCCGCTCGATCTCGGCCCGGTCGTCCGACCGCGCGCCCCGCCGGACGCTTCGCGCAAGTGGCCGCCGCGGGTCGGGAACCCCGAACCGATGCTTGCCGCGGGAAGACCCATTCCCTCTCATGACGCTCCGTCCCCACCGCATCCGCAAGGACGATGCCGAGATCCGTATGCGATGCGACCGGCCGAAGCAGCGCCGCGAACTCGGGTTCGGGTGGTCTTGTTCGCGGTCAGTAGCCCGACTGATCGACGCCCCCGCCCACCCGGCGGGGGTTGTCGTTCGTCAGATCGACGGATCGTCCACCCGCATCGAGGCGGATCAGAATTCCGCGCAGGGCAATGCGTACCAGCGAAGTGGCCTCGAGAGATATTTGCGCAGGTCCGACGCCGAATCCGGTACCGAATGGGTCTCTTGGTCACGGGCCGGGATGGTGGGCGGCACAACCCCTTGACAGTCCCGCGCTACTCGCCGCGACCGTCACAAATCGAAATTCATCGATAAAAACAAGAATTTGTGGCGGTGGACGCAGTCGAGCGCGAACCGGTCTCTGAAATTCCCTGTTTGCAGGGAAAATACAGGGAAATTTGGCGCTTTGCGGCAAGATCCGCCTCGTCGATGCCGGAAATCTCGCGTATCGACAGATGCTTATGGCGGAATTCCCTGCCAGACAAAACAGGGAATTTCGAACGCGCTGCAGGGAATTCGGTTCTCGTTGGGAGGCGGGAACAGGGAAGCTGGATGCGGTGGCGATATGCCTGTCGGCAGGGGTTGATCCAGAGTTTGACGCTGATGCGCCGGGCGGGCAACGGTCGATCGGCGGAGCTGGTCGGGATTGCGCAGCCGGTCGTCCGTTGCGGTGAAGGTCGATGCGAAGGCGCTCGGCGTGAGGTAGCCGAGCGCGGAATGCGGGCGGTGATCGTTGTAGTCGTCGACCCAACGGGCGCGTGCCGACTGGGCATGGTCGAGGTCGCGGAACAGCGTCTCGTTGAGGAGTTCGTCGCGCATCCGCCCGTTGAAGGCCTCGCAGAAGCCGTTCTGCACCGGACGACCAGGCGCGATGTAGTGCCACTCGACGGCGCTCTGTCGCGCCCACAGTAGGATCCTCGATCTTGGGTCCGTCCTCGAGCAGTCGCAGTGTGACGATCTGGATCGGCAGCCGCGCAGCCAAAGCTTTGGCCTTGAGCGCATGTCGCAGATCCCGTTCGAGGAAGTCGGCCTCGATTTCGTCGAGCAAGTCGAAAATCCGACGACTTGCCACGCCGATCGACCCGGGTCTCCTTGTCGATTTGGCGACATCGGTCGAGGTCTTGGCGCAGAGACGGGCTTCGATCGTCATTTCGAGCCGACGTGAGATTTCCGGGCCGGTCGGCGTTCGGACGCGTCGATTCCATCGGAAGCCGCGGAGCCGATCGGCGGCGCCGAACCACGATCGGCCACCGATGTTCATCGGCCGTTGCGAGATCGACACGCCGATCCCCGCCATTCGGCGACCGCCTCCGGACCGGCGTCGAGGAGACGGACCACCGGCTCGCCGTGACGCCATTCGACCACGTCGACGCAGCCGGGATCCTTGGCGAGGCAGAACAGCTTGGCCGCCGGCATGCCGAGGACATGGCAGAGCAGCAGCCGGTTGACCCCGGCGTGGCCGGCGACGGCGATGCGGGTCTCGCCGGCGGCATCGGTCATCTCCCGCCATGCCGGCAGGATGCGGGCGAGGACGTCGGCGAAACTCTCCCCACCCGGCGGGCGGAAGCCCAGGATGTCACGACCGCGCGCCGCGTGATCCTCGGGCCGAGTCGCGGCGACGACGGCGCGATCCAGTCCCTCCCAGGCGCCCATGTCGATCTCTCGCAGTCGTGGGTCGACCACGATCGGAATGGCGCGACCGGCCGCCAGAATCTCGGCGGTCCGCCGCGAGCGCACGAGGTCGCTGCACCAGATCGCCGCGAAGGGCGGGGCCTCGGCATAGACGGCGACGAGCGCCTCGATCTGGGCGATGCCGGCCGCACTCATCGGCAGGTCGGTGCGGCCGATGTAGCGATGGACGCCGTCGTCGACGACGGTGCCGTGGCGGATCAGGTGGACGCTGCGCATGGCGCCGCCTCCCGGGTCAATCGACGCTTGCCGACGCGCGGAGGGATCGCCGCCTCGCCGTGGGTCACGGCGAGCCGCAACTCGTTCGAGCGCAAGGCCGCGCCGAGTGCGGGATCGACGGCGACCGCATGGCGGACGGCCTCGATGGCGGCCGGTCCGCCTCGCCCCGGCGGGGGCGCGACCACGAGGCGCAAGGTCGGCGGGTCGCCGTCGAAGACGACGGCATCGAAGTCGCCGACCGGCTCGAGGTCCAACAGGATCTCGTCGAGCTGCGGCATCGACAGGCGCAGCCCGTCGGCGAGGACGACATCGCCGTCGAGGCGGCCGTCGAGCCCGTCGAGACGCAGCAGCCGCGAACCGCAGGCGCAAGGCGCGTCAATGAGGCGGCCACGGTCGCCGGTGCGGTAGCGCAGCAGCGGCAGGGCGCGGCGACCGAGCGTGGTGATGACGATCTCGCCGCTCTCGCCGAAGGCGAGCGGCGCGCCGCTCACGGGATCGACCACCTCGACCAGCAGATCGGCCTCGCGGATGTGACGGCCGGCATGGGCGGCGCATTCGACGGCGCCGCCGTAGCCGGTCTCGGTCATGCCCCAGTGGTCGTGGACGGCGCAGCCCCAGGCTCCCTCCAGGCCGCGACGCAGGCTCGCCGCCGCATGGTCGGAACTGACCAGCACGGCGCGCAGACGGATCGGCGCGCCACCGTCGCAGGCCGACACCCGGGCGGCGGCGAGGAGGCGCACCGGCGGACCGGCGGCGATCGTCGCGCCGGTGGCGCGGATGAAGTCGGCGAGATCACGCGGAGTGGCGTCGGCCGGGGCGATCAGCGGCGCGGCGCCGAGACGCCGCAGCGCCGCGGCGAGGCCGTCACCGACGCCGCCGGGCCGGTCGGCGGGAAAAGCGATGGCGACGCGGTCGCGCGGCCGGGTGAACAGCGCCATGCCGTGATGGAAGAAGTCGAGCGTCGCCTCGCGATCGTCGCCCGAGAAACACACCCGCTTCGGCGGACCGCTGGTGCCCGACGTCGGCAGCGTCACGAAGCGCTCGATCTCGGCCTGCGACGCGGCGGCGAGCGGCGGGTCGGCGCGAACGAGGTCTGCGGCGGTGGTGAAGGGTAGGCGCGCGAGATCGGCGCGCGAGCGGATCGCCCCGGTCGGCCAGTCGCGACGCGCCCGATAGAACGGGCTGCGGGTCCGGGCGTGATCGATCGCCGTCGCCAGTCGAGCGAACTGCAGCGCTTCCAGCGCGGCGCGATCGAAGTCGGGCGCGAGCCCGTGGCGCATCGCCAGCCAGTCGTCGAGCCTGCCGGTGGCGCTCACGTCGCGGCCTCCGCGGTGACAACCGGCGGCCGGTAGAGCGAACGGCCGTCGCGGTCGGTCAGATTGTAGGCGCAGAACGGGATCACCCGGCGGTCCGGCGCCACCACGTGGATATGGCACTGGCGCAGCCGGTCGAGATCGAGGGTCCAGGCATCCTGGAACGCCATGCCGGACAGACCGAGGGTCCGCTCTCGGGTCGCGAGGAAGAGGTCGAAGGCGTCGGGGGCGCTCGCCGCGTCCGGGCTCGCCGTTCGCGTCCATTGGCCGGCGACGTAGCGCCGCGCCCGGTCGACGTCGGGGCTCGGGCGGGTCGAGCCGCAGCATTCGACCACCGCCGTCTCCGCCCCGCCGCAGCACGAAGAGGTGGACTGCGCCGCCGCCGTCTCGGCCGGCACGCCGCAACACGACGCCGTGGCACCGGTCGGGCGCAAGTGCCCTGCTTGGTCGACGGCGAAGCGGCCGCTGAAGGAGCAATAGGGGTTCTCGGCCGACCCGGGATTGAAGTCGGAGAACAGGATGCTGCCGCCGGCATGGGCGACCAGCGCTTCCATCACCTCGGGCAGGGTGATGCGGTCGGCGGCGGTCGGCTCGCTCGGGTAGCGGCCGAAATGGGAGACCGGTTGGAAATGGACTGCCCGCACCGTCGGCATGCGGGCGACGGCGTAGTCGACGATCGCGCCGATCTGGTGGTCGTTGACCCCGGGCACGACGGTCGGCACCAGCACCACGCCGAGCCCGGCCTCGCCGCAGTTGTGGATCGCCAGATCCTTGAGGCGTGCGAGCTTGGCCCCGCGCAGCGCCCGATGGACCGCATCGTCGACGCCGTCGAACTGGAGGAAGACGCAGTCGAGGCCGGCCTCGGCGAGGGCGGCGGCATAGGACGGCTCCTTGGCAAGGCGCACACCGTTGGTGTTGACCTGGACGAAGTCGAAGCCGCGAGCGCGGACCAGCCGGACGATGTCGGGGAGGTCGTCGCGCACCGTCGGTTCGCCGCCGGAGAGTTGGATGTGCACCCGCCCACCGCCCTCGGCGAGGACGTCGAGCCAACGGCCGATCTCGTCGAGCGCGGCGTCGGAGCCGTGGCGGCCGGCGGAGGCGAAACACACCGGACAGGCGAGATCGCAGCGCGAGGTGATCTCGAGCAGGACGCAGCAACTCTGCTGGCGGTGATCGGGACACAGGCCGCAGTCGTGCGGACAGCCGCGCTCGACGGCGGTCGTCGTCACCGGCGGACGGGAATAGGCCCGGGCGGCGGCGCCCCAGGCGATGTAGGAGGCGAGGCCGCGCCACACCGGGGTGGAGAAGCGGCCGTGTTCGGGACAGGTCTTGACCAGATGCACGGTGTCGCCGATCGCCCAGCGCTCGGCGGGAAGCGTGGCGAGGCAGACCGGGCAGACGCTCTCGGTGTCGGCGAGCTTCAATCGGCTTTCGCAGCAGGTCATCGCATGATCCTCACGTCGACGAAGGAATTCACCACCCGCTCGGCGACCGGTTCGGCCAGCGGCACGCCGATGCGCGCCTCCACCTCGTGGAGTATGGCTTCCGCGGCGGCGCGACGACGGCGGGATCCGGCGAGGGCCGCGGGATCGTCTCGGAAACGCCGCTCGGCAGCGGCGAAACGCTCGGCGAGCGTCACGCGGCGGTCATCGACGACGAGTTTGTCGGCGAGATGGACGACGGCCGCTTCGTCAATCGGATCGCCCTCGACGAAGTCGATCGCCATGTGGTGGCCGACGACGGCGGACACGGCGGGAAAGCCGAGGTCGCGCAACAGCGCGGCGCCGATCTCGGCATGGTGGGGATGGCCCTTGGCGGCGTCGTGGACGAGGGCGCCGGCTCGCACCAGGTCGAGATCGAGCGGCACGCCGATGGCGATCAGCCGTTCCGCCACAACGGTGGCGAGGCCGGCGACGGCGCGGCAATGTCGGGCGATCCGGTAGGCGACGGCCTGCCCCTCGAGGATGGCCTCGCATTCCTCCGGCTCCGGCACATGGCGATGCGGGAGCGCGGCGGCGAGCCGCGCGTGGTCGGCCGGGTGATCCATGTCGTGGAGGCAGGCGCGATCGACGACGCGGATCTCGGCCGCCTCGGCGTCGTGACGGTCGAGCAGCGCCTTGAGCCCACCCTCGCCGGCGCCCGAGCCGATCTCGGCGAAGAGGCCGCGCGGCAGGAACGGCGGATGGCCGCGCTCGCCGCGAAAGGTCGGATGAACGATGGTCGCCCAGGCACGCCCGGCATCGGCGATCAGGGCGAAGGTCGCGGCGCGCACCAATGGCACGTCGACCGGCAACAGCAGCGTGCCTTCGACCGCCTCGGGCAAGGAGGCGACGCCGGCCCGAACACTCGAATACATCCCGAGGTCGTAGTCGGGATTGTCGACGACGATCGCGCCGGTGCGCGCCACCACCCGCGCCACGTCGCCGCCACGGTGGCCGACGACCACGTGGATCGGTGCGATGCCGGCGGCCTGAAGCGTGGCGACGACATGTTCGATCACGCTCACCCCGGCGAAGGGCAGCAGCGGCTTCAGGGCGCCCATGCGGCTCGATCGACCGGCGGCGAGGACGACGGCGGCGACGATCGGGCGTGCGGCGGCGAGGGTGGCGCTCATGGCGCGGTCCTCGCCGGGTCGAGCGGCTCGGTCGGGTCGATGCCGTGGTCGACGAGAATGTCGTTCAGCCTCTCCCACACCTCGCCGATCAGCGCCGGGCAGCGCTCCTGCTTGAGGGCGGGATCGAACTTCATGATGTCGGCGCAGGCGATGCCGCCGAAACGCTCGCGCGCGGCGGCGTGGAACCAGCCGGTGAACTCGTCGAGGAGGGGCGCGAAACGCGGGTCGTCGGCCTCGTCCTCGCCGGCCCGGCCGGCATGGATCCCGAGGACGCAACAGCCGGCGGTGAGCGCCCCGCAATCGAAGCCCTGGCCCATGCCGAGCGCCAACCCGGACATCGCCCGCACCAGATCTGGGTCGTCGCGACCCTGCGTCTCGAGCGTCAGTTTCATCAGGATGTGGCTGCATTTGAGCCCGGCGAGCAGCATCTCGACGATGCGGAACGCGGTGTCGGGTGCGGTCATGATCTCACCTTCCGGGTCGCCGACGGCCGTTTGTCGGCGATCAGCACGAAATAGCCCGGCGCGGCCCGTCGGACGGCGTCGGCGTTGAGGCCGCAAGAGCCGCCCCACAGGGCTTCGAGCGAGCCGTATTCGAAGACGAAGCGGGCGACCCAGTTCTTCAGGACGTCGGAGCAGTCCTCGAACCATTCGATCTCGAACCCGGCCTCGGTCAGGTCACGCGCCAGTCGGGTCCAGGTCACCATCGGCGACGGACAGGAGCCGGCGACGTTGCGGTCGGGACCGGCGGCGCGGCGATAGACGTCGCTGAGCGCCAACCGGCCGCCGTCGGCGAGCACCCGCCACCATTCCTTCAGCACCGCGTCGCGATCGGGCATGGTGGAGAGGCTGCATTCGGCCAGGATGCCGTCGACGCTCGCCGTGGCGAAGGGAAGCTCCGTCGCCTGGGCGAGGATGAAGACGCCGTCGCCGAGACGGCGGCGCGCCCGGTCGAGGGTCGCGGCCTCGTTGTCGACGCCGACCCCCTGGATCTCGCGCCTGAGTAGCGCCTCGACGCCGGTTCCCTGGCCACAGCCGACGTCGATCACCAGGGCGCCGGGCTCGAAGCGGGCGAGGTCGAGCAGGGTCTCGGTCAGCGCCGGACCGCCGGGGCGCAGCGGTAGGCCGTCCGGGCCGCAGACGAGGCCGTCGCCGTAGTGGCCGGTCGGACCGTCTCGGGTGCCCATCACTTGTCCTCCAGTGCCTGCTCGACCTTGAGCATCTTGCCCGAGGCGAGATCTTCGGAGACGTAGACGAAACCGCATTTCGGGCAGCGCGGCAGATCGACCGGGAAGCTCTGGCCGAGGTAGGAGGCTTCGATCTTGCCGGGCTCGAGGGCGACGCCGCAGGCGAGGCAGATCAGTTGTGCCATGGGGGCGGGCTGGACCTTGTCGGTCATGGCTTGGCCTCCACCCGCATCCGGTGGCTCCAGGCGCGCCGCAGCACGAAACCGGCGCCCGCCGGCTCGTAGGCGACCCAACAGGTGACCTCGCCGGCGCGATGGGCGGCGACGAGGAACCCGGTCGCCGGGTCCTTCAGCTTGCGCCCGCTCGCCTCGGCCTCGGCGATGACGCGGACCGCGTCCTCGACCAGCAGCAGCTTGCGTTCCATGTCGAGGCGGACGTCGTCGGGGACGTCGAGGTCGATACGTGGCGCGGGATCGCTCATGTCCTCTCCCCACAGGTCGCGCATCAGCCGGGTCTTCAGCCGGATGCGGGCGTCGTGCCGTCGTGAGATGCCGGGATCGGGTCGGCCGGCCGGATCGCCCTTCGGCGCGTCGGCGAAGACCAGATCGAGCAGATGGGCCGTCCGCTTGCCCCGGCGGGCGAAGCCGTCGCGGCACATGGCGCAATAGGCGAGATAGTCGGCGTTGTCCTCGGCGATGCGGCGATCGACGATGCGGTCGGCGATCACCGGATCGGCGTAGGTGACGAGCCCGCCGTAACCGCAACAAGTGGTCAACTCCGCCCCGCCCAACTCGCGCAACCTCACGCCGAGGTCCGCCGCGATTCCCCGCACTGCCTGTTGCGTCGCGGTGTCGTGCCGCGCCGTGCAGGGGTCGTGGATGGCGAGCGTGGTGGGCAGATTCGCCCGCGCGACATCGGGCAGGCCGATCACGGCGAGGCGGGTCCACAGCGACTCCACCCGCCAATCAGAGTGGAATTCACGGAACATCTTCAGGCAGGACGAGCAAGCGGTGATCACCGTCGGCTCACCCAGGCGCCGCCACTCGGCGTCGAGCCCGGCGGCGACTTGGCGCTGGAGTTCCTCGCGTCCCGACCAGTGGGCCGGGGCGCCGCAGCAGTCGAGCAGCAGCCCGACGCCCCCGGGGATGCGGGCGGCGAGATGCTGGTAGATCCGCGCGACGTGATCGGGCTGCGACGCCGCCAGTTGGCAGCCGGGGAAGAACAGCGCCGCGCTGGCGTCGTGGCCGGGCTGGTGGCGGGCGATGGTAGTCTCGGCCGAACGATAGAAGGCCATCTCGCGCAGCGCGAAGTCGTGATGCGACGGCGGCATCTTGCCCCGCTCGACCATCGATCGCCGAGCGTCGAGGCAGACGTCGCCCATGGCGAGGTCGTTGGGGCACAGCGTCTCGCACAGGCCGCAGAGCGTGCAACCGTCGATCATCCGATTGGACTTGCGGTTGCCCATGATGATGCCGTCGTTGTTCCAGATCTCGCGGACGTAGCGCTTCGGGTAGCTGCCGTAGTGGGCGAGATATTCGCAGGCCTTGACGCATTCGCGGCAACGGCAGGGGAAGCAGCGGGTGGCCTCCGCCACGGCCTCGGCGTGGTCGTAGCCCCGGCCCGGATCGCGCGGCGCGACGGCCGCGACCGCCGGATGGGCGGCAACGTTCACATAGAGACAGCTCGCGCCGGCGCCGTCGTCGGTACGCGACGCGGTGAGCGAGGCGCCCTGGAGGAAACGGTCGATCGAGCCGGCGGCGCGGCGGCCGTCGTGGATCGAGCCGATCGGCGAATAGCCGGCGAAGGTGCCGTCGGGGGCGTCGCGATCGCCGACGCGGACACAGGCCGCGAAGATCTTCGGATGGTCGGTGGTGCAGAAGTCGCAGTCGGCGTCGATACGGCCGTCGGCGCGCAGCCGCAGCGTCGGGGCGAAGCCCGGGGTGCGCCCGCGGCCCGGCGCCACCAGCACCGCGTCGTGGTATTCCGCGAGACGCGCGAGACCGAGCGGCCCGTCACCGGCGGTCACACGGCAGCGGCAGCGGATTTCGACCCCGAGCCCGCGCAGCATGGCGAGGTCGGCTTCCAGCGCCGAGGCCGGCAGGCGGTCGGTCCAGTCGTGGCGCAGCCGTTCGAGCGGCTGGGCATCGGCCTCGAAGACGGTGACGGCATGGCCCTTCATGGCGAGGTCATAGGCGGCGGTGAGACCGGCGAGGCCGGCGCCGACCACCGCGATCTTCTTCGGCCGGCGGTTGCGCGGGGCGCTGCGGCGCAGGGTGGTGTAGGCCTCCTCGACGCAAGCCTTCTCGATCGCGCCGATCGCCAGCGCCCCGCCCGCCTCGGATCGGCGGCAGGAGGCTTCGCAAGGGTGATCGCAGATGTGGCCGAGGATGGCCGGGAAGGGCACGTGGCGGGCATAGACGGCGAAGGCGGCGGCGAAATCGCCCGCCGCCACCTTCTCCATCATGGCGCGCACGTCGAGATGGAGGGGACAGGCGGCGACACAGCTCGGAGGCTGTTCCTCGATGCAGCGCGCTTCCCACGCCCTGACCCGTTCGCCGTCCATGATCGTCCTCCTGGACCGAGCCCGTCGGTCCGTCACGGCCCGGTGGAGCGGAGAGGTCCGGCCGCCGGGCGAGGGCCTCGGGCCTTGCGGTCCGAGGCCGGTGGAGCGGGACCTCGGCGAGCCGGGATCCCGTGGTTCGTGGTCACACGGTCTCGCCCGCCTTGGCGGCGCTGGCGCCGGCCTTGGCCTCGAGACCCATCTTGATCACTTCCGGCAACGCCGGGATCCGGAACACCCGGACGCCGACGGCATTGTTGACGGCGTTGAGGATCGCCGGATGCGGCGCGGTGAGCGGCGCTTCGCCGACACCGGCCGCGCCGAAGGGTCCGAGCTCCCGCGGCGTTTCGAGATAGAGGATCTCCATGTCGTCGGGGACGTCCTTGGGGTAGGGGATGCCGCAGTCGCGCAGGGTGGTGTGCAGTTCCAGATCGTCGAAGTCCTCGGTCAGGGCGAGACCGATGCCCTGGGCCAGACCGCCGTAGATCTGACCGTCGACCGTCGCCTTGTTGATGATGGTTCCGACGTCGACCGATGTCGTGAACTTGACCACCGTGGCCTTGCCGGTCTCCAGGTCGACCTCGACCTCGGGCATGAAGACTTCATACATGTAGATAGGGAAGGGATTGCCCTGCGCCGTGTCAGGCGAGCAGTCGGTGCAGGCCGCCGCCACCCACTTGCCGTCGTAGGCGAGCGGGATGTTCTCCGCCACCATCTCCTTGTGGGTGCGATATCCACCCTCGGGCTTCTTCATGGCGTTGAGCATCATCTCGGCGGCGACGCGGATGGCGTTGCCGGAGAAGACGTTCGACCGGCTGCCGCCCGCCGGGCCCGAGTTCGGCCCGAAGGTGTCGGCCATGACGAGCTTGACCTGATCGGGCGTGACGCCCGCCGCGCGCAGCACTTCATGCGCCATGGTCTGGGCGGCGAGATCGGCGCCCTGGCCGTGGTCTTCCCAGCCGGAGTGGACCACGAAGCCGGTCGGGGTCATCTCGACACGGGCTTGCGAGCTGTCCGGTCCGTCGAGGCCGCAACCGTAGATGCCGAGGGAGATGCCGACGCCGCGCTTGGTCTCGGTGTTGCCGGCGTTGAAGTCGGCGCAGCGCTTCTTCGCTTCCTGGTACTTGGGACGCAGCATGTCGAACAGCTGCTTCAGCACCAGGACCTCGGGCTTCTGGCCGGTGGGCGTGGTCGAGGCCTCGTTGTAGAGGTTCTTGTAGCGGAACTCGAAGGGATCCTCGCCCATCTTCTCCGCCAGCATGTCGATGGCGATCTCGGAGGCGAGGAAGGCCTGCGGGCTGCCGTAGGCGCGGAAGGCCGAGCCCCAGGCATGGTTGGTGGCGACGGTGCGGCCGTGGCCACGGATGTTCTCGAGGTGATAGCCGGCGCCGGTGAACTGCGCCTGGCGCAGGGTCACGAGGTCGCCGAATTCCGAGTACGGCCCGTGGTCGAGCCACCAGTCGGTCTCCATCGCCGTCAGCTTGCCGGCCTTGTCGCAGGCGAGTTTGATGTTGATGTTGGCCGGGCTGCGCTTACCGGTGTAGGTGATGTTCTGGTATTGGTCGTAGATCAGCGACACCGGCTTCTTGGTCACCAGCGCGGCGACGCCGAGCAGCGCCTCCATGGTCGGTGAGAACTTGTAGCCGAAGGTGCCGCCGGTCGGGTTCTGGATGATCCGCAGTTTCTCGGGAGGAATGCCGAGGCCCGGGCAGATCATGGCGTGATGGAGATGCACGCCGATCGACTTCGACAGGATGGTGAGCACGCCGTCGTCGTCGACGAAGGCCTCGCCGCAGTCGGGCTCGAGATGCAGATGCGGCTGGCGCGAGCAATAGGTGGTGATGTCGACCACCGCCGCGGCCGAGGCCATCAGCGGCGCGGTGTCGGCACCCTTGACCACACCCTGCTCGTAGTAGGCGTTCGGCACGCCGGGATGGATCTCCATCGCGTCGGGAGCGAGCGCCGCAAAGCCCGACATGTAGGCCGGCAGCACCTCGAGATCGACCTTGACCTTGGCGGCCGCCGCGCGGGCATGGGCCTCGGTATCGGCGGCGACGATGGCGATGGCGTCACCGAACTGGAAGATCTTCTCCTTACACAGGATCGGACGATCCCAGCCGTCGCCCTTGTTGGTCGGGAAGGTGATCAGGCCGGTGATGGCGTTCTTTCCGCCGACGTCCTTCCAGGTGATGACGCGCTCGACGCCCGGCATCGTCTCGGCTTCGGCGGTGTCGATGCCCTTGATCAGGGCATGGCTGACCTTGGCCTGAACCAGGGCGAGACGCAGGGTGTCGTGCGGCATGCGCAGCGCGACGTCGGCGCCGAAGTCCCAGGTGCCGGTGACCTTGGCGATCGCCGAGGGACGGGCGAACTTGGTGCCGAGGATCGAACCGTCGGCCTTCGGCTTGTCGAGCAGGCTCGCCGCGGTCTTCTCGCCGCGCAGGACGGCGGCGGCGTCCATCACCGCGTCGACCAGCGGCTTGTAGCCGGTGCAGCGGCAGACGTTGCGATTGCGGTTGAACCAGGCACGGATCTGTTCGCGGGTCGGGCTGGTGTTGCCGTCGAGCAGGACCTTGGCCGACATGATGAAGCCCGGGGTGCAGACGCCGCACTGGGCGCCGCCGTGGGCCATCCAGGCGACCTGCAACGGGTGGAGGTCGTCGGGCGTGCCGATGCCTTCGATCGTGGTGATCTCGGCGTTGGGCGCCACCTTGGACATCGGCAGGGTGCAGGCGCGCACCGGCTTGCCGTCGAGCACGACCGTGCAGGCGCCGCACTGGCCGTCTTCGCAACAGATCTTGCAGCCGGTCAGGAGCATCTGCTCACGCAGCACTTCGGCGAGGCTGGTTTCCTTGTCGGCCACGACCCAGCGGTCGACGCCGTTCACATTGAGGGGGATGCGCTTCATGTCCGTCTCCTCCGTTGCGGTGAGGCGCATCTCGCGCCCGCGCCGTAGAGACATTCGAGTGTCGGTGATCGGGAATTCGGGTTGCGTATCGGGATTGAATCCGTCGGCGCCGGGGCCGACCTAGGAGGCCTCCTTCCTGGGCACGCGATCGGCGAGCGCCTGCATGTTGCGCATGATCGGCCGGACGCTCTCGGCGCCACGACGCCAGGCGATCAACTCGGCGACGACGGAGACGGCGATCTCCTCCGGGCTCTCGGCGGCGATGTCGAGACCGACCGGCGCGTGGACCCGCTCGAAGGCGGTGGCCGGCACGCCGTCCGCCTGGAGCTTGGCGTAGACGGTCAAGACCTTGCGCTTCGAGCCGATCATGCCGATGTAGCCGGCCGCGGTGTCGACCGCCCAACGCAGCACCCGGCCGTCGAGGTCGTGGCTGCGGGTGGCGATGAAGATCGCCGACCGACGGTTCGGCTTCAGGTCGGCCATCGTCGTCTCGAACGGCAGCGCGTGGACCGCCATCGCGCCGGGGAAGCGGTCGGCGTTGGCGAATTCCGGGCGATCATCGACGATCACCGTCCGCCATCCCGCCGCCTGCGCCGCCCGCGCCGTGACCAGGCCGACATGACCGGCGCCGAACAGGTACATCACCGGTTCCGGCGCCACCGGCTCGACATAGACGTCGAGGCTGCCGCCGCACACCATGCCGGAATCCATGTTGGGATTGTCGTGCAGCGAGAAGGAGATCATCGACGGCCGGCCCTTGGCGATGACCTCGCGGGCGGCGATGATCACTTCCGCTTCGGCGGCGCCGCCTCCGACGGTGCCGACGATCGAGCCGTCCTCGTGGACGACCATCTTGGCGTTCTCGTGCGAGGGGATCGAGCCCTTGACGGCGACGATGGTCGCCAGGGCGCAGGCTCGGCCCTCGCTTCTCTCTCTGATCAGGTCTTCATAGACGTCCATCATCTTCTGGCTCCACCTTGGGAGATCGGTTGGACGCCAACGGCATCCGCTCGTGAATTCCGGTCAGGCAGCTATCAGTACACACGAGCCGCTCTGACAGACGTCCTCGCACTGGGGAACGTCGAAGTCGCCTTCGCAGTCCTTGCACTTCTTGACGTTGATGGTGAAGACCTTGCCCTTGTGGGTGATCGCTTTGTTCGGACAGATGTCCTCGCAGGAGCCACAGGCGGTGCAGGTCTCGTTCTCGATCATATGGGGCATGGTCTTCTTCCCACGTTGGGGTCGGAAGACGCGGCCGCGTCGGCCGCGTCTCGGCGACCGGTTCAGCGTTCCGTGCAGGACACGCACGGATCGATGCTGTTCACGATGATGGCGATGTCGGCGACCTTGGCCTGCGCCAGCATGAAGCGCAGGGCGTCCCAGTTCATGAAGGTAGGCACGCGCCACTTCACCCGTTCCGGGTTCGCCTCGCCGTTGGTCTTGAGGTAGTAGATCAGCTCGCCGCGCGGCGCCTCGACCTTGGCGATCGCATGACCTTCCGGGATGTCGGGACGGTCGTGCGGGTGGGTCTCGCCGCCGGGCAGGTCGTCGAGGCAGCGGCGGACGATGGCGATGGCGGTGCGGGCCTCATAGAGGCGGATCATCGCCCGCGACCAGACGTCGCCGCCCTCCAACATGTGGGTGTCGAAGGGCAGGCGACCGTAAGCCGCATAAGGAGCGACCTTGCGGACGTCGTAGTCGATGCCCGAGGCGCGGGCGACCGGGCCGACGACGCCGCAGGCGAGCGCCTGGTCGTGGGTCAGGAGGCCGATGCCGCGGGTGCGCCGGACGATCGAGCCGTTGGTCCGGTAGGTGGCGATGATCTCGTCGACCAGCGGCGCGATCTTGTCGAGCCGCGCGGTGAGTTCGGCGGTGGTCTCGGGATCGACGTCGTAGCGCACGCCGCCGATGCAGATGGCGCCGAGGTCCATGCGGTTGCCGAACACCACCTCCTTGATGTCCTGGGCGATCTCGCGCACCTGCATGACGTGCATGAACAGGGTCTCGAAGCCGACCAGATGGGCGAGGATGGCGACGTTGAACAGGTTGGAGGCGATCCGCTTGATCTCGCCGGCCATCACCCGCAAGTAGGCGGCGCGTTCGGGGATGGTGATGCCGGCGATCTTCTCCGCCGCCATGGCGAAGCTCTCCGGATGGCTGGCCGAGCACAGCGAGCAGATCCGCTCGGTCAGCACGACGTTCTGATAGATCGAGCGCTTGGTGGTCAGGTACTCGATGCCGCGATGGACGTGGCCGGCGTTGATGTCGACATGGCCGACGGTCTCGCCACGCACGTCGAGCTTGAAGTACATCGGCTCCTCGAGCGCCACGTGGAGCGGGCCGACCGGGATGGTGTAGGTTTCCGGTAGGACGACCGGTACGTCGGTATGGGTCATGCCTTGCCCCCCTGCAGCGCGGAGATCTTGTCCCAGAGGCCCTTGGTCGAAGCGGCGTTGACCAGCGTCGAGAAGGGGATCAGGCGTTCGAACACTGCCGGATCGATCGCCGGATCGATGAACAGCCGGCGCGGATCGGGATGGTCGCGGACGGTGAGGGCGTAGAGCTCCATCATCTCGCGCTCGCTCCAGTCGGCGGTGCGGAACAGCGGCGTCAGCGAGGCGATCTCGCCACCCTGGATGACGTGGGCGATCACCGTCAGCGTGTCGCCGCCGAGGTCGAAGTGATAGGCGAGCTCGTAGGAGGTGCCGTCGAGCACGGTGCCGCCGAAGGAGAGCGCCGGCGCCTTCTCCTCCTCGACCTTCGCCTCGGCGCCGTCCTCGGCCTCCTCGTCCTCGTCTTCCTCTTCCTCCGGCGGGGCCGGGGGCTGGGAGGCGGTGGTCATCGACAGGCGGGCGCCGAGATCGCGCATCAGCGAAGCGACGGCGAAGAGATCGTCGCGGTCGGCGAGCGCGGCCCAGGCCACGGTGACGCCGTGAGAGTCGGTCTCGCTCGAGAAGTCGACGCCGTGCGGGGCGGCGGTCAGGAGGCGGGCCTCGAGGTCTTGCGGGAGCCTGGTCATGACTTGGCCTTCCGGTTGCGCAGGAACTTGGCGCGGCACTTCGGGCACATGGCGCGCAGCTTCACGATGTCGTCGGGAGCGAGTGGCGGCTTGGCCACGGCCGGCGCGGTGTCGAGCGCGGTGGCGCCGCATTCGCTGCAGGTCTGGTTGGGGATCAGCCCGTGTTCGATCTGGGCGTATTTGGCGTCCTGGGCATGCGACAGGTGCCAGTCGTCGGTCTGACGGATCGAGCCGGTCGGGCAATAGAACTCGCAGGTGCCGCAGAACACGCAGGTCGCATGCCAGCAGTCGAAGGCAAGGCCGTCGGCGACCTTGACGAAGCGGATGGCGCCGGCCGGGCAGACGCGCTCGCACAGTTTGCAGCCCTCGCAAGTCGTCGCATCGAATTCGATGCGGCCGCGGAAGCGCTTGGTCGTCACCGTCTCACCGAACGGGAATGGATCGGTGTAGGGCCCGGAGCGGAGGTTGCGCAGGAAGAGGGTCAGGATGTTCATCGCCGTCTCCTCACAGCCGCTCGCGCCACACCGCGATCGCCCGAGCCACCCCTTCGAGGATCGCCTGAGGCCGCGGCGGACAGCCGGGGATGTTGACGTCGACCGGCAGGTACTGATCGATCGGCGCGCAGGTGGCGTAGCTCTCGCGGAAGATGCCGCCCGAGATCGGGCAGACGCCGACGGCGACCGTCACCTTGGGGTCGGGGATCTCCTCGAACAGCCGGAGCGCCGCGTCGCGGACGTGGCGGGTCAGCGGCCCGGTGATCAACACGATGTCGGCGTGGCGCGGGCTGCCGCAGTACTGGCAACCGAGCCGCTCGACGTCCCAGCGCGGGATCAGCGCGGTGGTGGCGAGCTCGACGTCGCAGCCGTTGCAGGAGCCGGCGTTGATCCGGTAGAGCCAGGGCGAGCGGGCGGCGATGGACTTGAGATTGGTCAGGATGTTCATCGGGGGCTCCTCACGCCACGACCACGACGGCGAGGCTGGCGAGGGCCGCCAGCAACGGCCATTTCAGGAAGAAGGCGAAGGCCTGATCGATGCGCATGCGGCCGATGCCGACGCGCACCGCGGTGACGCCGACGAGCATCAGCACCAGCATCTCCAGCGCCCACACCACTAGGCCGAGGATCCCCGCCGGGGCGATGGGCATGAACAGCGCCAGCCCGAGCCCGAGCACCACCACCGCCTTGACCGCCGACATCATCTTGAAGAGGCCGAGGGCTGGACCCGAATATTCGACCAGCGGGCCTTCGAGCACTTCGGTCTCGGCCTCCGGGATGTCGAAGGGGATGATCCCGAGGTTGGCCGGATAGAAGAAGACGAAGGCGAGGATCGCCGGCCACAGCACCGGGTCGAACAGGTTGGCGCCGTGGATCTGCTGGTGGCGGACTATCTCGGCGAGCGACAGCACCACGCCGGTGCCTTCCGCCGCGCCGGTCCTGAGCGCCACGGCGGCGACCACCAGGACGATCGGCCCCTCGTAGGCGAGCATCAGGGCCATCTCGCGGGAGAAGCCGATGGCGCCGTAGGTCGAGCCGGAGGCCGAGCCGGCGATCATCAGCGCCACGCCGGGGATCGCCAGCAGATAGACCAGCACCAGGAGGTTGCCGATCTCCGGCGAGGGGATGCCGAGGCCGGGCACCGGGATCAGCGCCGCGGCGAAGAGCATCGCCACCAGACCGACCAGGGGGGCGGCGAGGAACACGGTCACCGAGGCGACGGTGAGCGGCACCATGGTGCGTTTGAAGCCGAGCTTGACCAGATCGAAGAACGGTTGGGCGAGCGGCGGGCCGACCCGACCCTGGAGCCGAGCGGCGACGCGGCGGTCGGCCCCTTTCAGCGCCAGACCGAAGGCGAGCGCGAACAGCCCACCGGGGAACAGGAGAACCGAGGTCAACAGAGCCAGTTGATGCGACATGATGGTCTCCTCCCCCTCAGGCGTGGGTCGCGCCGGTGGCATTCGGACGGTCGTGGACGAGCAGGCCGCGAATGACGGCGTCGGGGGTCTCGTAGAGGCTGGCGGTGCCGACCCGCGTGGCCTCGGGCAGGAGGTCGTCGGCCCCGGCCTGATGGACGCGGATGCGCTGGATACCGGCGCCGCGGAAGGCGAGGGCGAGGTAGGGCAGGAACGGCAGGGCGACGGCGAAGATCAGCACCGTGACCAGACCCGGATGCCAGCCGTCGAGGCCCGGCAGCCCGCCGGTCAGCGTGGCGACGATCGGGACTAGGCCGAGCTCGGCTTCGATCGCGGCGATCGGCACCAGCAGCAGGCCCGGCATCACGCCCACCGCGACACTCGCCGCCGTCAGGATTCCCATCGGCACCAGCATGGCGACCGGGGCTTCGTGGGCGGTCAGCGCCTTGGCGGTCGGCGCCCCCATGAAGGCGGCATGGCCGAATTTCAGCACCGCGGCGAGGGTGAACAGCGAGCCGATCATCGCCGAGATCGCCAGCGCCCAGTGGCCGGAGGCGAAGCAGGCCTCGAAGATCAGCCACTTGGAGGAGAAGCCGGCGAGCGGCGGCAGACCGGCGAGCGACAGGCCGGCATAGAGGAAGAAGCCGAAGGTGATCGGCATCCTGCGGCCGAGCCCGCCGAGTTCGTCGAGCAGATGGGCGTGGTGCTGGATCATCACCGCGCCGGCCACCAGGAACAGCGTGTCCTTGAGCAGCATGTGGTTGACGAAGTGCATCAATCCGCCGGCGACGCCGAGCGAGGTGCCGAGCGACACCGCCATCAGCACGTAGCCGAGTTGGCAGACGGTCGAATAGATCAGCACCAGCTTGATGCCGTTCTGCACCACCGCCATGGCACCGGCGAAGAGGATGGTGATCGCCGCGACGGTGGCGATGACTTCCATCGTCGCCGGCAGGCCGGCCAGCGTGCCGCCGAGGCGGGAGAACACCGCGACGCCGCCGAACAGCGTGAAGAGCTTCAGCACGCCCCACGGGCCGCTCTTCAAGAGGACCGCCGAGATGTAGCCGGAAACCGGGGTCGGGGCGAGGGCGGGGTGCATCTGCACGTCGATGCGGACGGGCAACATCGCCGCCTTCATGACGAGGCCGAGGAAGATCGGCAGCAGGCCGCCGGCGAGCGGCACCAGCGGCATCGCCGCCGTCGCCCGGCCGATCTCCGCGAGGTCGGTGGTGCCGGCGGCGGTGGCGATGACGGCGACGCCGAGGAACATGAAGCCGGCGCCGACGGTGTTGAAGAAGAAGTACTTGAAGCCCTCACGGCGCGCCGTGACGGTCTCCTCGTGGACGATCGCCACCCACAGGGCCCAGCTCGACATCAGCTCCCAGAAGGCGAAGAAGGAGAAGATGTCCTTGGCCGCGCACAGGCCGATCAGACCGGCGATCATCACCGCGAAGGCGGCATAGAAGCGCGGCTGAGCATGGTTCTCGGCGAGATAGGCGGTGGCATGCGTCATGTTGAGGGCGCCGACCACCACGATCAGCAGAGCGAAGCAGAAGGACAGCGTGTCGAAGCGGCCGCGCTCGACCACCACCGCGATCGCCGCGGCGAGAAGCGTCGCGACCACCAACCGGCCCGACCACACCACCGAGCGGCGGCCGACCAGCCAGACCACAACGGCGCCGGCGAAGGCGATCACGGCGGCGAGCGGCCACACCATCGTCAGGTTCGGCAGCACCGCGGCGGCTTGTCCCGCACGTGCGGCGATCGCCGCGCCGACCGGGGTGACGAGGGCGAGCTGCAGGTCGGGCAGCACGCCGCCGACGACGATCACCACGCCCAGCACCGACATGGCGACGAGCATCGACAGCGGCGCCTCGCGCACCGTGGCGGGCCCCGTCCACGGTTCGAAGAACAGCTTGGCGACGACGCGGAGATAGTAGACCACGCCGACCAGACCGCCGCCGATCAGCGCCGCCGCGATCTCGAAGTGGCCGGCATCGACCGCCGCCCAGATCATCAGGAACTTCGAGACGAAGCCGGAGAAGGGCGGCAGGCCCATCAGCGCCAGCGAGGCGACGGCGTAGAGACCGGCGGTCACCGGCATGCGACGGCCGAGGCCGGCGAACTCGGCGATGTGATGCTTGCCGGTGGCCAGGATGAAGGCGCCGGCGGCGAAGAAGGCGAGGGTCTTCATCACCGCGTGGTTCATCACGTGCAGCAGGCCGGCATCGACGGCGAGCGCCGTGCCGAGACCGAGCACCGCGGTGATCTCGCCGATCTGGGCCAGCGTCGAGAAGGCGAGCATGCGCTTCAGCTCGGTCTCGAACAGGGCGCGCAACTCGCCATAGATCAGCGTCGCGACGCCGAGCACGACGAGGACGGTGGGGATGTCGAGGCCGTAGCCCGAGAAGCGACCCAGCGCGCCGAGGCCGACCACCAGGAACAGCACCTTGACCATACCGAAGATGCCGGCCTTGGTCAGGATGCCCGACAGCGGGCCGGAGACCGACGCCGGCGCCACCGGATGGGCGAGCGGCAACCACGTCTGCAATGGCACCAGACCGGTCTTGACGGCGAAGCCGACGAAGAAGCAGGCGGCGATCGCCAGGCCCATGGCCGGAGCGACGTCGGCGATGCGCGCCGCGATCTCGGTGAACTCGAAGCTGCCGATCTGGGCGTGGGTGAGCAGGATGCCGAAGTGCATCACATAGGCGCCGCCGGCGCACATGACGAAGTAGATCAGGCCGGCGCGCAGCGCCTTGGGCGTCTGTTCGTGGACGACCAGGAAGTACGAGGTCCAGGTCATCAGTTCCCAGAAGACGTAGAAATTGCCGAGTTCATGTGCCGTGGTCAGGCCGATCAGCGAGCCGATCATCAGGAAGGCGAAGAACCAGTAGCGGTCGGCGTGCTCGGTCTTCTTCATGTAGTCGACCGAATAGACCACCATGGCAGCGCCGATCGCGGTGAAGATCAGCGCGAACAGCTTCGAGGTCGGATCGAGCGTGGTGTCGATCGCGACCATCGCCAGGGTGGCGAGGGCGAGCGCCACCCCGACGAGGTCGCGCAGGCGGGGGGAGACCCGTCCGACGGCGAAGACGACGAAACCGCCGACGTAAGGAACGAGCACCAGGGTCGACCACGGTGCCTCGAAATGTGGGAGGCGCGCGAGATCGGCGAGGCCGGCGAGCCGGGCCGAGGCCTCGACCAGCGGCTCCGGCCACAGGCCGAGCACCGCGGTGGCGACGGCGAGGACGCCGGCGATCGGCAGGGCGGCGACCGGGGCGGGCGCGAGCTCGATCCGACGCGCCGCCGGCTCGAGGCACACCCGCTGGACCACCAGCAGGTAGTAGACCGCGGCGACGATGGCGGCGGCGGTGCCGACCATGGCGATCGCCCAGTGGCCCTGCTCGATCGCGGCGTAGAGGATCATGAACTTCGAGAACGAGCCCTTGAATGGCGACAGGCCCATCACGGCGAAGATGCCGAAGGCGAACAGCGTCGCGGCGACCGGCATGCGGCGGCCGGCGCCGGCGAGATCGTCGAGGCTCGAAGATCCGGTGCGGCGGACGAGATACCAGGCGGCGGCGATCACCAGCCCGCGCATCACCACCTGATAGCCGAAATGCATGGTGGCGCCGACGTCGCCGGCCGCGCCGCCGAGGCCGTAGCCGATCAGCATGTAGCCGGCCTCGGCGATGGTGGAGAACACCACGACCCGCGTGAGGTTCGGCAGGGCGAGGAGGGCGGCGACTTCGCCGAAGAAGAGAAAGATCGCGCCCATCCAGGCCAGAGCCAACGGGTCGATCGATGTGAGGGAGAGCATGGCTGGTGATCCTTCCACCGACGCGCCTCTGCACGGTCGATGGGGACGTTATGCTCCGGAACGCATCACGTGTGTCGGCTGGCCGACAGATACGCAGTCTCCCTTGTGCGACAGTGGTGGCGGTCGGGGTGTAGCGAACGCGCGGTGACACTTCGGCCGCGGGCGCGCCTAGCCCGACGAGAGGAAGCCCCATGCACGAGACCGCCGTGGTCGCCGGACTGATGCGCATCCTCACCGAACGGGCGGCGGCCGAGGGCATCGACCGCATCGACGTCGTACGCTTGGCGCTCGGCCGTCTGCGCGGCCTCGACCCCCGTCAGATCCGCGGCGCCTTCGAGATCTTCGCCGAAGGCACGCTGGCGGAGGGCGCGCGGCTCGACATCGAGGACATCGTGCCGGAAGCCTGCTGTAGGCGCTGCGGCCGTGTTTTCGCGCTGCCCGACTGGCATTTCAAATGCCCCGACTGCGGCAGCAACGACGCCGACGTCACCCGCGGCCGCGAGCTCCACGTAGTGTCGTTCGACGGTCGGCGGGCGGAGGGGTGAGCGAGCCGTAGGGTGCGATGAGCGCAGCGAATAGCACCGGCCGAGCCGGCAGGGGCACGCCGAGCCTCTCGCCCGTACTTGCCGCCGGTTCCGTCGGCATGCCGGCACAGGGGAAGGTGCGCGATTGTTCGAGCGCGCTCGGGTCCCGAGCGCTCCTCACCATGAGGCGTCTATTTTTGTTCGAAGATTTTTGGGCGCCTCATGGTAAGGAGCGCCGCAGACGCGAACCATCGCGCACCGACATCCCCCAGGACGGGCGGCGCGCCCACTCGCCGCCGCTCCCCCGCGTCAACCCGCCGCGGCGAGCACCGCGGGCGACTGTGCCACGGCCTCGCGCTGGGCGCGCAGGTTGACCAGGAGCCAGGCGAGCCAGGCGTCGAGACCCTGCCCGGTCTTGGCCGAGACCTCGAGGATCGGACCGCTGCCCCGGACCCGGCCGATCGATCGGCGGGCGCGAGCGGGATCGAATTCCTCGATGTGGGGCAGGAGATCGGTCTTGGTGAGGAGCACCATGTCGGCGCCGCGGAAGATCACCGGATACTTGTCCGGCTTGTCGTCGCCCTCGGTGACCGACAGCAGCACCACGTCGAGATGCTGGCCGACGTCGAAGTCGGCAGGGCAGACGAGGTTGCCGACATTCTCGATGAACAGCAGATCGACGCCATCGAGCGGCAGATCGTGGAGGGCATCGTGCACCATGGTGGCGTCGAGATGGCAGGTGACGCCGGTGGTGATCTGGACGGCGCGCACCCCGTGGCGGCGGATCCGGTCGGCGTCGTTCTCGGTCTCGAGATCGCCCTCCACCACCGCCACGCCGAGGCCCGGCGGCAGCGCCTCGATCATCGCCTCGAGCAGGCTGGTCTTGCCCGAACCGGGCGAGGACATCAGATTGACCGCGAGGATGCCGCGTTCGTCGAGATGGGCGCGGACATGGTCGGCGACCCGGTCGTTCTCGGAGAGCAGGTTCTCCAGCACCATCACGGTCCGGCCCTCGCCGTGTCCGTGGGTTCCGCAGCCACAATCGCCACACATCGGCTCGTTCCTCTCGATGCGCCCCGGGCAGGCATCGGCATGGGGATGATCTCAGCCCGCCGGCGCCAACTGCCGGCGCAGACGGCCGAGATCGGAGATGACCATCGCGCCGGAGGCGAAGCGGTGGAGGATGCCGTCGCGGATGAGTTCGGCCATCACCGTCGACACCGACTGGCGGGTCGTGCCGATCTGCATGGCGAAATCCTCGGCCCGTGGCGGCTTCTTGATCAGGATGCCCTGTTCGGCGTCGAGCCCGTCGCGATCGGCGGTGTCGCACAGGACGCGGATCAGCCGATGGCGGACGTCGCGGAAGGCCATGTCCTCGATCAGACGGATCGACCGCTGCAACATGCGATCGATCACCGGCATCGCCGCCAGCGCCAATTCGGGGTCGCTCTCGGCCAGTCGGCGGTAGACGTCCATCGGGATCACGACGATCTCGGCGTCCCGGCTGGCCTCGAGCATGGTCTCGGCGTGAAGGCGGATGGCGTCGCCGGCGTCGAGGGAGAACAGCGTCATCTCCCGGCCGTCGCACGACAGGAAGGCGCGCAGCCGGCCGCGGCGGACGATGAGCAGTCCGTCGCAGTCCTCGCCCTCGGACCCGCACACCAGTTGCCCGGCCATCAGTGTCCGAACCGTCAACCGAGGGCCGGCGGGGCTCTTCACGGTCCGATCGACGATTTCACACAGTCGCGTCTGGGTCTGCATCGCTCGCCTCGGTCGAATGCCTCGGGTCGGACATCCGGGAAGGGGGAACCGATCGGCACCGACGGCCGCCGGGTGGCGGTCGCTTCGACGACGTTTCCCGACGCCTTGTCTTCGGCGCCCCCTGATCTTGGAACCATCCTAAACCAGACGACCGTCATAGAGAGCCGGGAAAACACCAATTCTCCCGAATCGGACCAGTTGTCGCATCCGATATGAAGTGTTGCAATTTGCGACACCGTGCGACGACTACGATTTTACGAATGGAGATACAGTAACATGAATGTACGTGGAGGTGAACAGATTTGTAGACATCAAAATGATGCCGATTATCGTATTCGAATATGGTGGGGATCTCAGCAGACCGGAGGCCGGCGCGCCGGCTCTATTTCGTTCCGTCGAACAGCCGGCGATAGAGCGTGGAGCGATGGATGCCGAGACGGCGGGCGGCGCGCGAGACGTTGCCACACTCGGCATCGAGCGCGGCGCGCATCGCCGCGAGCGTGATCGAATCGAGGCCGACCTCGACATCGAGGCCGACGACCGCCGACTCCGGTGTCTTGTCGTGCGCCGCCCGGATCTCCTGCGGCAGGGTGTCGAGGCCGAGGATCTCGCCCCCGTCGCCGAGCACCGCGAGGGCGCGCAGGGTGGCGAACAACTGGCGGTGATTGCCGGGCCAGTCGTAGTCGGCGAGGGCGGCGAGGGTCTCCGGGGCGAGATGGGGACCGGACGGCGCCGGCGCGATCCGCGTCCACAACTCGGCGATCAGGGCGCGACGATCCGGATTGCGGCGCAGCGGTTGGAGTTCGACGGTATAGGCCGACAGCCGCATCAGCAGGTCGCGGCGGAGGGCGCCGGAGGCCGCCGCCGCGAGCAGGCCGACATGGGTGGTCGAGACCAGCGCGACGTCGGTGATCGCCGTCGTCTTCAGATTGTGCTCGAGCCGGGCCTGGACCGAGGGCGGCAGGGTGCCGACCGCCTCGAGCAGCAGGGTGCCGCCGGCGGCCTGCGCCAGGAGGCCACCGGCATGGTCGCCGACACCGAAGAGGGCGGCGTCGAGTTCGGCCTCCGACATCGCCGAGCAGTCGAGGGCGAGGAAGGGGCCGTCGTGGCGCCGGCCGGCGGCGTGGAGACGGCGGGCGAAGTTCTCCTTGCCGGAGCCGACCTCGCCGACGATCAGGATCGGCACGCCGGCGTCGGCGAGGCGGACGGCGCGCTCCAGGCGCTTGGCGACATCGTCGTCGAAGACCGCATCGAAATCGCCACCGCCGACGCGCGCTTCGCCGCCGACGCGCCGCGGCGTCTGGTGTCGTGGCGACGGGCTCAGGCGAGCGAACAGCGTCGAGCCTTGCAGGGTGCGCAGCCGCCCGTCGGCGATCGCGCCGTCGTAGGGGATCTGACTGCGCTCGGCGTCGAAGATCTGATCGAACTTCAGAAGGCCGAGCGCCGACCATTCGAGACCAAGAAGATTGAGGCCGTAGCGATTGGCCCCGACGAGGCGGCCCTCCTCGAAGGCGAGGAGACCCTCGTGCGGGCTGTCGACCATGCTCGGATCATGATGGAAATGCAGCCGATCGTGATTGCCGAAACGCCCCTCGAACAAGCGGCGTTCGATCTGCTCGACCGCCCGCTTGACCAGCGCCAACGTATGGGTCTGCGGAACGTCGGCGTCGTTGGACAGGTCGAGGACGCCGATCACCCGGCCGGCCGGATCGAGGATCGGCACGGCCGAACAGGACAGGATCCGATGGGCGTCGAAGAAATGCTGGGCGCCGCTCACCGCGATCTCGCACTGCTCGGCGATCGCCGTGCCGATGGCGTTGGTGCCGATCGTCGCCTCGTTCCAGTCGACACCGGGGCGCAGCGACACCCGCGCCGCCCGTTCGGCGAAGTCGAGGTTGCCGGTGGTGGCGAGGATCACGCCGTGCGGATCGGTGAGGATGGCGATACCGCCGGTCAGGCGGACGTCGTGGTGGAGCGCCTCGATCTCACCGCGAGCGGCGCGCACCAGCGCTTCGTTGCGATCGAGAATGTCGCGCATCTGCGGGTGCGACAGAGCCTCGATGTTCGGCCGTTGGTCGATGTCGAGCCCGAAGGCGCCCGATCTCTGCCAGGATCGGACGATCTCCGGCGGCACGAGGTCACCCGGCGCGACCCCATCCTTGAGGAAGCGTCGCCGCAGTTCCGAGAGGGAGGCTTGATCCGGAAGCCTTCCTCGACCGGGCCCGGCTCTGGCTTGCCGCCGGGATGGTGGACGCATGGTCATGGGCCTAGCCTTCGAACGGTCGACGACGAACCTCACCGCCGGACCTCGATCGCACCGGCAGGATCCCCGAGTACCTGGACCACGGCGGGGCCTTCGTTGTGCTCCAAATCGTATAGCGCATCGCAACGCGCGAACAGTGGGCGGACCACTGCCTTTCGACGAATTTCCCGTCCATTCGGCAAGACAGACGTGAGTTCTGCCACATCTGGTCCGACGAACCGACCGGTCATGGCAGCGACGCCGCCTCGTCGGCCTTGTGGCGCGTCTTCATCGTGTGAGCGCGGCCCTAGGCGCACGCGCCGAACATCGCCGAGTGTGGCGAGGGGCATGGCCCGGTGTCGGTGGGACCGTCCGATCGCAGTTTCGCACACCTCGCTGGTCGAGACCTCACACCGACGCCAATAGCGGCAGTTCGCGGTCCTCGAACAGCCGTGAGCGAGTGAGAAACCGTCGCCCGGTGCCGTTGTCGAGACTGAACATGCCGCCCATGCCCTCGATCACGTCGATGATCAACTGGGTGTGTTTCCAGTATTCGAATTGCGAGCGCGACATGTAGAACGGCGCGCCGGCGATCTCGCCGAGGTGGGCGTCGCGGTCCCCGACGATGAAGTCCGAGCGCGGCCAGCACATCGGCGTCGAGCCGTCGCAACAGCCGCCCGACTGGTGGAACAGCACCGGCCCGTGGCGGGCGACGAGTTCGGCGATGAAGGCGAGCGCCGCGGGCGTCGCCACGACGCGGGCGAAGGGGGCGGTCGGGGTCTCGGTCATGGTCGAACCTCCGATGATGCCGCGTGATGCGGTGCGACGACGAGACGGAAAGGACCGCACCGGTCGACGAGCTGTGCGGCCAGGGGACGCGGCGATGGGGCGCGACGGCGAGACCGCCGCGTCCCATACCTCGGGGAGAGAGTTCGAAGCCGAGTTCCGATCAGAAGAAGCCGAGCTTCTTCGGGCTGTAGGAGACCAGCAGGTTCTTGGTCTGCTGATAGTGGTCGAGCATCATCGAGTGGGTCTCGCGGCCGATACCCGACTGCTTGTAGCCGCCGAAGGCCGCGTGGGCCGGATAGGCGTGGTAGCAGTTGGTCCAGACGCGACCGGCCTGGATGTTGCGGCCGAAGCGGTAGAGACGGTTGGCGTCGCGGCTCCACACGCCGGCGCCGAGGCCGTAGAGCGTGTCGTTTGTGAACCGGCGCGATGGATTGACTCCGACGCCTCATGCGATTCCAACAGCTTGCCGCGCCGATCGGCCCGCAGACCCCACGCCGATTCACAGCGGGTGCTCGATAGCCGCCGCGACATGGTGCTCGGGATTGGCCCCGCAGGCGACGGGCCGCCTCTGTCTTCAGAAGGGCGCGTCGCATTTGGTTGCTCGCAGTACCCCTCGGAGATGAGCGTCCGCTAGCGACACACTTGTCGGGAGGAGCAGCCGAGTGGTCCTGTCCTTCTCGGATTATTCCGTCGATGAGTTGGGCGCTGGCGAGAGTGAACGGTGAGAAGCACACCGAGTTCGAGGCTTTCTGGCGCTTTCATCACGACCAGTGGGTTAGGAGCACGTTGAACTGCCAAAGGGGTTGTGGAAAGACGAGCAAGACCGACATCGTATTGATTGCAAGCGGGGGCGACTCGTCTTTCAATAGAAAGTGAAACGAGGCGACCTCATGTTTCACGCGCATTCGCTGCCCGATCGACCTGAAACCGAGTGGCAAGGTTTAGCCGACCATCTCGCCGCCGTCGCGGACCTCGCCGCCGATCGCACCGCCAAGTTCGGCGCGGGGGCGGCCGGGCGATATGCCGGGCTGCTGCACGATCTCGGCAAATACACCCACGCCTTTCAACGCCGCATCCGCAACGAAGCCGGCAAGGTCGATCACGCCACCGCCGGCGCCAAGATGGCGGTGGCGCTGGCGACGTCCTCGAACCCGAAGCAGACCTCCGACCTCCTGGTCGCGTGCATCGTCGCCCATGCCATCGCCGGACACCACGCCGGGCTGCCCGACAGCGTCGGCACCGCCGGGGCGCTCGACGATCGCTTCTCGCGCCAATTGGAGCCACTCATCGACCAATGGCGCGCCGAGATCGCGCCGGACGCGACGGGGCTGATGCCGCCGCTCGACTGGTCCGACGTCAAGGGCGGCGGCGAGCCGTTGGCGCGGGCGCTGGCGTTCTTCGGCCGCATGGTGTTCTCCGCCCTCGTCGACGCCGATTATCGCGACACCGAGGCTTTCTATGCGAAGGCCGAAGGCAAGCCGGTCGATCGCGACTGGCCGATGCTGCCCGACATCGTCGATGATCTGATCGCCCGGCTCGACGCCCACATGGCGCACTTGGCGGCGGGCGCCGCCGACACCCCGGTCAACCGCCTGCGCGGCGAGATCCTGACCCACGTGCGGACGGGCGCCGACGCATCCACCGGGCTCTTCACCCTGACGGTGCCGACCGGCGGCGGCAAGACGCTGGCCTCGCTCGCCTTCGCGCTCGACCATGCCAAGCGCCACGGGCTCGACCGCATCGTCTACGCCATTCCCTTCACCTCGGTGATCGACCAGACGGCGAGGATCTTCAAAGACGTGCTCGGAGAGAACGTGGTGCTCGAGCATCATTCCTCGATCGATGAGGAAAAGCTCGGCGACCGCTCGGCCCGCGACAAGCTGCGCCTCGCCATGGAGGACTGGGCGGCGCCGATCGTGGTGACGACCAACGTCCAACTGTTCGAGAGCCTGCACAGCCATCGCCCGTCGCGGGCGCGGCGACTGCACAATCTGGCGCGGGCCGTGATCGTCCTCGACGAGGCGCAGACCATCCCCCGCCCGGTGCTGCGCCCCTGCGTCGCCGCGATCGGCGAACTGGCGAAGCGCTACGGCACCTCGGTGGTTCTGTGCACCGCCACCCAGCCGGCGCTGGGGAAAGCCGACGGCTTCCCCGATGGGCTCGATCTCGACCCGAACCGCGAGTTGGCGCCCGAGCCGGACCGGCTGACGGCGGCGCTGGCGCGGGTGCGGCTCGCCCGTGTCGGCGATCTCGACGACGAGGCGCTGGTCGGCGCGCTGGAGGCGAGCGCTCAGGGCCTCGTCATCGTCAACAGCCGCCGCCATGCCCTGGCGCTCTACAAGGCGGCGCATGCCGCCGGGCTCGACGGGGTGATCCATCTCTCGACCCGCCAATATGCCGCCGATCGCGTCCGCATCCTCGAGGGCGTGCGGCAACGCCTGAAGGACGGGCGGCCGTGCCGGGTGGTCGCGACGAGCCTGGTGGAGGCCGGAGTCGACGTCGATTTCCCCCGCGTCTGGCGGGCCGAAGCCGGCCTCGACCAAATAGCGCAAGCCGCAGGTCGTTGTAATCGCGAGGGAAAACGGCCGATCGACGAGAGTGTGGTCACGGTGTTCGGCGCGCCGGATCATGCCCCGCCGCGCGAGATCGCCGGCCTCGTCTCGGACATGGAGCGGGTGAGCGCCCGCCACGGCGATCTCCTGACCAACGCGGCGATCCGCGACTATTTCGGCGAAGTATTCTGGCGCGTCGGGCCGGAGCGGCTCGACACCCACGCGGTGATGAAGGCCTTCCGCCTCTCGGCCGGGGTGCCGTCGTTCGACTATCGCACCGTCGGCGAGGCCTTCCGCTTGATCGACAGCACCATGGCACCGGTGATCGTGGCGATCGAGGACGAGGCGAAGAAGGTGATCGGCGATCTCGAGCGCGGCTTCCTGCCGCCGGGAGCGGCGGCGCGCAAGCTGCAGCGCTTCCTCGTCCAGATCCCGCCGAAGACCCGCCTCGAGCTGATCGCCCGCCACGATGTGCAACTGATACGCCCCGACGAGTTCGGCGACCAGTTCGCCGTGCTCGTCACCGAAGACCTCTACCGCAAAGACGTCGGCCTCCACTGGGAGGCGGCGGACGCGCACGATCTCGATTCGCTGATCGCTTGAGAAGGACCGCCCATGCCCTACGGCATCAGACTTCTGGTATCCGGCGATCACGCCTGCTTCACGCGCCCCGAGATGAAGGTCGAGCGCGTCTCCTATGACGTGATGACGCCGTCGGCGGCGCGCGGCATCCTCGAGGCGATCCATTGGAAGCCGGCGATCCGCTGGGTGGTCGACGCCATTCATGTCTTGAAGCCGATCCGCTTCCAGTCGATCCGCCGCAACGAGGTCGGCCACAAGGTACCGGCCGCCAAGGCGCGCTCGGCGATGAAGTCGGGCGATCTCGGCGACTTGCGCCTGCGCGTCGACGAGGACCGCCAGCAGCGCGCCGCGACCGTGCTGGTCGGCGTCGCCTATGTCATCGAGGCGCATTTCGAGATGACCGCCAAGGCTGGGCCGGAGGACAACGAGGGCAAGCACCTCGACACCTTCAATCGTCGCGCCGCGCGCGGCCAATGCTTCCATCAGCCGTGCCTGGGAACGCGAGAGTTTCCCGCCGCCTTCGAGCTCATCCCGCCCGACGTGGCCTTGCCGGCGGCGATCGACGAGCCGCCACGCGACCTCGGTTTCATGCTGTGGGACATCGACCACGGCGGCGATCGGTCGTCGCTGTTCTTCCGCGCCCGGCTGGAGAACGGGGTGATGCGCGTGCCGCTTCCCGACAGCCCGGAGATCCGCCGATGAGCCCGCTCGCCTCCCTGGTGCGCGCCTATCGGCGCATGGAAACCCGCGGCGAGGTGCCGCCCTACGGTTTCTCGTCGGAGAAGATCGGCTTCCTCATTCCGTTGAACGAGGACGGCACGGTCGCCGGAGCGCCGATCGATATGCGCGGCGGCGAGGGCAAGAAGCGCGAGCCGCGCATGATGCGGGTGCCGCAGCCGGTGAAGCGGACCTCGGGCGTTTCCCCCAACACGCTTTGGGACAAGACGTCCTATGTGCTCGGCATCACCGCCGGGGAGGGCAAGCGGACCGCCGACGAACACGCCGCCTTCCGCGCCCGCCACCTCGATCTCCTGACGGCGGAAGCCGACCCCGGCCTCGTGGCGCTGCGCCGCTTCGTCGAAGCCTGGACGCAGGAGCAATTCGCCGAGCGCGGCTGGCCGGAGGAGATGAAGGACCAGAACCTCGTCTTCGCCCTGGAGAGCGAGCGGCGCGGCCCCGCCGGCACCACCGTCTGCATCCATGATCGCCCCGCCGCCAAGGCGCTGTGGGCGCGGCTGGCGGCGACCGGAGAACGGGAGGCGAGCGCCTGTCTGGTGACGGGAGAGCCCGGCCCGATCGCCCGGCTGCATCCGGCGATCAAGGGGGTGTGGGGCGCCCAGTCGTCGGGCGCCTCGCTCGTCTCCTTCAACCTCGACGCCTTCACCTCCTACGGCCATGAACAGGGCGAAAACGCCCCCGTCTCTGAGGCCGCCGCCTTCGCCTATGTCAGCGCCCTCAACCGCTACCTGGAAAAGGGCAGCGGCCACCGCATCCAGATCGGCGACGCCTCGACGGTGTTCTGGGCCGACGCGTCGGACGCGAAGGCGGTGGAGTATGCCGAGGCTTGGTTCGCCGAGATCATGGGCGCGAGCGCCGAGGTCGACGAAGGCGCCGAGGCGACGAAGGTCGGGGCGGTGCTGGAGAAGATCCGCCAGGGCCTGCCGTTCACCGATCTGACCCTCGATCTTCCCGAGGGCGTGCGCTTCTTCGTCCTCGGCCTCGCCCCCAACGCGGCGCGGGTGTCGGTGCGGTTCTTCATCGCCGACGACTTCGGCGTCATCGGCCGGCGCTACCTCGAACATCTCGAGCGGCTGCGCATCGATCCGCCGCCGAAGGAAGCGTTGCCGTCGATGTGGCGGCTGCTGGTGGAGACCGCTACCTTGCGCAAATCCGAGAACATCGCCCCCAATCTCGCCGGCGAATGGCTTCGGGCGATCCTCTCCGGCGCACCCTATCCGCTGACCTTGATGTCGTCGGTGATCACGCGGCTGCGCGCCGATCACGAGGTCAACGCCCACCGCGCCGCCATCCTGAAATCCGTCCTCGTCCGCAATCTCGAAAGGGAGGTTCCCGTGTCGCTCGACCCCACCAACCGCGACCCGGGCTATCTGCTCGGTCGGCTGTTCGCGGCCTATGAATATGCCCAGACCCAGGCGTTGCCGGGCCTCAACGCCACCATCCGCGACAAGTACTACGGCACCGCCTCGGCCAGTCCACGCGCCGTCTTCCCGCTCCTCCAGCGCACCGCGACCCATCATCTCGCCAAGCTGCGCAAGGAGAAGCCGGGGCTCGCCACCACGCTCGATCGCCGCATCGGCGAGATCTTCGAATTGGCCGAGGCCACCAAACTCTTCGTACCGACATTGCCGGCGGCCCATCAGGCGCTGTTCGCCATCGGCTACTACCACCAGAAGAACGATTTCTACCGCCCCCGGCCCAAGCCGGAGGGGACCCTTTCCACGCCGCAGGAGACGCAACCATGACCACGCTCGGCCGACGCCACGACTTCGTCTTCTTCTTCGACGTCTCCAACGGCAACCCCAACGGCGACCCCGACGCCGGCAATCTGCCGCGTCTCGATCCCGAGACCAACCAGGGTCTCGTCTCCGACGTCAGCCTGAAACGCAAGGTCCGCAACTTCGTCGAACTGGCCAAGGGCAACGAAGCCGGCTTTCGCATCTACGTCTCCGAAGGCGCCATCCTCAACGAGAAGCACCGCGAGGCCTACGTGAAGGTTCGCGGCGGCGACGCCAAGGCGGCGAGCGACAAGAAGCTCAACCCCAAGGGGGACGAGGAAGCGGCCAAGCTCACCGGCTTCATGTGCGAGAATTTCTTCGACGTGCGCACTTTCGGCGCGGTGATGTCGACCGGCATCAACTGCGGTCAGGTGCGCGGCCCGGTGCAGATCGCCTTCGCCCGTTCGGTCGAACCGATCATCCCGCTGGAGATCTCGATCACCCGGATGGCCGCCACCTCGGCCGAGGAAAAATCCAAACAGGCCGACGGCTCCGACGGCGACGAGCGCACCGACAACCGCACCATGGGCCGCAAGTACATCGTGCCCTACGGCCTCTACCGGGTGCACGGCTTCGTCTCCGCCAAGCTCGCCGAACGCACCGGCTTCTCGGAAGGCGATCTCGCCCTGCTGCTCGAGGCCCTGCAGAACCTGTTCGAACACGACCGCTCCGCCGCTCGTGGCGAGATGGCGGCGCGCCGCCTCGTCGTCTTCCGTCACGCCTCGGCCCTCGGCAACGCCCCCGCCCACAAGCTGTTCGAGCGGGTGACGGTCGGCCGCGCCTCCGGCGTCGACACCGTGGCGATCGGCGATCCGCGCCTCGACAATCTGCCTCCGGCCCGCGCCTTCGCCGACTACCGCATCGCCGTCGACACCGCCGGCCTGCCCGAGGGCGTCGAGGTTCTCGACCTGCTGTGAGCCGGGAGGGGGGAGCTATGGACGACGACGAGGCCGACGACCCGCTCCCCCTCTCCGCCCTGCAACACATGGTCTTCTGCCCGCGTCAGGCGGCGCTGATCCATGTCGAACGGCTTTGGGCGGAGAATATCTTCACGGCGGAAGGCCGCATCCTGCATCAGAATGCCGACGAGCCCGGCGCCAAGCGGCGCAAAGGCATCCGCCGGGTCACCGCGCTGCCGCTGCGCTCGCGCCGGCTCGGCGTCGCCGGTGTCGCCGACCTCGTCGAATTCACTCCCGCCGACGATGGCGGCGAGACGGCGCTGCCGGTCGAGTTCAAACGCGGCAGTCCGAAGCTCCACCGCGCCGACGAGGTCCAGCTCTGCGCCCAAGCGATGGCGCTGGAGGAGATGACCGGCCGCCCGGTTCCCGAGGGCGCGCTGTTCTATGGTGAGACCCGGCGGCGGCTGCGGGTTCCGCTCGATGCCGCCCTGCGGGCCGAGACCGAGGCGATGGCCGCCGCCTTGCGGGCGATGGTCGTCGAAGGGCGGACGCCGCCGGCGGTCTATCGCGCCGATCGTTGCCGTGCCTGCTCGCTCCTCGACCTCTGCGCCCCCAAGTTGATCGGCCGCTCGGCGCGGGCCTGGATGGAACGCCGCATCGCCGCCGATCTCGCCGAGCCCGCCCCCAACGAAGACGAGGTTCCGCCATGAAGAAGCTGCTGAACACCGTCTACGTCACCACCGAGGGCGCCGCCGCGAAGAAGGACGGCGAGAATCTGGTGATCGAGATCGAGGGCGAGGAGCGTATGCGGGTGCCGCTGCACCGGCTCCAGTCGGTGGTGCTGTTCGGCGCGGTCCTCATCACGCCGCCCTTGATCCAGGCCTGCGCGGCGGCGGGCATCACGATCGTGTTGCTCGACCGCGTCGGCCGGTTCCAGGCGCGCATCGAGGGGCCAGTCGGCGGCAACGTCCTGCTGCGGCGCGCCCAATATCGCCGGGCCGACGATGCGCTCGACATCGTCCGCGGCTTCGTCTGCGGCAAGATCGCCAATCAACGCGCCGTGTTGCAACGGAGCTTGCGCGATCACGGCGCCGACACCGACGCCGTCGCCCGCATCGCCATCGAACAGGCCGTCGATGCGCTCGCCCGCGCCCTGCGCCGAGCCGCTCTGGCGCCGGTGACGGTCGACGAACTTCGTGGCATCGAGGGAGACGCCGCCCGGCTCTATTTCGCCGTCTTCGATCACCTGATCCGGGCGACCGACCCGCAGATCCGTTTCGCCGGCCGGTCGCGTCGCCCGCCGCTCGATCCGGTCAATGCGCTCCTTTCGTTCCTCTACACGTTGCTCGTCCACGATTGTCGCACCGCCCTGGAGGGGGTCGGCCTCGATCCGGCCGTCGGCTTTCTCCACCGTGATCGACCCGGACGGCCGAGCCTGGCGCTCGACCTGATGGAGGAGTTGCGCCCGGTCCTCGCCGACCGGTTGGCCTTGTCGCTCCTCAATCGGCGGCAATTGCGCGCCGGCGACTTCGACCTGCGCGACGGCGGGGCCGTCTGGCTCGGTGACGAAGGTCGGCGCACTGTTCTGACCGCCTGGAGCGAGCGCAAGAAGGAGGAGCGCCGCCACCCCTTCCTCGACGAGATCGCCCCCCTCGGTCTGGTGCCGCATCTCCAGGCCCAACTGCTCGCCCGCCACCTGCGCGGCGATCTCGACGCCTATCCGCCGTGGCTTTGGAAATGAGGTGACGCGATGATGGTTCTCGTGACCTACGACGTCGCGACCTCCGAGGTGGGGGGCGCGCGGCGCCTGCGTCGTGTCGCCAAGGCCTGTCGCGACCACGGCCAGCGCGTGCAGTTCTCGGTCTTCGAAATCGAAGTCGAGCCCGCGGCGTGGACGGCGTTGAAGGCGCGGCTCGAAGCGATCATCGACGCCGATCACGACTCGCTGCGCTACTATCACCTCGGCGCCAACTGGCAGCGCCGTGTGGAGCACGTCGGCGCCAAGCCGGCCTTGGACCTGAACGGGCCCCTGATCGCCTGAACCGGGC
Source organism: Prosthecomicrobium sp. (assembly GCA_048497495.1). GTDB lineage: Bacteria > Pseudomonadota > Alphaproteobacteria > Rhizobiales > Ancalomicrobiaceae > JAFHCF01. The sequence goes on from JAFHCF010000102.1 coordinate 54,238, forward strand.
CGAGCCTCCCGGCGCGAACCTTGAGCGGACACCGATTTCCCGCCCTGTTCGCACCACCGTCAAGACATTGCCGAACCAAAGGTTGGTCGGTTCCACGGCGTCGCCGCTCCGACGTCCGAAGAGTTCGCGGCTGGGTATCGCGCAGCGGCCCGGGTTTCACGGGACTGTCGAAGGAGATAGAGTCGGAGGGTCGCCCCCTCACGGGGGCGTGGATCGAAACGTGCTCTATCGCCGCTTGGCGCAGCGCGAGCCGATGGTCGCCCCCTCACGGGGGCGTGGATCGAAACATGTCACGGATGAAAAGGAAGCCCCGATGCGGAGGTCGCCCCCTCACGGGGGCGTGGATCGAAACGGCAGATCGACACCGGTCGATGCCTTGACGCGGTGTCGCCCCCTCAC
>JAFHCF010000103.1:0-5895 GCA_048497495.1 Prosthecomicrobium sp.
CAAGACCGCCTTCCGGATCGCCCAACAAGGCCGACGTCCCACCCCACCGTGCCGACCACGGATGTACTGGCGGGTGGCGGGGCGGAAGACGAAAGCCCTGCGCGAAGCCCCGGTTCCCGAGACGAGAGTCTCGCAGCCGGGGTTTTTTGTTGTCTGGACTTCCCATGCAACCAACGGATTGCACGCGCTCGTCGAACCGATGAGAATCACACAGACGCGCCCTTGCCGTCCCGAGTCTCCGGCAGTTCCTGCGGACGATCCAGAGACGCAGGGGCGGGAGGGCACCGTTGCCCCCCGGATCTTCACTTGTCGGAGATCGCCTCTTCGTCGCACAGAACTTCTAGGTCTCGCTCCATCGACTGAACATGCAACTGCGCCGCATTCGGCTTGGCCACTTTCGCAACGACCGACGCCGCTGATTCCGTGACACCGGCAAAATGCAGGAAGAACAATCGCATGACGTGATCCACGCCGGCTTTCAGGACCTCCCGGCAATCTTCCGCGAAATAGCTCCCACGCACATGTGGAGCGGTAATGATTTCGTAGGAAGGGAAATAGCAACAGTTGTCCAATGCCTTGACGGCCCTTTCGGCCGCGATACGCAGCACGGCCTTCGACCATGTGGTCGAAACGAAGACATGCCGGTTCTCGAAAGTCGCATTCAAGGGCACGGGAGAAACCGTAAGGATGATCTTCACATCGGGGTTGCGCTCGCGAATGAAGCGAAGTGCCGTGATCAGATCATCAGCCGTTTCGCTCTCGTCGAAATTGCGGAAATTGACCTGCTCGGGGTCGTAAGTCCCCCCGGCCACCCCGGGCGCAAGCGGAAAGATCGCCCCATCCCGAGCATCTTCCCAACATTCGGTCAGCCCGAGTGTGAACACGAAGATGTCCATGGTCTCGATCGCGCTGCGAATGGCGGCGAAATGCTGCTCCCGATCGGCCAGCAATTCCGCCTCGGAGACGAATCCCTCGGGTTGAATCTGCGGTCGGAAGGGATCGACGACGCGCCCCTCGGTGCCACGTGGCCAGGACTTTGCGGCCGGTTCGAACAATCCATAGGCGCGGCGGAGAAGTTGGAGAAGTTGCCGCGTCGTATAGATGTTGCCGTAGCGCGCGGAAAACAGCCCATAGCCGAATTTCTGCGCCAAGGCCGGGCTGAACACGCCGTGAGCCGGTTCCGTGATGAGATGATTGAACCCCGACCCCGAGAGATGGCGCGCCACGTGTTGCGCGAAGCAACTTCCCGCGGTCACGACTCGATCCTTCACTGCGATCTGGAAGGGAACCTCGGAGACCGGGTCGAACAGACGCAGGTCTCTTGCGCCCGGATCCTCTTTCCACAACTGGCGCTTCGGAATGCCGACGTAGGGATGTCTCTTGGTCATTTTCGGATCTTTCAGAGACTCAAAATCTGTTTCAAGACCAATTGACCATAGAGGGCATTGGCGTGCGTCGGATCGCCGTGCCAGTAGGCCCGTTTCAAGAACCCGTCCGCCGTGAGAGCTTCCGCCGGAGGACGAAGAAATACCGCGCCGAAGCGAGCGGCCTGCTCTTCGTATATTTCGACCTGAAGCTCCCAGATCTTCATGCGAAGGTCGCGCGGCGCGATCCCCAGGTGCATCTTCGGCCCGAAGGGGCCGGGGTGGGCTCGCAGATGCGCCTCATCCTCGATCGGCGGGGGCGCACAGATATGGACGAACCGAGCGCCGGGAAACCGAGAATGAAGTAAGTCATTCCACTTGGTCAGGAGAGTATCCAATTGACCCTTGAAATGAGCCCGCAGCATATCGCGAGGAATGAACCTGCGATCACTTCCGCCGGTGGGAACAGACCCCTCTACGGCGTCGCCTAATCGGAATTTTTCCGGGTTTTCCAAGAGACCGAATAGATTGTGGAAGTTTCCCCTGATCGACAGACAGACGACATTCGCCTTCAACCCCTTGCGCTCCCAGAGCTTGATCTCACCTCTTCGCGGATCCAAATCCTCCGGAAGCGCGGGAAGCGCAATTGTATCGATGAAATCGGCTTGCTCAGCAGTTATTGCCTTTCTCAAGGCGCCAATATGACTCATTCCAACGATGAGAAGTCGATTTACCTGAGATTGCTTTGTAAAATATTTCGAAAACATCAAAGTCACCACGCCACGGCGAATATCGGTATACCTATCCTAATCACACACGCCGGCCCCCGTCCACCTCCAACGCCACCCCCGTTACGAACGCCCCCTCCGACGCCGGCCACGACCCCGCATCCGCCATGTCGACCCGTGTCGGAAATCACCCGATCGGAGTCGAGGCGACGAAGTCGGCGCGCGGTTCAAGGCGTGCCCTCGCCCATGTACCGGCCTGTCGTCGGCGATCGAGCATGAACGATCGACACCGGCCTGGTCGACGGCGGCGGCAGGATCGGTCTCGCGGGGACGACGCGGCCCCGAGGGCGCGCATTTGCCGCGCCATCGGTCTCGATCGGTCGGCGGCCGGGCGGTCATCGACTTCGAGCGCCCTCGACGCGCCCACGGATCCGGCGCGAAGAGCGGGATCGATCGCGAGCGCCGCCGCCTGTCGGGCCCGCCCGACGGGAAACGGCCGCGGCGCGGTGTATCGCTTCGGTGACACATCTTAGCGATGCGCCCCGTCGCCCGCCCCTCGCCCCCACCCCCGCCGTCGAGCCACCGACTTCCCCCCCACGGCACCGCCCGATTCCCGCGACAAATCGATGAAATTCATTCAATTCCATGTTATGATTACACAAATAGGAGAATCGCCATGCAGTTTCAGTTGAGCACCGATGCCAATATTCAAGGCGATGAACGTTTGACCGAGGTGGCCGAGGCGATCGTTGCTTCGGCGCTGGGGCATTTCACTGGCCGCCTGTCGCGGGTCGAGGTGCATCTCGCCGATGTCAACGGCGCCAAGGGCGGGGTCGACGATATTCGCTGCACCGTCGAGGCGCGGCCCGAGGGGATGAAGCCGCTGACCGTCTCCCATCAGGACGCCAATGTGGAAGCCGCCCTGCGCGGCGCGGCGAAGAAGATCCACGCCCTGCTGGACAGCGAATTCGGCAAGCTGTCGCGGCGCTGAGGCCGACGGCCGGAGATGCCGGCGCATCGGGCCTTCGAGGACATGGCGATTTCGCATCCGTTTCAGGTGCGGGAGAAATCGGTTTGCGGACGACCGAAGGGCATTCTCGATGCCCTTCGGTCGGAGACCGGGCGACGCGGCCGGCGAGCGGGCGCGACTGCTGCGCGCGCCTCACACGCACCGCCCGCCGTCCACCTCCAACGCCACCCCGGTGATGAACGCCGCCTCGTCCGAGGCCAGCCACAGAGCGGCGCTGGCCATGTCGGCGGGGGTCGAGAGGCGGCCGATCGGGATCGAGGCGATGAATTTGGCGCGTAAGTCGGGCGTGTCCTCGCCCATGAACTGGCCGAGCATCGGCGTGTCGCCGGCGACCGGGCACAGGCAGTTGACGCGGATCTGTTCCGGGGCGAGTTCGATCGCCATCGACTTGGTCAGCGAGATCACCGCCCCCTTCGAGGCATTGTACCAGACGAGGCCGGGGCGGGGCCGGAGGCCCGCCGTCGAGGCGGTGTTGATCATCACGCCGCCGCCGCTCTGCGCCCGGAACACCGGCACCACCGCCTGCGCCATCCAATAGATCGACTTGACGTTGACGGCGAAGATCCGGTCGTAGGTCGCGGCGTCGACGTCGAGCATCGGCTGGTTGCGATGGGTGGTGCCGGCGTTGTTGACGACGATGTCGATCCGCCCGAAGCGCGCCGCCGTGCCCTCCACCAGGCTCGCCACGAGGTCGCCGTCGGCGACGTCGACGGCGACGCCGAGCGCCGCCCCGCCGATCGCCTCGGCCACCCGCTCGGCCGCCGCGCCGTCGAGATCGGCGATCACCACCTTGGCGCCCTCCAGCGCGAAGCGCTCGGCGATGCCGCGCCCGAACCCCGATGCCGCCCCGGTGACGATCGCGATCTTGCCTTCGAGCCGCATGTCTTTCTCCCTCAGCCGTGCGTCAGCACGATCGTCTTGGTGGCGGTGAATTCGAGGAGCGCCTCGAAGCCCTTCTCGCGGCCGTGGCCGGAGCGCTTGAAGCCGCCGAAGGGCAGTTCCACCCCGCCGCCGGCGCCATAGCCGTTGACGAAGACCTGCCCCGCGCGGATGGCGCGGGCGAGCCGCATCTGCCGCGCCCCGTCCGCCGTCCACACCCCGGCGACCAGCCCATAGGCCGTGGAATTGGCGAGAGCGATCGCCTCCGCCTCGTCGTCGAAGGGGGTGACGCAGAGCACCGGCCCGAACACCTCCTCGTGGAAGATCGCATGGCTCGGCGGCACCGGGGCGAGCAGCACCGGCGCCTGATAGAAGCCGCCGGCCGGGGCGTTTGCCGCGATCTTGCCGCGCGCCACGACGGCAATGCCGTCGGCCTCGGCGCGCGCCACATGCGCCGCCACCCGCCCCTGCTGCCGAGCCGAGACCAGGGGTCCGAGATCGAGATCGGCCTCGTGCGGTCCGGCGACGAGGCCCTCGAAACACGCCGCGAGCCGCCGCACCACCTCGTCGTGGATCGGCCGCTCGACCAGGACGCGCGAGCCGGCCGAACAGGTCTGGCCGCCGTTCTGGATGATCGCCTTGACCAGGACCGGGATCGCCGCGTCGAGATCGGCGTCGGCGAAGACCACTTGCGGCGACTTGCCGCCGAGCTCGAGAGTGCAGCCGACGTGGTTGCGCGCCGCCGCCTGCTGGATCAGCGTGCCGACCTCCGGCGAGCCGGTGAAGGTGACGAAGTCGATGCCGGGATGGCCGGCGAGCGCGGCGCCGGCTTCCGCCCCGAGCCCGGTCACCACGTTGAGGACGCCGGCTGGGAACCCGGCCTCCAGCGCCAGCTCGGCGACCCGGATCACCGACAGGCAGGCGTCCTCCGCCGGCTTGACCACCAGCGTGTTGCCGCTCGCCAGCGCCGCGCCGGCGACGCGTCCGAGGATCTGGGCGGGATAGTTCCACGGCACGATCGAGCCGACGACGCCGAGCGGCTCGCGGATCGTCATCGCGGTGTAGCCGGTCGAGATCGGGATGGTCTCGCCCATCAGCTTGTCGGCCGCCCCGCCGTAGAATTCGAAATAGCGGGCGAGCGCCACGATGTCGGCGCGGCCTTGGGCGATCGGCTTGCCGGTGTCGCGCGACTCGATCGCCGCGAGTTCTTCTCCGTGGATCGCGACCAGCGCCGAGAGCCGCATCAACAGGCGCCCGCGCTCGGTCGCCGAGAGCCTCCGCCACGGCCCGGTCTCGAAGGCGGTCCGCGCCGCGGCGACGGCCGCGTCGACGTCCCTCCCACGCCCGCGCGCGATGGTGGCGAAGACGATGCCGTCCGAGGGGGCGACGACGTCCAGCCGCTCGCCGGCGAGCGCCTCGCGTCGCGCCCCGTCGACGATGTTGAAATACGCCTCGATCTCGCCCGCCGTCGCGGTCACGGTCATCCGAACCCCTCCCCCGCCGGTCGCCCGCCGGCTCGTCGCCGGGATGTTAGCCGCCGATACCGCCGCCGGCCAGGGCTCCGCCCCGGGCGGCGCGGGCGGAACCCGCCCGGTTCTCGCCCTTCTTACGCCGCTTTACCCCTTACAAGTGTCGGCCAGCCCCGTTTTCTCGAAACGAGCGGAGAGAACGAACCCATGTTGCCGGTCCTCTACGTCCCTCCCGTGCCTCCCGTGCCGCCGCCGTCCCCGGACGACCGCCCGCCACGCCCGAGCCGTCGCCCCGCGATCGTCCTGATCGCCGCGCTGCTCGTCGGCATACCGATCCTCGGTTTCGCCATGAAGAGCGGCTCGGCCGAGACGCCCGCCGAAGCCGCGACCCCCTCGCCGGCCACGGAGGCGCCGCCGATCCGCAC
>JAFHCF010000104.1:0-8537 GCA_048497495.1 Prosthecomicrobium sp.
CGCGCCGCGCCCCTCGGTCTCTCGTTCTTCGACCGACCGGCGGCCGGACCCCTTCTCCCCTGGCGGGAGAAGGGGGCGCGAAGCGCCGGATGAGGGGGCGGGGCGTCGCCTCCCGCGCCGAGCGAATGGCGAGTCACAGACCCCTCATCCGCCCTTCGGGCACCTTCTCCCGCAAGGGGAGAAGGGGGAGATCGCGGCACCACCTCCAGAGCGATTTCCGGACTGATTCAGTCCGGTCGGAACATGCTCTGACCACGGCATCGCGGCCGCGGCGGCCCCTCACGCCCTCGTCTCACATCGAGCGGCGGCGGCGGTCGACGAGTTGCATGATCATCGGCGTCAGGATCAGCTGCATGGCGATGTCGAGCTTGCCGCCCGGGATGACGATCGAGTTCGCCCGGCTCATGAAGCTGTCGTGGATCATCGACAGGAGATAGGGGAAGTCGATGCCGCGCGGGTTCTTGAAGCGGATCACCACGATGCTCTCGTCGGGGGTCGGGATCGACCGGGCGACGAACGGGTTCGAGGTGTCGACCGTCGGCACGCGCTGGAAGTTGACGTCGGTCTGGCTGAACTGCGGCGTGATGATGCGGACATAGTCCGGCATGCGGCGCAGGATGGTGTCGGTCACCGCTTCGGTCGAATAGCCACGGGTCGCCTTGTCGCGGTGGAGCTTCTGGATCCACTCCAGATTGATCACCGGGACGACGCCGATCTTGAAGTCGGCGTGCTGGGCGATGTTGATCTCATCGGTGACGACGGCGCCGTGCAGGCCTTCGTAGAAGAGCAGGTCCGAGCCGGGCTCGAGATCGCGCCATTCGGTGAAGGTGCCGGGCTTCGCGCCGTACTTCTCCGCTTCTTCCGCGTCGTGGATGTAGGTCCGGGTCTTGCCGGTGCCGGTGGTGGCATAGGAGCGGAAGGACTCCTCGAGCTCGGCGAGCAGGTTCGCATCCTCGCCGAAATGGGAGAAGTGCTGGTCGCCGGTGGTCCCCTTCTCGGCCATCACCCGCCGCATGTCGAGGCGGTCGAAGCGGTGGAAGGCGTCGCCCTCGATGTTGGCGGAGACCACGCCCTCGCGCCGGAAGATCTGGTCGAAGGTGCGCTTGACCGAGGTGGTGCCGGCGCCTGACGACCCGGTGACGGAAATGATCGGATGCTTGACCGACATGGGAACGTTCCTCCGCCCGTGTTCGACGCACGGGTCTTTCGAATGCGATGGCTCGGCGATAACGACGAGCCGGGCGATCAGGCGGTGAGCAGGCCGCGACGGGAGAACAACGGCGATTTATCACCCCAGTTGAGGTCGCTCGCCAGATAACGCTCGACCCGTTCGACCTTGACCTTCGAACCGAAGATCAGGGGCACGCGCTGGTGAAGCCGCTCGGGCACGATGTCGAGCACCGAGTTCTTGCCGTCGCTCGCCCGTCCGCCGGCCTGTTCCATCAGGAAGCCGATCGGCGCCGCCTCGTAGACCAGTCGCAGGCGGCCGGCGGCGTAGCCCTTCCGCGCGTCGCCGGGATAGAGGTAGATGCCGCCGCGCACGAAGATGCGGTGGGCTTCCGCCACCATCGAGGCGATCCAGCGCATGTTGAAGTCGGCCGAGCGCGGGCCGTCCTTGCCGGCGACGAGATCGTCGACATAGGCGCGGACGCGGTCGTCCCAATGCCGATAGTTCGACATGTTGATGGCGAATTCGCGCGCCTCGGGCGGCACCTTCATGCCGGCATCGGTGCGGACGAACTTCCGCCGCTCCGGATCGAGGACGTAGAGTTCGGCGCCCTCGCCGATGGTGAGCACCATCGCCACATGCGGCCCGTAGACGACGTAGCCGGCGGCGAGCTGCTCGCTGCCCGGGCGCATGAACGCCTCGTCGGAGGCCGGATCGATACGGGCGACGCGCGGGCGGATCGAGAAGATGGTGCCGACCGAGACGTTGGTGTCGATGTTGGAGGAGCCGTCGAGCGGATCGACGGCGACGAGGAGCGTCCCCTCCGGGTCGAGCGCCAGCGCGTGGTCGGCCTCCTCCGAGGCCAAGGCCGCCACGGGCGCGGCGCGCAGGGCCTCGGCGATGATGTTGTCGCAGATGACGTCGAGTTCCTTCTGGACGTCGCCGCCGCCGTTGTCCTGCTCGCGCGAGGCGCCGAGCGCGCCGGCGAGCGGACCGGACGCCACCAGTCGCGCGATGTCGGCGCAGGCTCGGGCGAGCACGTTCACCGTCGTGGCGACGGCGCCACGAGTGGAATCCTCACCGGCCCAGGCGTCGAGACGCGCGGCGAGATCGAGGGGGCGATTTTCTTCGACCATGACTTTAACCTCGTGGCGTTTCCATTTGTATTTATTAGTTTTTTTATAGTTCTACTTCATTTTCCGGTGAGCACGCGACTCGATCGGATTTCGTCGGCGGTGATCGTCGACAGGAGGTCGGCGTCGACCATGCCGCCCTGTTCGAAGAGCCGGATCGCCTGGCGCAGGCGGGCGCGGTCGAAGGCGTTGCGGATCGAGCGGGCATTGGCGAAGTCCGACTGCGAGCGCCGCGCCGTGATGTATTCGCGCAGCGCGACGCGGGCGCCCTCGTCGAAGTGGTAGCCCTCCTTCGCCGCGATCATCTCGGCGATCTCGTAGAGTTCGCCGTTGGTGTAGTCGGGGAAGTCGATGTGATGGGCGATGCGCGAGCGGAAGCCCGGGTTGGCGGAGAAGAAGGTCGTCATCCGGTCGGCATAGCCGGCGAGAATGACGACGAGATCGTCGCGCTGGTTCTCCATCACCTGGAGCAGGATCTCGATCGCCTCCTGGCCGTAGTCCTTCTCGTTCTCCGGCCGGTAGAGGTAATAGGCCTCGTCGATGAACAGCACGCCGCCCATCGCCCGCTTCAGGACTTCCTTGGTCTTGGGCGCGGTATGGCCGATGTACTGGCCGACGAGATCGTCGCGGGTCACCGAGACGAGATGGCCTTTGCGGACATAACCGAGGCGATGGAGGATGCCGGCCATCCTCAGCGCCACCGTGGTCTTGCCGGTGCCGGGATTGCCGGTGAAGGCCATGTGCAGCGTCGGCGCCGAGGCCTCGAGCCCGAGTTCGCGCCGCGCCTTGGTCACCAGGAGATAGGCGGCGATCTCGCGGATACGGTTCTTGACCGGCTGCAGGCCGATCAGGTCGCGGTCGAGTTCGGCGAGCAACGGGCCGATCTCGCTCTCGCGATACATGGCGGCGAGGTCGAGCTTCGCCGCGGGGGCGGCGGCGGGCGTCTCGTTGTCGAGCGTCGGGTCAGGAAGCAAGGACATCGATCGAACCTCGTCTCGCGGATCGCTCCGCCTCTACCTGTCCAGCGGCACCGAGATGCCGGCGGTCTTCCGGGCCGAGCCCGGCTCCTTCTCCCGCGGGGGGAGAAGGGAAGCCCGTGGCATCGGAGAGGGACGTTCCACTTCCCCTCCTCGTCATCGCCGGGCTCGACCCGGCAACCCATGACGCCTCGCCGGGTCCCCGGGCCGAGCCCGGGGTTGACGGGGTGGAGGGTTGGGAGCCCCTTCGCCGCCGTCGAACGACCGGGGTAATCCCCCTCAGGCCGTGATGCGGCGCACCGCGTAGCGCTGGACGCGACCCTCGCCCTCGACCCGATCGAGGGCGAAGCGGGTCTCCACCGGCGGGCGATGGGCGATGAAGGAGAGACGGATGGTCTCCCAGCCGCGGGTGCTGTCGAAGGCGTTGATGCGGATGTAGGTGTTCGGCAGGGCGGTGCGCGCCGCCTTGAGCTCCATCATGACGCCGGCGGCGTCCTGGAGGTCGAACATCGGCATGCCCCACATGTCCCAATAGGTGTTGCGGGGATGGGGATCGTCGGTGGTCTCGATGCTCACCGCCCAGCCCTGGGAGAGGGCATATTCGACCTGGGCCGAAATCTGGGTGTCGGTCAGGTCGGGCAGGAAGGAGAAGGCGCCTTGGGTCAGTCTCATGGGTCAAGTCTCCCCGATATCGGGTGAAGGAGGGGCCGGGCGGCGATCCGTCGGCGCCGGTGCGAGGCCGGTCGACGGATCCGCGTCGGGCGCGAGGCTCAGCTGACGGAAGCGGTCGGCACGTAGTCCGAGGTGTCGGTCGACGCGTAGTCGAAGGTGACGTTGCCCCAGGTCGTGAGCGCCGCCTCGAGCGGCTTGCACCATTTGGCGGCGGTGCGCAGGATCTCCGGACCCTCGGCCATGATGTCGCGGCCCTCGTTGCGGGCTAGAACCATGGTCTCCATGGCGACGCGGTTGGCGATGGCGCCGGCCTGGATGCCCATCGGGTGGCCGATGGTGCCGCCGCCGAACTGCATCACCACGTCGTCGCCGAAGAGGTGGAGAAGCTGGTGCATCTGACCGGCGTGGATGCCGCCGGACGCCACCGGCATGACCTTGCGCAGGTCGCACCAATCCTGCTCGAAGAAGATGCCGCGCTGCAGGTCGACCATGTTCTTGGTCTCGCGGCAGACGTTGTAGTAGCCCTGCACGGTCATCGGATCGCCCTCGAGCTTGCCGACGGCGGTGCCGGTGTGGAGGTGATCGACGCCGGCCAGACGCAGCCACTTGGCGATGACGCGGAACGACACGCCGTGGTTCTTCTGGCGGGTGTAGGTGCCGTGACCGGCGCGATGCATGTGCAGGATCATGTCGTTGGCGCGGCACCACTCGGCCATGGACTGGATCGCGGTCCAGCCGATGACGAGGTCGACCATGACCACGACCGAACCCAACTCCTTGGCGAACTGGGCGCGACGGTACATTTCCTCCATCGTGCCGGCGGTGATGTTGAGGTAGTGGCCCTTGGTCTCGCCGGTGGCGGCGGTCGCCCGCATCACCCCTTCCATGCAGTAGAGGAAGCGGTCGCGCCAGTGCATGAACTGCTGCGAGTTGATGTTCTCGTCGTCCTTGGTGAAGTCGAGGCCACCGGCCAGCCCCTCGTAGACGACGCGGCCGTAGTTCTTGCCCGACAGACCGAGCTTCGGCTTGATGGTGGCGCCGAGCAGCGGACGGCCGAACTTGTCGAGGCGCTCGCGCTCGACGACGATGCCGGTCGGCGGGCCCTTGAAGGTCTTGACGTAGGCCGGCGGGAAGTACATGTCCTCGAGCCGGGCGGCCTTCAGCGGCTTGAACGAGAAGACGTTGCCGATGATCGAGGCGGTGAGGTTGGCGATCGAGCCTTCCTCGAACAGCACCAGGTCATAGGCGACCCAGCAGAAGTACTGGCCCGGCTGGCCCGGGACCGGATCGACCTTGTAGGCCTTGGCGCGGTAGCTGTCGCAAGCCGTCAGGCGGTCGGTCCACACCACCGTCCAGGTGGCGGTCGAGCTCTCGCCGGCGACGGCGGCGGCGGCCTCGATCGGGTCGACGCCCTCCTGCGGGGTGATGCGGAACAGTGCCTGGAGATCGGTCGCCTTGGGCACGTAGTCGCCGTCCCAGTAGCCCATCTGGGCGTACTTGAGGACGCCGGCGGCGTAACGCTTCTTGCCTTCCAGCTTGGTCTGGGGCTTTTCCTGAACGGTCATCGGGGCGCTCCCTCACTCTTGCGTATTCTTGGTGTGAGCGAAGATTGCCTCTTTTATCGAATTAAAGAAATTTGTATTTTCTTACGCCCGCATTCAGATAAACTGAATTCCATGAAAAACGTCTCGCTGAAGCAGCTCCGCATGATCCGCGCCGCTCACGAGGGCGGCTCCTACGCCGCCGCGGCGCTCGCGATGCACGTCACGCCGCCGGCAATCACCATGCAGATCAAGAGCTTGGAGGAGGAGATCGGTCTCGCCATCTTCGAGCGCGACGGCAACCGCCTGATCCCGACGAACGCCGGCCAGGAGCTTCTCGACGCGGCGCGGCGCATTGACGCGGTCCTCGACGACGCCGCCGAGAGCCTCGACGCGATGCGCCGGCTCGACGGCGGCCGGGTCACCGTCGGGGTGGTGTCGACCGCCAAGTACTTCGCGCCGCGCATGCTCGCCGCCTTCACCCGGCTCCACCCCAAGGTCGAGCTCAATCTGGTGGTCGGCAATCGCTCCGAGGTGCTCGCCCGCTTCCTCGCCGGCGACTTCGACCTGACGATCATGGGCCGTCCGCCCGAGAACGTGGCGCTGGAGAGCGCGCTGATCGGCCATCACCCGCATGTGGTGGTCGGCGCGATCGACGATCCGCTCGCCGCGGAACGGGACATCACCGCCGACCGCCTCGCCGACCGCGTCTTCCTGGTGCGCGAGCCCGGATCGGGCACCCGCACGCTGATGGAGCGTTTTCTCGACAAGACCGGCATCCATCCCAAGATCGGCATGGAGATCGGCTCCAACGAGACCATCAAACAGGCGGTGATCGCCGGCCTCGGCCTCACCTTCATCTCCGCCCACACGGTCGCCGCCGAGATCGAGGACCATCGCCTGGCGCTGCTCGACGTCGTCGGCCTGCCCTTGTGGCGGCGTTGGTACGTCACCCGCCTCGCCCGCAAGCGCCCGATGCCGGCCGCCCGCATGCTGCTCGACTTCGTCATCACCCAAGGCGAGAGCTTCATGCCGCGCGCGCCCGGCGTGCCGGACCGGCCGGACGTCGAGTGAGCGGGCGGCGGCGGGACGGTCTTCCCTTCTCCCGCGAGGGAACTGTTGCGTAATTCCGACCAAACCCGTCGTCGGCTTCCGTGCGCGGTGGTTCGAGACGGCGCGCGCCGCGCGCCTCCTCACCATGAGGCTCTTGAATTTGCTTCGAAATTTCCAAGAAGGCCTCATGGTGAGGAGGGCAGTAGGCCCGTCTCGAACCATCGCGCACTGGTCTCGGCGAGAAGACGCGGCGAATTGTGCGAAGGATCCACGAGGGGAGAAGGAAGGCGCGCCTCGCGGCGCCGGGCGACGATCGTTCCGACCGACTTCCTGTGGAGACCCGACCCGGAACGGTCGCGCGCCACGTCTCGCGTGGTAGGGTCGCGCCCTTCGGACTCTGGGTGAAACGGGACGGCATGAAGGTCGGAATCGATCTCGGCACGACATCGACGGGAGAGGCGGCGAAGCTCGATCTCGAGGAGCTGCTCTCCACGCGTCTGCTCGTCCAGGGCAATTCCGGTTCGGGAAAGTCCCATCTTCTCCGGCGCTTGCTCGAGCAGAGCGCGCCCCATGTGCAGCAGGCGATCATCGATCCGGAGGGTGACTTCGTCACGCTGGCCGAGGCCTTCGGCCATGTCGTGATCGACGCCGAACGCTCGCCGGCCGAGTTCACGCGAATCGCCCGCCGCATCCGCCGCCACCGCGCCTCCGTCGTCCTCGACCTCGAGGGCCTCGACGCCGAGGACCAGATGCGCGCCGCCGCCGCCTTTCTCGACGGGCTCTTCGAGGCCGAGCGCGAGTGCTGGTATCCGATGCTGATCGCCGTCGACGAAGCGCAGCTCTTCGCCCCGGCGATCGCCGGCGAGGTTTCCGACGAGGCGCGCAAGGCCTCACTCGGGGCGATGACCAATCTGATGTGTCGTGGCCGCAAGCGTGGTCTCGCCGGGATGATCGCCACCCAGCGTCTCGCCAAACTCGCCAAGAACGTCGCGGCGGAAGCCTCCAACTTCCTGATGGGCCGCACCTTCCTCGACATCGACATGGCGCGCGCCGCCGATCTGCTCGGCATGGAGCGGCGCCAGGCCGAGGCCTTCCGCGATCTGATCCCGGGTCAGTTCGTCGCCCTCGGGCCGGCGCTCTCCCGCCGTCCGGTGCCGATCCGCATCGGTCCGGTGGCGACCTCGGGCCGCTCCGGCCGACCGTCGCTGATGCCGCTGCCCGACGTGGGGCGCCAGGACATGGCCGATCTGATCTTCGCCCCCGCCCCGGCGGAGGAGGAGCCGATCCGCATGGCCCCGGCGCCGCGACCGCCCAAGGTCGGCACCGCCGAATTGCTCGCCCGGGTCGCCGCGGTGCGGCCGACGGCGGAGCCGGCGCCGGAGGACGTCGATCGGCCGTCGCCGGAGGAATTGGAGAAGGCCCTCGACGAGATCGTCGCCGAGATCCTCTCCGATCCGGACGCCGCCTTCCGGCCGCTGCCGCTCCTCTGGCAGGATTTCCAATTCCATTGCCGCCTGCGCCGGCTCGGCGAGGTGGGCCACGACATGGCGCTGTTCCGCCGCCGCCTGGCGCTCGCTCGCGCCGGCATCGACGCGCAGGGCGGCGACGACGACTGGGCGCGGGTGATCGCGCTCGCCGAGGGGCTTCCGGAAGAGATGCAGGGCGTCTTCCTGATGGTGGCGCGCGCCGCTCGCGACGAGGCGCCCTGCCCCGCCGACGCGGTTCTGGCGCAAGCCTACGGCAGCCACTCGCCGTCGCGCGGCCGTTGGCTGCTCGGCTACATGGCGGAACGCGGGCTGATCGTCTCGGAGACCGATTTCCGGGGGAACCGCATCGTCGCCATCGCCGGGGTCGGTTGGCGGACCAAGGCGACCGGCGGCCAGCCGGGTATTCGCGCCGGCCGGACCCGCTCGGCCGCCGCAACCAGCCGCGCCGTGACCGAGGCGCTGCGGCGCGGGGGCGACTGATCGGACGGCATCCGATACGACGAGAG
>JAFHCF010000105.1:0-6970 GCA_048497495.1 Prosthecomicrobium sp.
CCCTCGACCCGCACCTCGACGAACTTGCGCGCGCCCTCGCCGTCCTTGGCGACCGATTGCGCCAGTTCGAGCGTCAGGCCGTCGAGCGCCGCGCGGAAGTCGGCGAGCGCCGGATCGGCGGCGTCGCGGACCGGCGTCTGGCCGCGCTCCGCGGCCTTGCCCGTAGCGAAGAACAGCACGGTGTCGGAGGTCGAGGTGTCGCCGTCGATGGTCAGGGCGTTGTAGCTGTCGACCACCGAGGCCGAGATCAGCGCCTGCAGCACCTCCGCCTCGATCGCCGCGTCGGTGAAGAGGAAGGAGAGCATCGTCGCCATGTCGGGGGCGATCATCCCGGCGCCCTTGGCGATGCCGTTGATGATCACCGGGACACCGCCGATCGACGTCGCGCGGGTCGCGACCTTGGGGAAGGTGTCGGTGGTCATGATCGCCCGGGCGGCGTCGAGATAGGGGCCCTCGGCGACCCGCGTCGCGGTCTCGGCCAAGACGCCCTCGAACTTCCGCGCGTCGAGCGGTTCGCCGATGACGCCGGTGGAGGCGAGAAACACTTCGGACGGCGAACAGCCGGCGACGCCCGCCGCGATGTCGGCGGTCATCCGCACCGTTTCGACACCCTTTTTGCCGGTGAAGGCATTGGCATTACCGGAATTGACCACCAGCGCCCGCGCCCGGCCCTGCGCCAGATTGGCGCGGCACCAGTCGACCGGCGCCGACGGGCATTTCGAGGTGGTGAAGACGCCGGCGACCGTCGTGCCCTCGTCGAACAGGGCGAGCAGCACGTCGGTGCGGTTCTTGTACTTGATCCCCGCTTCCGCCGTGGCGAAGCGGACGCCGGAAACCGCCGGGGTCTCGGGGTAGGACTTGGGCGCGAGCGGCGAGACGGCGTGGGACATCAGTGCCTCCGAGGGCGTTGCGTCGACGCTCGAGGCTTTACCGGCCTTTTGCCGGTCACTCAAGGGACGCCCTCGCATGTCGGATCGGACGAGATCCCGCTCGGCATCGTCTCACAGAGCGATCGCCACGCCGACGAGCGCGACCGCGCCTCCGACCAGGTGGAAGAGGTGGACATCCTCCCCCAGCACGCCCCAGGCGAGAAGGGCGACGATCGGCGGCAGGAGATTGAGGAAGAGCGTCGCCCGCGCCGCCCCCAACCGCCGGATCCCGGCGATCCAGCACACCGGCGCCAGCAACGACGCCGCGATCGCCGCATAGAAGATCAGCGGCAGGTTCGCCGCCGTCGGCGGCGAGATCGGCGAAGACACCCAGAAGGGGAGGATGAACAGCGTGCCGAACCCGATCTGGACGTAGAGCTGTTGCCACGAGGTCAAGGGCAGCACCCAGCGCTTGAGCAGGACGCCGTAGAGCGCGTTCGAGAACACCGCCACCAGCATCAGCCCGTCGCCGAAGCGCGGCCCCGAGGCGAGGAGCGTGGCGGGCTCGCCGGACGACACCAGCACCACGAGCCCCACGAGCGACACCACCGCCCCGAAGATGCGCCGGAGCGTCGGCGGCTCACCCGACAGGAGACCGGCGAGCAGCACCGCCATCAGCGGCATCATCGAGACGAAGACGCCCATGTTGACCGCCGTCGTCGTCTTCGCCGCCTCGTAGGCGAGCCCTTGATAGAGGGCCATGCCGAGGACGCCGAGCAGGGCCAGCCGCCACCAGTGCCGCCGCACCACCGCCCTCTGCCGCAGGACCGAGGGGAGGAGAAACGGCGTCAGCACCACGAAGGCGATCAGCCAGCGGTAGAAGGCCATCGACGCCGGCTCGATGACGTCCGCGGCGCTCTTGGTGACGATCGTGTTGCCGGCCCACAGACCGACCGTGGCGAGCGGGGCGAGAAAGACCCACGAGGGACCGACGGAAGCCGAGGATTTCGGGTCGCTCATCGCATTCACCTATATAAAACGTTACGTTCCGTTTTTATTATTGCATCGCCATCGTCATGTCAACGCCGCTCGGCTACCATCGTGCTCGGATCCGAATCTCGGGTCCCACCCGCCGAGCCTCACGACATGACCGACGACGACGCAGCTCCCGCCCCCTCACCCCGTCATTCGGCCGGGCCACGACGATCCGTGGCGAGCCACGACGCCATCCTCGACGCGGCCGACGAACTCCTCGGCGAATTCGGACCCTCGGGCGTCACTTTCGAGGCGGTCGCCCGCCGGGCGCGGGCCGGCAAGCCGACGCTCTATCGCTGGTGGCCGAACAAGATCGCCCTGCTTCTGGAACTCTACGATCGCCACAAGGATCATGTGATCACCGCGCCCGATCGCGGCAACCTTCGCGACGACCTGCTGGAATTGACGCGGCAACTCTGGGCCTTCTGGCGCGAGACCCCCGCCGGCTCGGCCTTCGCCGCGATCATCGCCCAGGCTCAGGCGGATCCCGAGACTCGCCGCAGCCTCGCCGATCACTTCGCCGACGACACCCGCAACGCCCGCAATGTGCTCAATCTCGCGATCGAGCGGGCGATCGCCCGCGGCGAGCTTCCCGCCGCCACCGACGTCCAGCGCGTCCGCGAGGCGATCATGGCGGTGAACTGGTTCCACCTCCTGTGTGATCGCCTCGACGACGATCGCGCCGCGCCCGCCGTCGATCTGCTGGTGCGCGGGCTGCTCACCCCGGCCGAATAGAAATGGGGCGGACCCATGGCCCGCCCCACTTTCGAAGATACGATCGCCCGCGGGCGATCGAACGGAGAGGCCGTCGCCGTCTCACTTGGCCTTCAGCGCCGCCTCGTCGATCTCGACCTTGGCCGACTTCTTCATCTCTTCGAGCATCTTGGTGAAGACCTCGCCGACCAGCACCTGACGGATCTGGTCGTGGACGACGTCGAGCGTCGGGATCGGCTGCTTGCGCTTCTCCTCGAGCTTGATCACGTGGTAGCCGAACTGGCTCTTTACCGGCTCCTTGGTGGTCTCGCCGACCTTCAACTCGCCGGCCGCCTTCTCGAACTCCGGCACCATGTCGCCGGGGCCGAAGAAGCCGAGATCGCCGCCCTGCTCGCCCGAGCCCGGGTCCTGCGACTTCTCCTTGGCGATCGCGGCGAAGTCGCCGCCCTTGCCGAGATCGGCGATGATCGCCTTGGCCTCGTCCTCGGTCTTCACCAGGATGTGGCTGGCGTGCATCTCCTCCGGCGGATTGAAGGCGGACGAATCCTTGTCGTAGCGCGCCTTGATCTCCTCCTCGGAGACGGCGCTCTCGACCTTCTTCTTGACGAACTCGTTGACCAGCAGTTGCATCCGCACCTGCTCCATCCGCGCCTTGAAGTCGGCGCTCTGGTCGAGGCCCGACTTGGCCGCCGCCCCGGCGATGATCTTGATGTCGATCAGCCGATCGAGCACCGCCCGCTGACGCGCCGCTTCGGGCAGCTGTTCCAGCTGCTGGGCGAGCGACCCGGCGGCGCCGGCGACGTCCTTGTCGGTGATCGGCTGGCCGTCGACCTTGGCGAGGACCTTGTCCTGGGCCAGAGCGAGACCGGAGAAGCTGAGGCCGGCGAGGAGGGCGGCGAGCGCGGCGATCCTGCGATGTCCGTTCATGTGGGGTGAGATCCTGACTGTGGGGGGCGAACGGCCGACATGGCGCGCCCCCGGGCCGATGGTCCCGTCGGGGAAAACCGGCCGGGTGGATCGACAGGTAGACCGCGCCTTGTGGCGAAGCTGTGACCTCCGAGCCGACGCCGTCCTTCGCCTCGCCCGGAATGGCGGCGACTTTGGCCCGAAGTCGCGGCGTTGACAACCGCCGGACCCACTCTTATCTGTCCCGAGCCGCCTCGCCTGCGCGGGCGACGATCGCATTGGTGTGGGCCGAACCCCGCGCCCGGTCGACTCGAATGCGCCGGCGGCGCGATCGTCATCCCATCGTCGATGGTTCGGCCCATACGGGGACCCCGGACCGCCGCCGATCGGCTCCCGAGAAGCCGCGAGGGTCGAACGCGCCCGGCGCGATCGACCCGCATTTCATCGGCGCCACGCCACGACCTCGAGGAAGGGCCTCCATGATCGGCCTCGGAACTCTCGCCAAGAAGCTCTTCGGCTCCGCCAACGACCGCAAGGTCAAGGCCTATCGGCCTCGGGCCGCCGCCATCGCCGCGCTCGAGCCCGAGATCGCCGCCCTCTCCGATGAGCAGTTGCGCGCCCGCACCGCCGAACTCCGCGCCCAATTGGCCGCCGGCACGGCGCTCGACGACCTGCTCGTCCCCGCCTTCGCCACGGTGCGCGAGGCCGCCAAGCGCGTCATCGGCCAGCGTCACTACGACGTCCAGATGATCGGCGGCATGGTCCTCCACGAGGGCAAGATCTCGGAGATGAAGACCGGCGAGGGCAAGACCCTGGTCGCCACCCTCGCCGTCTATCTCAACGCCCTGCCCGCCCGCGGCGTCCACGTCGTCACCGTCAACGACTACCTCGCCTCGCGCGATTCGGAGTGGATGGGCCAGATCTACCGCTTCCTCGGACTGACCACCGGCGTCATCGTCCACGGCATGTCCGACGAGGAGCGCAAGGTCGCCTATGCCTGCGACGTCACCTACGGCACCAACAACGAACTCGGCTTCGACTATCTGCGCGACAACATGAAGTACGAGTTCGACCAGATGGTGCAGCGCGGCCACGCCTACGCCATCGTCGACGAGGTCGACTCCATCCTGATCGACGAGGCGCGCACGCCGCTGATCATCTCCGGCCCGCTCGACGACCGCTCCGACCTCTACAACACCATCGACCGGTTCATCCCGTCGCTGTTGCCCAAGGAGGACTACGAGGTCGACGAGAAGCAGCGCTCGTCCTCGCTGACCGAGGTCGGCACCGAGAAGATCGAGCAGGCGTTGAAGGCCGCCGGCATGCTCAAGGGCGACAATCTCTACGACATCGACAACGTCACCGTCGTCCACCACGTCAATCAGGCGCTGCGCGCTCACACGCTGTTCCAGCGCGACAAGGACTACATCGTCAAGAACGACGAGGTGATCATCATCGACGAGTTCACCGGCCGCATGATGCCCGGCCGGCGCTATTCGGAGGGTCTCCATCAGGCGCTCGAGGCCAAGGAGCGGGTTCAGATCCAGCCGGAGAACCAGACGCTCGCCTCGATCACCTTCCAGAACTACTTCCGCATGTACGAGAAGCTCGCCGGCATGACCGGCACGGCGCTGACCGAGGCCGACGAGTTCCTCGACATCTACGGCCTGGAAGTGCTGGAGATCCCGACCAACGTCGACATCTGCCGCATCGACGACGACGACGAGGTCTACCGCACCGAGGCCGAGAAGCTGCGCGCCATCATCCGTCTGGTGGTCGACTGCCACGAGCGCGGCCAGCCGATCCTGGTCGGCACCACCTCGATCGAGAAGTCCGAGCATCTCGCCGACGAATTGAAGAAGGAAGGCTTCCGCCAGATCGACCTGACCGATCCGTCGGCGCTCGCCACCCTCTACAAGGGCGCCGAGGGCGACAAAGTCTTCACCGTGTTGAACGCCCGCTACCACGAGCAGGAAGCGGTGATCGTCTCCCAGGCGGGCCTGCCCGGCGCCATCACCATCGCCACCAACATGGCCGGTCGCGGCACCGACATTCAGCTCGGCGGCAACGCCGACATGCGCATTCGCTACGAACTCGGCGACGATCTCGAGAGCCCCGACCGCGCCGCCCTCGCCCAGGCGATCAAGGCCTCGGTCGCCGAGCTCAAGGCCAAGGCGCTCGCCGCCGGCGGCCTCTACGTTCTCGGCACCGAGCGCCACGAGAGCCGCCGCATCGACAACCAGCTGCGCGGCCGTTCCGGCCGCCAGGGCGACCCCGGCCACTCCAAGTTCTTCCTGTCGCTGCAGGACGACCTGATGCGCATCTTCGGCACCGACCGCATGGACGGCATGCTGCAGAAACTCGGTCTCAAGGAGGACGAGGCGATCGTCCATCCCTGGATCAACAAGGCGCTGGAGAAGGCGCAGCAGAAGGTCGAGGCCCGCAACTTCGACATCCGCAAGAACATCCTCAAGTTCGACAACGTCATGAACGACCAGCGCAAGGTGGTCTTCGAACAGCGCGTCGACCTGATGAACGGCGAGGACGTCGGCGAGACCGTCACCGGCATGCGCCACGACGTCATCCACGACACCGTCAAGAAGCACATCCCGGAGAACGCCTACCCCGAACAATGGGACGTCACCGGCCTCGAGGCGGAAGTGCTGGAGATCACCGGCCTCGACCTCGCGGTGCCGGCCTGGGCCAAGGAAGAAGGCATCGCCGAGGAGGAGGTCATCCACCGCGTCGTCGAGGCGACCGACGTGGTCATGGCGGAGAAGCGCGAACGCTTCGGCGACGAGACCATGCGCTACGTCGAGAAGGCGGTGCTGCTCCAGACCCTCGACCACCTGTGGCGCGAGCATCTGGTCACCCTCGACCACCTGCGCCAGGTCATCGGCTTCCGCGGCTACGCCCAGCGCGACCCGCTGAACGAGTACAAGACCGAGGCCTTCACCCTGTTCGAGGCGCTGCTCACCAACCTGCGTCGCGCCGTCACCGCCCAGATGATGCGGGTCGAGCTGGCCCCGCCGGAGACCGACGATCTGCCGCCGATGGAGGTTCATCACTTCGACGCCTCGACCGGTCGCGATCAGATCACCGGCGACGCGCCGCTCGGCCGCAGCCTCGATCCGAACGACCCGTCGACCTGGGGCCAGGTGGCGCGCAACGCGCCCTGCCCCTGCGGCTCCGGCAAGAAGTACAAGCACTGCCACGGCGCCTTCGCCTGAACCGAAACGTCCGAGCGAACATGCGAAGGCCGCCCCGAGGGGCGGCCTTCGTCGTCCGGGGCGCTCCGAGCCGCCGCGAGGGCGCCCACGAGCCACGTCGCCGTACGACGCGTCTCACCGGTTCTCGTCGTATCCCGAGCCCACCCACCGGCGGCAATCCGCCATCGACACGACAGAGGCCGCCAGGGTTCCCCGTGGCGGCCTCTGTCGTGTCGA
>JAFHCF010000106.1:0-29133 GCA_048497495.1 Prosthecomicrobium sp.
GACGGTGAACCAGACGTAGATCCAGGTGGTGACGGCGATCACCGCGACATAGGTCCAGTCGAACTCGAACAGGATGACGCCGGCCATCAGGGCGAATTCGACCAGCGTCGGGATGCCGGCGAGGATCGAGATGCGGACGATGGTCTCGATGCCCTTGGCGCCGCGCTCGACCACCCGCGACAGACCGCCGGTGCGGCGCTGCAGGTGGTAGCGCAGCGACAGGGCGTGGAGGTGGCGGAAGGTGGAGGTGGCGAGTTCGCGCACCGCGTGCTGGCCGACGCCGGCGAAGAGGGCGTCGCGCAGCTGGTTGAAGCCGTTGGAGGCGATGCGGATGACGCCATAGGCGACGACGAGCAGGATCGGCGCCGCCAGGAGCTGGCCCCTGGTCGGCTCCAGCGCTCCCGGGGCCAGCGCGTCGGTCGCCCATTTGTAGATATAGGGCAGGAAGACCGTCAGCACCTTGCCGACGAGCAGGGCGGCGAGCGCCAACACCACGGCGCGCTTGAGATCCGGCCGCGAGGCCGGCCACAGGTGCGGCCACAGGTTCTTCAGCGTTTCGAGCGTCTTTCCTTCGCCGGCCGAGACCGGGCCGACGGGACGATGAATGCGCGACATGGGAAGACCACTCGAGAAGGCGGACGACAAGGGGGATCCGGCGACACCGGGTCCCTCTCAGATATAGCCTCTTTGCAAGATTTCAAACCTCGCATGGCGGGCATGCCGCGAGGTGGCGGACGCCGCCGGCCTTTTCGCGCGGCGCGCGAAATGGTTAGAGTGACCGGACATGCCGCATTGCGGAATCGGGCTCGCCGGGCGCGGGCGCGCGAGAAGGATCGTCGGACGTGTCGAAACTCACTGCCATCTGCATCTACTGCGGTTCCGGCCCCGGCGCCGATCCGGCCTTCGAGGGCGCGGCGATCGAGCTCGGCCGCCTGCTCGCCCGTGAAGGCATCCGCCTCGTCTACGGCGGCGGCTCGCTCGGGCTGATGGGGGCCTCGGCGCGGGCGTGCCTCGCGGCCGGCGGCAAGGTCACCGGCATCATCCCGCAGTTCCTGGTCGACAAGGAGAGGATGCTGCCCGACGTCACCGAGCTGATCGTCACCGCCGACATGCACGAGCGCAAGCGGCTGATGTTCGAGCGCTCCGACGCCTTCGTGGCGTTGCCGGGCGGCATCGGCACGCTCGAGGAGGTGGTCGAGCAGATGACCTGGGCCCAGCTCGGCCGCCACGCCAAGCCGATCATGCTGGCCAACGTCGCCGGGTTCTGGGATCCGTTGGTGACGCTCCTCCATCACATGAAGGAGAACGCCTTCATCCGCCCCGGCTTCGACCTGTCCTACGGCGTCGCCCAGTCGATCGACGAGATCCTGCCGAAGATGAGGAAGCGCCTCGCCCAACTCGAGACGCGCGAGCGCGAAGGCGACGCGGTCGATCTTCAGAAGATGTGAGACAAGGCTCGAGGGCGTCCGGCGACCGGACGATCGCCTTTCGGGCACAGATCAGACGAGGCCCACATGTATCGCCTGTTCGCGCTCCTCTTCAGCCTTCTCGTCGGCGCCGCCTTCTCGCAACTGCCGGAATTCGGCCAGCAGTATCGCCAACGCATGGGCGGGGCGATCGACGAACTGACCAGCCTCGTCGATCGTTTCGACAGGGACGCGGGCCGGGAAAGGCTGAACCGCGAGGAGGCGTTGACGCGTTACCAATCCGCCGCCGATACCTTCCTGGCGAAGCGCGGACGCGACATGGTCGGATCGATCGAAAGACTCGACCGGCTGCTGGTCCAGCAGAAGGAGATCAACGAGGCGAGCGGGTTCGCGCGTCTGGTGCCGCTCCTGCGACGGATCGATACCGACATCGCCAGCCGCACCCTGAGCGACTTCGAGCCGGCGGTGCCGATCACCACGGAAGGTCTCGGCCTGGCGGCGTTGGGGTTGCTCGTCGGACGCCTGCTGGCGCCGCTTCTCGGTCTCCTCGTAGGCCGGCCACCCTGGCGGCGCCGTCCGGCACCGGCGGCGGCGGCTGCCGCGCCGGGGTCGCCGGGAGCGCGGTCGCACGGCGGCGACGAACGCGACGGCTGACGCCTCACCCCACCTTTGCCACGCCGCTCCGCACCAGCTTGTAGACGATGGAATCCATCAGCGCCTGGAACGAGGCGTCGATGATGTTCTCGGAGACGCCGATCGTCGTCCATTGGTTCTTGGCGGCGTCGCGACTCTCGATCAGCACGCGGGTGGTCGCGCCGGTGCCGCCGTTGAGGATGCGGACCTTGAAGTCGACCAGCACCAGGTCGTCGATGATCGCCTGATAGGGGCCGAGGTCCTTGCGCAGCGCCGCGTCGAGCGCGTTGACCGGGCCGTTGCCCTCGGCCGCCGACAGCATCACCTGATCGCCGATCTTGACCTTCACGGTCGCCTCCGACTGGGTGATCAGCTCGCCGATGGCGTTGAAGCGGCGCTCGACCATGACGCGGAAGCTCTGCACCTCGAAGAAGCGCGGCACCGTGCCGAGCGTGCGGCGGGCGAGGAGTTCGAGCGAGGCGTCGGCCGCCTCGTAGGAGAAGCCGCGGGCCTCGCGGTCCTTGACCTCGGCGAGGAGCTTGTCGAGGCGGCTATCGGCCCTGTCGACCTCGATGCCGAAGCGGGTGAGCTCGGCGATCAGGTTCGACTTGCCGGCCTGATCGGAGACCAGGACGCGGCGACGATTGCCGATGCTCTCCGGGGTGACGTGCTCGTAGGTCTTGGGATCCTTGACGATCGCCGAGGCGTGGATGCCGGCCTTGGTGGCGAAGGCATTGGCGCCGACGTAAGGGGCGTGGCGATTGGGCGAGCGGTTGAGGATGTCGTCGAAGGCGCGGCTGACGTGGGTCAACTCGGCCAATTTGTCGGCGGCGACGGCCGTCTCGAAATGATCGGCGAATTCGGGCTTCAATGCCAGGGTGGCGATGATCGTCACCAGATTGGCGTTGCCGCAGCGCTCGCCGATGCCGTTGAGCGTGCCCTGGATCTGGCGGACGCCGGCGCGCACGGCGGCGAGCGAATTGGCCACCGCCTGTCCGGTGTCGTCGTGGGCATGGATGCCGAGATGGGAGCCGGGCACGATCTCGGCGACCTCGGCGACGATCGCCTCGATCTCGTGCGGCAGCGTGCCGCCGTTGGTGTCGCACAGAACCACCCAGCGGGCGCCGGCGGCGTGCGCCGCGCGGGCGACGTCGAGGGCGTAAGTCGGGTTGGCCTTGTAGCCGTCGAAGAAGTGCTCGCAGTCGATCATCGCCTCGCGACCGGCGGCGACCGCCGCCTCCACCGTCAGGCGGACGCCCTCGAGGTTTTCCTCGAGCGTCGTGCCGAGCGCGACGTGGACATGATAGTCCCAGGCCTTGGCGACGAAGCAGTTGGCATCCGCCGCCGCCGCGAGCAGGCCCTTGAGGCCGGGGTCGTTCGACACCGAGACGCCGGCGCGCTTGGTCATGCCGAAGGCGGTGAAGCGGGCGCGCTTGGTGCGCTTCTCCTCGAAGAAGGCGGTGTCGGTCGGGTTGGCGCCGGGATAGCCGCCCTCGACATAGTCGACGCCGAGATCGTCGAGCAGGCGGGCGATGCGCAGCTTGTCGTCGAGGTTGAAGTCGACCCCGGAGGTCTGAGCCCCGTCGCGCAGAGTCGTATCAAACAGGTAGACGCGCTCTTTCATCTTCATCACTCGCTCGTTCGAATTCCGATTCCGCGTCTTCACGTCCGGATTCGGGTTCTTCACGTTCCAAATCCGAGTCCGGTTCAGGGGCTCTTCGGCGGCCATTCGGCGGTGTCGTGGTCGGGATGCTGGTAGGAGACGATGTCCGCGAAGAAGGCGCCGGCGCGTGCCTGGTTCTCCGGCGAGCGCCCGGGAAGCGTGGCGAGCGCGTCGAACCACGGCATGCGGCTCTCGACGCCGACCTGGATCGCGGGGGCGATCTCGGCCGGCGCATCGAAGGCGCCGAGCGCCACTTCCGTCGTGGTCCCGCCGTCGGGCTCGTAGGTCAGCGGCGTGCCGCAGGCCTCGCAGAAGCCGCGAACGATCTTGTTCGACGAGCGGAAACGCTTGGGCCCGCCGCGCGTCCAGACGAGTCCGATGGCGGTCACCAGCGGTCCGTAATGGCCGCCGAAGGCCTTCTGGCACATTCGGCAATGGCAGATCGAGGCCCGCCCGAGGCCCTCGCAACGAAAGCGGATCGCGCCACATTGGCACCCACCGGTGAGCGTGGTCATGAGTGCGTCTCCCCTCGCCTCGAGCTCATCATCAGATCAGCCCCTTCCACCGGAGCACGCCGACGGCGAGGGCGGTGAGGACGACGAGTTTCACGGCGATGGCGATCACCACCTTGGTGACCGGGCTCATCGGTTCGCGGGTCTCGCTCATCGTCCCCTCCCTGATCGGGTCGCGTCGGCGCCGAGCGGCGTCAGCGCGCCGGCTCCCAGCTCGTCCTCATCTCGCCGGTCGCCGGGTCCTTGGCGTCCTTGATGGTGAGACCCATGGCGGTCAGTTCGTCGCGGATGCGGTCGGACTCGGCCCAGTCGCGGTCGCGGCGGGCCTGGAGGCGGGCGGCGATCAGCGCCTCGACTTTCGCCTCGTCGACCACGACGGCCGACTTGCGACGGGCCGCCCAGACCTCCGGCGTGTCCTGGAGGAAGCCGAGGAAGCGCAAGCTGGCGCCGAAGAGATCGCGGGCGCCCTCGCCGCCGGCCCGCTGGGCGGCGTTGCGGAGGCCGTGCAACTCGGCGATGACCTTCGGCGTGTTGAGGTCGTCGGAAAGCGCCTCGACGACGGCGGCCGCCGGCTGGGAGCCATGGACGTCGCCGGCGAACCAGTACCAGTCGTCGAGCGTCTTCCAGCTCTCCTCGAGGCTCTTCACCGTCCAGTCGATCGGCTGGCGGTAGTGCGTCTTCATCATGGTGAAGCGCAGCACCTCGCCCGGCCAATCGGCGAGCAGGTCGTGGATGGTCAGGAAGTTGCCGAGCGACTTCGACATCTTCTCGCCCTCGACCTGGAGGAAGCCGTTGTGCATCCAGACGTTGGCCATGACGTCCCGGCCGAAGGCGCAGCGCGACTGGGCGACCTCGTTCTCGTGGTGGGGGAAGACCAGATCGATGCCGCCGCCGTGGATGTCGAAGGTCTCGCCGAGGTGCTTCCACGACATCGCCGAGCACTCGAGGTGCCAGCCGGGACGGCCGCGTCCCCAGGGGCTGTCCCAGCCGGGCTCGGCCTCGCTCGACGGCTTCCACAGGACGAAGTCCATCTCGCCGCGCTTGTAGGGGGCGACGTCGACGCGGGCGCCGGCGATCATGTCGTCGAGCGGGCGGCGCGACAAACGGCCGTAGTCGGGCATCGAGGGGACGTCGAAGAGCACGTGACCGTCCGCCGCATAGGCGTGGCCGGAGGCGATCAGCTTCTCGATGATGGTGATCATCTCGGCGATGTGCTCGGTGGCGCGCGGTTGCACCGTCGGCCGCAGCGTCATCAGCGCGTCGACGTCGGCCTGGAACTGCGCCTCGGTGTCGCCGGTGACCCTGCGGATCGCCTCGTTGACGGGGAGGCCGGGGAAGTCGCGGGCGGCGCGGGCGTTGATCTTGTCGTCGACGTCGGTGATGTTGCGCACATAGGTGACGCGGCTGGCGCCGAAGACGTGGCGCAGCAGGCGGAACAGCAGGTCGAAGACGATGACCGGCCGGGCGTTGCCGATGTGGGCGAAATCGTAGACGGTCGGCCCGCAGACATACATGCGCACGTTCGACGGATCGATCGGCGCGAAGTCCTGCTTCTCGCGGGTCAGGGTGTTGTAGAGTCTCACGACCACGGTCTTCTCCTCATCGACTACGGCCCGCGACCCGAGGGATCGCCGACACGACGCGCGAGCGCTCCCGCCCGCTGGCCGGGGGTCACATCTGGTCGCATCGATCGACAAGGCAGACGGAACCGGGCCAGCGAAGCTGCTAGCCGCAAATAATGCCCGGAAGGGCGCAGTGGGCGCGCGCGGGGGTTCTCGTCGTCACGGCGCGAGCTTTGGCGGATTTGGGCGACGGCGTCAAGGGCGAGCGGAGGGCAAGCCGTTTCAGTTGGCGCTCACATCGGAGAGGAAACTGCAATGGGCACGCAGGCTGGTCCGCAGCTGGAGGTCGTGATGCCGTTCGATCTTCTCCAATAGGCGACGATCGGCCGTCACGAAGGTCCAATCCCGCGAGAGGGCGAGCGTCAGATGCAGGCAGTCGTAGACGGAATGGTCGAGCGTGACGGCAATCCGTAGGGCGTCCTCGACGAGTTCGCGCATGGGCCATACGACGACCCCGCTCCCGGCGAGAAGTGCCACGGCATTCAGGGCCTCGTCACGGGAGATCTCGGACCGCCGGACCTTCTTCCAAAGGATGTTGGTGCATTCCGCCTGGAAGAGCTCGGGGGCAGCGAGGCTGCCGCGCTCCAGGAGGGCGTGCGCGTCTCGCGTGCCCTCCTCCGGGACCACCCACTTCACGCCCACGCTGGCGTCGACGACGAACGTCTTCATCGTTCGTCCCGGCCCTCTCGCTGGAGGATATCCGACGGCGTGTGAGGTCGCCCTTCCAACTGGCGCCGAAACCGTGCCGCGGCTTCCGCGAATGCGGTGCCGGTTGCACGATCTTCCCGCTCCGCGGCCTCGGCGAGCACGCGCAATTCATCCGTGAGGCTGCGGCCGTTCCGGCTCGCCCGCTCATGAAGGAGGGCCAGCACCTCCTCGTCGACGTCGAATTCACGCAGAGGGCGCCCCATCGGCACCTCCCATCTCGTTCAGGTCTCACATCCTACGCTTGGTCGTCGTTCTCGGCAAAACGAGTATCGCCCTCCCCCCTCACTTGACGAAATCGGCGCAGCGTGGCGGGGGTTCGGGGCCCCAGGGCATCAGGGGGACCGAGGAGGTCGAATTCTTCGGGCTGCCTTCGATGATGCGGTCGGTGTAGACCATGTAGACCAGGACATTGCGCTTGGCGTCGCAGCCGCGCACGATCTGCATCTTCTTGAAGAAGAGCGAGCGGCGGGCGCGGAACATGTCCTCGCCCTGTTCCAACTGGCGCTTGAACTTGATCGGGCCCCACTGGCGGCAGGCGAGCGAGACGTCCGAGGTCTCCTCGGCGACGCCCAACATGCCCTTGACGCCGCCCCGCTCCGGCACGGTGTAGTGGCAGGCGACGCCCTCGACGTCCGGGTCGTCGATGCCGTAGACGGCGAGTTTGTCGTCGGGGGTCAGCAGCTTCCACACCGTCGACTTCTTGAAGATGAGGTCGGGTTCCTCGGCCTGCGCTGTCGGTGACGCGAATGCGAGGGCCGTGAGCGCGAGCGCGAGGCCGACTGCGAGGCGGGAGAGAGACGACTTCATGAGACGGGCCTCCTGTGGTCGACTTCATATGAGGTGTCTCGTCGCCGATTGGGAGAGGGCGGGCGCGAATTGCCGCCGCATTCGTTCCCCTGGGGGAAACACGACCTTCGTGTTACCCTTTGTTTCGCAAATCGAATGATATACCTCGAAACGAATCGCCCGAAGGGGCGAAGCGGGACGGAGGCATCGGACGGCATGATCGGCGTGAGCCTGCGGGAGATCGCGCGGCGGGGACTGGGCGCCGCGATGCGCGCCACGGTCCTCGGGCTCGTCCTCGCGCTCTCGCCGCTTCCGG
The DNA here is from genome assembly GCA_048497495.1 of Prosthecomicrobium sp. Taxonomy (GTDB): domain Bacteria; phylum Pseudomonadota; class Alphaproteobacteria; order Rhizobiales; family Ancalomicrobiaceae; genus JAFHCF01. The sequence goes on from JAFHCF010000106.1 coordinate 7,668, forward strand.
CTGACGCGCAGTCCTATGTCTGCAACGATCTGACCGCCAAGCTCGCCGCGCTGTCGCGACGGCCGCCGACGCAGGGCGACCGCTGGGCCACGGCGGTCGTCGAGCAGAAGCGGGCGATCGCCGCCAACAGCGCCGCCCAGGCGCGCTGCGCCGGGCCGTTCGACGCGCGCTGCGCCGCGATCCACGAGCGCGGTCGCCAGATGGCCGCCAATCTCGCCATGCTCGAGCGCCAGCAGGCGCGCATGGGGGGCACCAGTTCCGCCGCCTCGAACGAACAGGCCCGCATCCGCGCCCTGATGGCGCAATTGCGCTGCGGCGAGAAGCGGGCGCCGGGCGAGGGGCCGATCGTCGCCAAGTTCGACGGCACCCGCTCGCGGGTGACGATCAACGGCGCGACCCCGGGCGAGGGCGGCGTCACCTACCGGATCGCCAAGCCGGGCGAGATGCCGCCGGGCGTCGGCGACGCGCCGCCGCGCCGGCAGGAGAACCGGAGCTTCTTCAGCATGCTCTTCGGCGGCAATTCGGCCGGCGACCCCGATCCCGACGACCCCGGCCAGGAACAGGTGATCGATCCGGCGACCGCGCAGATGCTGTCGGGCAACTACCGGACCCTGTGTGTCAGGACCTGCGACGGCTACTACTTCCCGATCTCGTTCAACGCCTCGCAAGGGCGGCTCAGGACCGACGTCAACGTCTGCAAGGCGCTGTGCCCGGCGGCCGAGACGCGGCTCTACTACCACGCCAATCCCGGCCAGGAAGCCGAGCAGGCGGTCGCCGCCGACGGCACCGGCGACCCTTTGACCAAGCTCCCCAACGCCTTCCGCTATCGCACCGAGGTGGTGGCGGGCTGCACCTGCGGGTCGCCCGATCCACGCCTGCTGCCGCCCGGCGCCGGCGGCCTCAAGGGATCGCGCGAGGCGCGCGGGCTCCAGACCGAGGAACTGCCGCTTCCGCCGGTGCGCCCCCTCCCCGACGAGGATCCGGAGACCCAGGCGGTGACGGTCGCCGGTCTGGTGGTCGAACCGGTGAGCCCGCCGCCGCCGCCCGAGGCGACGCTGGCCGACGCCACCGACGCGCCGGTCGCGCCGCACAAAGTCAGGCGAGTCGGGCCGAAGTATTTTTCCGACCGATGAGCGGCAGGAGCCGCTTCATCTCCGGGCCGTGATCGAGTCCGGTGAGCGCCCGGCGCAGCGGCATGAACAGGTCCTTGCCCTTGCGGCCGGTCGCCGCCTTCACCGCCTCGGTCCAGGCGCTCCAGGTGGTCTCGTCCCAAGGGTCGGCCGGCAGCAGCGCCGCGGCCTGCACGAGGAAATCGCGGTCCTCGGCCGCCACCGACGGGGTGATCCGGCCGGCGACGATCTTGGCCCAGGGGCCGGCGTCGGCGAGCCTGACCAGATTGTCGCGCACCGCCAGCCAGAAGGCCTCGCCGAGATCGGCGCGGATCGCCTTCAGCCGTTTCGCCACCGCCGCGTAGGGCAGCGCGTGGATCAGGCGGGCGTTGATGGTGTCGAGCTCGTGCGGGTCGAACTTGGCGGTCGAGCGCGACATGCCGGAGAGTTCGGCGTGGGGGGCGAGGCTCTCGAGATCGGGATAGGCGTGGATCTCCTCCGACGAGCCGATCAGCACGGCGAGCGAGGCGACCGTCATCGCCTCGTAGCCGGCATCGCGCAGGCCCGCGATCGACAGCGAGCCGAGCCGCTTCGACAGGGCCTCGCCGGTCGTCGCGGCGAGGAGGTTGTGGTGGGCGAAGCGCGGCACCGGGCCGCCGAGCGCCTCGAAGATCTCGATCTGCACCGCCGTGTTGGTGACGTGGTCCTCGCCGCGAACGACGTCGGTGATCCCGAACTCGATGTCGTCGACCACCGAGGGCAGCGTGTAGAGGAACGAGCCGTCGGCGCGCACCAGCACCGGGTCCGACAGGCCCGAGGTGTCGACCACCTGGTGGCCACGGATGCCGTCGTTCCACTCGACCTTGCGGCCCTCCAGGCGGAAGCGCCAATGGGGCTTGCGGCCCTCGGCCTCGTGGGCGGCGATCTCCTCGGGGCCGAGCCTCAGGCTGGCGCGGTCGTAGATGGGCGGCAGTCCGCGCGCCAACTGGCGGCGGCGGCGGCGCTCCAATTCCTCGGTCGTCTCATAGGCGGGATAGAGCCGGCCCATCGCCTTCAGCCTCGCGACCGCCGCCTCGTAGACGCTCGTGCGCTCCGACTGGCGCTCGACCCGGTGGGGGTGGATGCCGAGCCAGTCGAGATCCTCGGCGATGGCATCGGCGAACTCGCGGCGCGAGCGCTCGACGTCGGTGTCGTCGAAACGCAGCACGAAGGTGCCGCCGCGCGAGGTGGCGTGCAGCCAGTTGAGCAGCGCCGTGCGGGCATTGCCGATATGGATCAGGCCGGTCGGCGACGGGGCGAAGCGGACGATGGGGGCGGTCAAGGCGAGCCTTTCGGGCGGATGGGTGGCGAGCGTGGGGCGCAATAGCCGGAGGCGTATCGCGTCGGCCGAATCTACGGGGGACGTCATGCGACGACGATCGGCGCCGCCGGCGCAATACGGCTTCGCCTATTGCGCCCTACGACCCCCTTCTTTCAATAATCCACCACGTCGGTCATCGGCTTCACCGGCACCGGGGCGGCGGGGAGGTCGACCGGCTTGCCGGGATCGCGGAAGCCGTTGGTGATCGGATAGCGGCGGTCGCGGCCGAAGTTCTTCTCGGTGATCTTCACTCCCGGCGCGGCCTGGCGGCGCTTGTATTCGGCGATGTAGAGCAGGCGCTCGACCCGCCTCACCGTCGCCTCGTCGTAGCCCAGCGCCAGGATGTCGGCGAGCGCCATCTCCTTTTCGACCAGCGCCCGCAGGATGCCGTCGAGGATCTCGTAGGGCGGCAGGCTGTCCTGGTCGGTCTGATTGGGGCGCAGCTCGGCCGTCGGTGGCTTGGTGATGATGCGTTCCGGGATCACCTCGCCGGCGGGGCCGAGGGCGCCGACGGGAAGGTTCTCGTTCCTCCAGCGGGCGATGGCGAAGACCTCGGTCTTGTAGAGGTCCTTGATCGGGTTGAAGCCGCCGTTCATGTCGCCGTAGAGGGTGGCGTAGCCGACCGACATCTCCGACTTGTTGCCGGTGGTCAGAACCATCGGGCCGAATTTGTTGGAGATCGCCATCAGGATGGTGCCGCGCGCCCGTGACTGGAGGTTCTCCTCGGTGGTGTCGGCGTCGCGGCCGGCGAAGAGGGGGGCGAGCAGCGACTGGAAGCCGTCGACCGCCGCGCCGATCGGCACGGTGTCGTAGCGGATGGCGAGCGCATGAGCGCAGGCGGCGGCGTCCTCGAGGCTGTCCGACGAGGTCCAGCGATAGGGCAGCATGACCGCATGGACCCGCTCGGGGCCGAGCGCGTCGACCGCCATCGCCGCGACGAGCGCCGAATCGATGCCGCCGGAGAGGCCGAGCACCACGCCGGGGAAACGGTTCTTGTTCACATAGTCGCGCAAGCCGAGCACGCAGGCGGCGTAGTCGGCGGCGAGATCCTCCTCGATGGTGTGGCGATCGCCGGGGACGAGGTCCCAGCCGCGTTTCCCACGCACCGCCTCGACCAAGGTCATCGTCTCGCGGAAGGCGGGCATCTGGAAGGCGAGCGAGCCGTCGGCATGGAGGCCGAAGGAGGCGCCCTCGAAGACCAGTTCGTCCTGGCCGCCGAGTTGGTTGAGATAGACGAGCGGCAGGCCGGTCGCCTTGACCCGCGCCACCGAGACGTTGAAACGCTGGTCCATGACGCCGCGCCGATAGGGCGAACCGTTGGGGACGAGCAGGATCTCGCCGCCGGTCTCGGCGATGCAGTCGACGACGTCGGGGCCCCAGATGTCCTCGCAGATCGGCACGCCGAGGCGGACGCCGCGAAACATCATCGGCCCGGGCAGGTCGCCGGGCGTGAACACCCGCTTCTCGTCGAAGACGCCGTAGTTGGGCAGGTCGACCTTGTAGCGGATGGCGGCGATGCGGCCTTCGTCGAGCAGGGCATGGGCGTTGTGGAGGCGCCCCGCGTCGCGCCACGGGCTGCCGATCAGCACCGCCGGGCCGCCGTCGCCGGTATCCTTCGCGAGATCCGCCACCGCCGCCATGCAGGCCGCCTGGAACGACGGCTTCAGCACCAGATCCTCCGGTGGATAGCCGGCGAGGAAGAGCTCGGAGAAGAACACCAGATCCGCCCCGAGCGCCCGGGCGCGGGCCCGCGCGTCGCGCGCCTCGGCGAGATTGCCGGCGACGTCGCCGACGGTCGGGTTCAGTTGCGCGAGGGCGATCTTCAGGCGGTCGGTCATGGAACGAGATTTAGAGCATTTCGCCCGCATCTGTGAACCATCGCGCGTCAAGAAATCGCCGGCCGCGTCACCGCGCTGCGGCGGTGACGGCGGTGGGCAGCGGGCGGGCCTGCGGGTGAGGGCGGACGACGTCGGCGTGATACTCGATGAACAGCAGATCCTCGTCGTAGTCGAACATGCGGCCGACGCGGGCGCCGAGCTTCAGGCGCAGGAGATGGCCGCCGGCCTCGACGATGACCAGGGGATCGGGATCGCAGGTGAAGCCGGAGACGTCGTAGATGTTCTCGACGAACCAGCGTTTGCCGACCGGCAGGTGGTAGAGTTCGCGCGCCGACCGGTTGGCGAAGGCGATCTCGCCGGTGGACAGCGATGCCAGGACGATCGGATGCTTGACCCATTCGAGGGCGCGGTGGCGACGCTCCGGCGCCTCGTCGTGGCGGGCGGCCGGCGGCGGCGGCAGGGTCGGCGTCGGCGTCGGCGGCGCGGCCTGCGCCCCCGCCTTCGTCGCGGCGGTGGGGCGCAGTTCGATATCGGCGAGATCGGCGGCGCGCGTCAGCCGTTTGGAATTGAACACCATGACGATGCCCGACATGTCGCCGCGGCCGTCGCCCCAGGGGTTGGCGCGCCAGCTCAGGCGCGGCGCGCCGAGGCCGCCGAGCGCCAGGGTGCCGGTCACCGCCGAGGAGGACTCGATCGCCTCCCTCAGCAGGTTGCGGATCCGGGGCGGCATCTTGGCCTCGAGCGCGGCGGAATAGTTTCCTTCCGCCTCGTCGGCCTCGGTGATGCCGAAGAGGTCGAGGGCATTGCGATTGAGGCGGCGAACCTGGAGGTCGCCGTCGAAGATGACGATGCCGCTGTCGGAGGAGATGAACAAAGCCTCGATGATGAAGCCCAGGGTCTTGGCCGAGCGCTCGGTCTCCTTCCAACGGGTGATGAGCTCGAGCAGGCCGATGATGCGTGTCTCCTTGCCGTGGCCGACCCTGCGGCCGGCGAGGCGGACCTGGACGCGGGCGCCCCAAGTCGTGTTGACGGCGACCTCGATGACCCGGTCGACGCCCTCGGCGTGGAGGATGTCGGTGAGATAGGCGCGAAACCGCCCCTGATCGGGCTCGTCGATCATGGTGATGACCTTGTCGAGCGGGCTCGCCTGATAGCCGGTGTCGCCGGGGGCATGGGCCGGGCGGCCGAGCCCCTTGGGCCAATAGACGATTCGTTTTTCGAGTTCGACGAACCAATAGCCGATGTCGAGCGAATAGCCGACCTGTTGGACGATCTCGACGAGATCCGCCATTCAACCCACCTCCGGTGGAAATTTCGCGACCACGACGGATCCCGCGTGCCCGCCGATGTCCGCTCACTACTCGCCAGTTTCCGTCGATTTCGGAAACAAACCGTTCATGGCACCACTGCAAGTCGTATATTTCGAATATTTTTCGGAGATGGAAGTTCAACTCCTCGACTCTATCCGTAAAATTACAACAATGACTTACTCAGCGGAATACGCCGGCGACGCCTCACCGATCGTCATGCGACGAAACGATAGGCATCCATGGCGAGGACACCGAAATTATAGGCGTCGTGGATGCGGATACCATTCCTCCTGCCGGCGCCGAGCGCCACGTAGAGCGGCAGGAGGTGTTCGTCGGTCGGATGATTGCGAACCGCGTGGGGGGCGCGGGCGCGATAGTCGAGGAGGGCGTCGAGATCGCCGGCGGTGATCTTCTCGGCGATCCAGTCGGCGAAGTCGCGAACCCAGGGCACCGGCGTCTCGTCGAGCGGCCGCAAGCCCCCGGGGCCGCCGAAGGCCTCGTGGAGATTGTGGGTGAGCGAGCCGGAGGCCAGCACCAGGACACCGTCGGCGGCGAGCGGCGCCAAGGCCTCGCCGATCGCCAGATGGTGGGCGGGATCGCGCCGCGGCTGGATCGACAGTTGGACGACGGGGATGTCGGCGTCCGGGTACATCAGCTTCAACGGCACCCAGGTGCCGTGGTCGTAGCCACGGCCCTCGACCAGGATCGGATCCTGCCCGGCATCGGCGAGGAGGGAAGCGACGCGGCGCGCCAGCGCCGGTTCGCCGGGCGCGGGATAGACCATCGAATAGAGTTCGCGCTCGAATCCGCCGAAGTCGTAGATCATCTTCGGCTTCGCATCGACCACCACCGCCGGGCGCAGCGAGGGGAAGTGGGCGGAGACCGAGACGATCGCGGTCGGCCGCGGCAGGTCGGCCGCGGCATCGCGGAGAAAGCGTCGGGTGGCGCTGTCGTGGAGGATCATGTTGGGAGCGCCGTGCGAGACGAACAGCGCCGGCATGGGCGACGAGGAAGACATCGGCATCTCCGAATGAGGCGGACGGCGCGCCGTCCGGGGCACCCGATCGGCGCCCTGGTTCATTCAGAGATCGTTCGCCCCGCGTCGTTCGTCAATGCATGGGGAATGACGAAAAAGAGTAAGGATCGTTCGGTTTTGTCGAACGATCCTTCGGTCTGAGAGGGTCACGCGACGACCGGGCGAGGCGCGAACCCTTCTCCCGCGAGGGGAGAAGGGAAAACGGCCCGCGTCGGGACGACGGGTGACGCCTCGAACGGCAGGGGCGAGCCCCCTCGCCTCACTCGGCGGCGGCGCGCACGTTGGGGGCGCGGCCGTCGCGGTCCCGCTTCAGCTCCTCGGCGACGAGGAAGGCCAGTTCGAGCGACTGGGCGGCATTGAGGCGCGGGTCGCAGGCGGTGTCGTACTGCTGCCCGAGGTCCGCCTCCTGGATCGCCACGGCGCCGCCGATGCACTCGGTGACGTTCTTGCCGGTCATCTCGAGATGGACACCACCGGCCCAGGACCCGGCCGCCCGGTGAATCTCGAAGAACGACTGGACCTCCGACAGGACCTTGTCGAAGGGGCGGGTCTTGTGACCGGTCGCCGAGGTGATGCCGTTGCCGTGCATCGGGTCGCAGGACCACACGACGTTGCGGCCCTCGCGGGTCACCGCCGCGACGAGGGCGGGCAGGTGCTTGGCGATCTTGTCGGCGCCGAAGCGGGCGATCAGCGTCAGCCGGCCCGCCTCGTTCTTCGGGTCGAGGATCTCGATCAGCCGCAGGAGGCCGTCGACGTCGAGGCTGGGGCCGACCTTGAGACCGATCGGGTTCTCGATGCCGCGCATGTACTCGATGTGGGCGTGGTCGATCTGGCGGGTGCGGTCGCCGATCCACACCATGTGGGCGGAGGTGTCGTACCAGCCGCCCTCCACCGAGTCCTCGCGCGTCAGCGCCTCCTCGTAGGGCAGCAACAGCGCCTCGTGCGAGGTGTAGAAGTCGACGCCCTGGAGCTGCGGCACGGTCGCCGCGGTCAGGCCGCAGGCGGCCATGAAGTCGAGCGCCTCGGTGATGCGGTCGGCGACTTCCTGGAAGCGGTCGGCCACCGGGCTGTCGGTCAGGAAATCGACCATCCAGCCGTGGACGCGCTCGAGCTTGGCGTAGCCGCCATAGGCGAAGCCGCGCAGCAGGTTCAAGGTCGCCGCCGACTGGCGATAGACCATGCGCATGCGCTGCGGATCGGGGATGCGGCTCTCCGGCGTGAAGTCGATGCCGTTGATGATGTCGCCGCGATAGGACGGCAGCTCGACGCCGTCGCGCTTCTCGACGTCGGAGGAGCGCGGCTTGGCGAACTGGCCGGCGATGCGGCCGACCTTGACCACCGGCAGGCCGGCGGAATGGGTCATCACCACCGCCATCGACAGGAAGATCTTGAAGAAGTCGCGGATCTGGTTGGCGGAATGCTCGGCGAAGCTCTCGGCGCAGTCGCCGCCCTGGAGCAGGAAAGCCTTGCGCTCGGCGACGCGGGCGAGCTGCCGGCGCAGCGACCGCACCTCGTCGGCGATCACCAGCGGCGGCCAGGACCTGAGGTCCTCCTCGACCGTCTCGAGCAGAGCCTGATCGGCATAGGCAGGCACCTGGACGATCGGCAGTTTCCGCCAGCTCGTCGGTGACCAATCGCGCATGTCGCCGGACTTCGTCATCTCGAACCATCCTCCGCCCGGCCGCGTCCGGACCGGCCGGACCTTCGCCGGGAATGAACCCACGACGACGTCTGCGCCGCGACGGCGGCGAGACGAGGCGGCGTTTATACACGCCCCCTCCCCCCTTGACCACCGCCCAAGGCGGCGCAGGGCATGGGTCTCGTCACCGGCGCGGCCGAGGCGGACCGGGCCCGGCCGCGCGTCCCAGGGTCGGCGAAACGAGGTCGCCCGCGGACCGAAACTCCGGTCGATACGGCGATCTACGCATGGACGGCGCGCGAATCCCGCCGAATTCGGCCTTCATGGCGAGAACCGATCGCGTGAAATCGAGGAATATCTGTAGTGGATACCATATCGGCATAATTTCAGCGGGTCTAATATGTGAACCGTCGAGGGCACCATCAACGATAGTGGAGGCCGACGGACCCGAGCACAAACACCCTGGAGAGGTGGTTTCGGGAGGCAAGGGAGGACGAAATGTTGCGCGGAGCTCAAGAGCCGACCAAGAACGACGACGACGGGACCCCGATCGTCCGGAAATCCGAGCGTGTCTATCAATGGCTGCGCGACGAGATCCTGGCCTTTCGGATGCAGCCGGGGATGTTCATCGACAAAGTGGAGATCTGCGACAAGCTGAGCGTATCGAAACAACCGGTCACGGCGGCCCTGACCCGGCTCGAGCAGGAAGGACTCGTCGAGATCTATCCGCAGCGCGGCTCCTATGTCGCCCGCCTGCGTCTCGGCGCGATGTTGGAGAGCCTGTTCATTCGCGGGGCGCTGGAATCGGCGGCGGTTCGGCGGATCTCCGGCGAGGGCAACGAAGTCCTGATCCGGGGGCTGCAGAGGAACCTCGAGGCGCAGGATCTGGCGCTGAGCGGCGAAAACCTCGGCCGCTACTACCAACTCGACCTGGAGTTTCATTCCGCGATCGCCCGGGCGGTTCCCTATGCCCAGGTGGCGCGACAGGTCGACATCGGCCTGGCGGCGGTCAAGCGCTGCCACGAGCTGTTCAGGCCCGACGGGCGGTCGCTGAAGGAGTCCTACGAGCGCCATCGCCGTATCGTCACGGCGATGGCCGAGAGTGACGGGGCGGCGGCATCCGCCGAGATGGACGCCCATGTCGCCGACTACGCTGAAATGTTGAAGGCCTTCGCGGCGGCGAGACCGGAGCTCTTCGTCGGCTGACCCGAGGCGAGAGCCTCGTCCGACGATCCCCCTCTCCAGACGACCGAGACCCGCCACCGACCGTGGCGGGTCTCCGGTTTTTGGCCCTCAGAAGAGACCCACCGTCTCGCCGTCGTCGCCGATGCGGATCTGCTCGGCTGCCGGGTGGCGCGGCAGGCCGGGCATGGTCATGACGTCGCCGCAGATCGCCACGACGAAGCCGGCGCCGGCGGAGAGCCGGACCTCGCGCACGCCGACCCGGTGGCCCTCCGGCGCGCCGAGCTTGGCGGGGTCGGTGGAGAAGGAATACTGCGTCTTGGCCATGCAGACCGGCAGCGATCCGTGGCCGGCCGCTTCCCATTCGTCGAGGAGCTCGCGGACGCGCGGGGCGAATTCCACCGAGCCCGCGCCATAGATGTCCTGGGCGACGGTGCGGATCTTGTCGGCGAGCGGCACGCCGTCGGCGTAGAGGGTGCGGAAGCGGGCGCCGGCGTCGGGCCGGTCGACCAGCCTGGCCACGGCTTGCGCGAGAGCCACCGCGCCGGCGCCGCCCTCGGCCCAATGGCGGCAGAGGTGGGCTTCCACCCCTTGGGCGCCGCAGTGATCGATCAGTAGGGCGGTCTCCGCATCCGTGTCGGTGTCGAAGTGGTTGACCGCCACCACCACGGCGACGCCGAAGCGCTTGAGATTGGCGAGGTGGCGATCGAGATTGGCGAAGCCGCGTTTCAGGGCGGCGAGATCCTCGTGGCCGAGATCGCGGCGGGCGACGCCACCGTGCATCTTCAAGGCCCGAACCGTCGCCACCAGCACCACCGCCGAGGGCGCGAGGCCGCCCTGGCGGCATTTGATGTCGAAGAACTTCTCCGCCCCGAGATCGGCGCCGAAACCGGCTTCGGTCACGACGATGTCGGCGAGCGCCAGCGCCGTGCGGGTGGCGATCAACGAATTGCAGCCATGGGCGATGTTGGCGAAGGGGCCGCCATGGACGAAGGCCGGCGTGCCCTCGAGCGTCTGCACCAGATTGGGGGCGAAGGCGTCCTTGAGCAGCACCGTCATCGCCCCGGCGGCCTTCAGATCGGCCGCCGTCACCGGCGCCTTGTCGCGGGTCTGGGCCACCACGATGGCGCCGAGCCGGCGCTCGAGATCGGCGAGATCCGACGCCAGACAGAAGATCGCCATCACTTCCGAGGCGACGGTGATGTCGAAGCCGTCCTCGCGCGGGAAGCCGTTGGCGACGCCGCCGAGCGAGGTGACGATCTGGCGAAGCGCCCGATCGTTCATGTCGAGGGCGCGGCGCCAGAAGATGCGGCGCAGGTCGATGCCGAGCTCGTTGCCCCAATAGAGGTGGTTGTCGAGCATCGCCGAGAGGAGATTGTTGGCGGCACCGATGGCGTGGAAGTCGCCGGTGAAATGGAGGTTGATCGCCTCCATCGGCGCGACCTGCGCCATGCCGCCGCCGGCAGCCCCCCCCTTCATGCCGAAACAGGGGCCGAGCGAGGGTTCGCGCAGCGCCACCGCGACGCGGCGACCGATCCGCGCCAGTCCGTCGCCGAGGCCGACGGTGGTCGTCGTCTTGCCCTCGCCGGCGGGCGTCGGCGAGATCGCGGTGACCAGCACCAGCTTGGCCTTCGCGCCGCCGGCGCCGGCGAGCTTCTCGGGATGGACCTTGGCGATGTGCCGGCCGAAGGGGGAGAGCACGTCCTCGGGGATGCCGAGCTTGGCGGCGATCTCGACGATCGGCGCGAGATCGGCGGCGCGGGCGATTTCGATGTCGGACTTCAAGACGCGGTCTCCCGATTTCCCCGGACGATCACAGCGACTACCCCGAGTATGGACGGAAGGAAAGCGCCGCCGCCGTCCCGACGGCGACGTGAACGCGCCCGGATGCGCCGCGCCTCACCCCAGCCGCTCGGCGTGCCAACGCAGGTGGTCGGCGATGAAGCTCGAGATGAAGAAATAGGAGTGGTCGTAGCCGTCCTGGCGGCGCAGCGTCAACGGCATCCTCGCCTTGTCGCAGGCCGCCTCCAGCAGCTCCGGCTTCAGTTGGCTGGCGAGGAAGCCGTCGGCGGTGCCCTGGTCGACCAGGAGGCCGGGGAGACGCGCCCCGTCCTCGATCAGCGCGCAGGCGTCATAGGTGCGCCACATCGCCCTGTCGGGACCGAGATAGCCGGTCAGTGCCTTCTCGCCCCAAGGACAGTTCATCGGCGACACGATCGGGGCGAAGGCGGAGACCGAGGCGAAGCGGGAGGGCTCGCGCAGCGCGAGAGTCAGCGCGCCGTGGCCGCCCATCGAGTGGCCCATGATGCCCTGGCGCATCATGTCGACCGGCAGTTCGCGACCGACCAGCGCCGGCAATTCGTGCTCGAGATAGGAGCGCATGCGGTAGTTCGTCGCCCAGGGCGCTTCGGTCGCATCGACGTAGAAGCCGGCGCCGAGGCCGAAGTCGTAAGATCCCGCCGGATCGTCGGGCACGCCGGGCCCACGTGGGCTCGTGTCGGGGGCGATCAGCATCAGCCCGCGCTCCGCCGCCACCCGCTGTGCCCCGGCCTTCACGGTGAAGTTCTCCTCCGTGCAGGTGAGGCCTGAGAGGAACCACACCACCGGCACCGGCCCGCGCTCGGCATGCGGCGGGGTGAAGACCGAGAAGCGCATCTCGGTGCCGGTCTCGGTGGAAGCATGCTTATAGGTCGCTTGGGTGCCACCGAAGCAGCGTGAGGAGGAGACGGGAACGAGAGTCATGGGGAACCTCGGAGAGTGCCGCGAGGCACGGGGGGCGAGAGACGAAGGCGGTGGCATCCGGTCCTCTCCCCCCTCGAGGGGGAGAGACAGAGAGGGGGGCTCGGAGGCTCCACGTGCTCGGAGTTCGAGGAAGCGTCTCCCCCCCTCCCTGTCCCTCCCCCTCCAGGGGGGAGGGGACGCCAGCCGGGAGGGCGACGTTCCCCATGTGCTCGTCACGGAGGAGAGCGTTCTCCTCACGAAAGACCGATCAGAACACCACCACGGACCTGATCGACTTGCCCTCGTGCATCAGGTCGAAGGCGGTGTTGATCTCCTCGAGCGGCATGGTGTGGGTGATCAGGCTGTCGATGTCGATCTTGCCGTCCATGTACCAGTCGACGATCTTCGGCACGTCGGTGCGGCCGCGGGCGCCGCCGAAGGCCGAGCCCTTCCAGACGCGGCCGGTGACCAGTTGGAACGGCCGGGTCGAGATCTCGATGCCGGACGGCGCGACGCCGATGATGATCGATTCCCCCCAGCCGCGATGGCAGCATTCCAGCGCCTGGCGCATGGTGTGGACGTTGCCGATGCATTCGAAGGAATAGTCGGCGCCGCCGTCGGTCAGGTCCTGGATCGCCTGGACCACCTTGTCGCGACCGACCTCGTCGGGGTTGACGAAGTGGGTCATGCCGAACTTCCGGGCCATCTCGACCTTACCGGGGTTGAGATCGACGCCGATGATCTTGTCGGCGCCGACCATGCGGGCGCCCTGGATGACGTTGAGGCCGATGCCGCCCAGCCCGAAGACCACGACGTTGGAGCCGGGTCGGACCTTGGCCGTATAGATCACCGCGCCGATGCCGGTCGTCACGCCGCAGCCGATGTAACAGATCTTGTCGAAGGGAGCGTCCTCGCGGACCTTGGCGACGGCGATCTCCGGCAGCACGGTGAAGTTCGAGAAGGTCGAGCAGCCCATGTAGTGGAAGATCTCGGAGCCGCGCCCGCCGACCGGTTCGCAGGAGAAGCGCGAGGTGCTGTCCGGCATCAGGCCCTGACCTTGGGTCGAGCGGATCGCGGTGCAGAGGTTGGAGCGCTGCGACAGACAGGTCTTACAGCCGCGGCATTCGGGGGTGTAGAGCGGGATGACGTGGTCGCCGACCCTGACCGAGGTGACGCCGGCGCCGATCTCGCGGACGATGCCGGCGCCCTCGTGGCCGAGGATGGCCGGGAACTTGCCCTCCGAATCGAGGCCGGAGAGGGTGTAGGCGTCGGTGTGGCAGACGCCCGTCGCCATGATCTCGATCAGCACCTCACCCGGCTTGGGGCCGGCGATGTCGATGGTCTCGATGGTCAGCGGCTTGTTGGCCTCCCAGGCCACGGCGGCGCGCGATTTCATGGATGTCTCTCCTCCCCCTCGGGTTCCGGTGCCCGGAGCTATTTCAGATAGGTGCGCAGGATGCGCATGGTGTCGTCGAAATCGGCCTCGGCGACCGAGACGGCCTCGGCCGTCGAACGATCGCGGGCGAGGTCGTCGCGCAGATGACTTTCCAGGATCTCGGCCATCAGCCCGCCGGCGGCGCCGCGCAGGGCGGCGATCTGCTGCAGCAGGACGCGGCATTCGGTGCCCGCCTCGATGGCGCGCTCCAGCGCCTCGGCCTGGCCCTTGATGCGGCGCAGGCGCGTCAGAGCGCGCTTCTTGTCCTCGGGCGTATGGGGCATCGACCCTCCAGGACAGCGAGGCTATCGAGCCCCCTACCGATCTGTCAACATACTCGTGGGAGTATCCGCACGAGCGGCGGTGTGGCGGGGTACCACGGCGCCGACGGATTGACTCCACCCCCGGCGAAGGGCTTCGTGGCGGTCGAGATCCGCCGCCTGCCCGTCCCACAAACAGAGGCGTCCGCCCATGTCCACACCCCTCCCCGCCGTCATCGCTCCGTCGATCCTCTCCGCCGACTTCGCCCGCCTCGGCGAGGAGGTGACGAACGTGCTCGCCGCCGGAGCCGACTGGATCCATTTCGACGTGATGGACAACCACTACGTCCCCAATCTCACCATCGGCCCGTTGGTGCTCTCCGCCATCCGGGGGCTGACCAAGGCGCCGATCGACGTCCATCTGATGGTCGAGCCGGTCGACCGGATGATCGAGATGTTCTGCGACGTCGGCGCCGACATCGTCACCTTCCATCCGGAGGCGAGCGGCCATGTCGACCGCTCGCTCGACCTGATCCGGAAAAAGGGCGCCAAGGCCGGGCTGGTGCTCAACCCGGCGACACCGCTCTCGGTGCTCGACTGGGTGATGGATCGGGTCGACGTCATCCTGCTGATGTCGGTCAACCCCGGTTTCGGCGGTCAGTCCTTCATCCCCCACGTGCTCGACAAGGCGCGGGCGGTGAAGGAGCGGATCGACGCCTCAGGCCGGGCGATCCGGCTGGAGATCGACGGCGGGGTCAAGGTCGACAACATCGGATCGATCGCGGCGGCCGGCGTCGACGCCTTCGTCGCCGGCTCGGCGATCTTCGGCAAGCCCGACTACGCCGGCATCATCGCCGCCATGCGCGCCGAGATCGCCCGCGGGCGCGGCGAGACCGTCGAGGTGTGATCGCCGCGCCCCGGCCCGCGAGGCCCGTGACGGGGAACCGTCGCGGGCGGGTTCGTCACTTCACCGAAGACGCCAGATTGGTGTAGGTGCTGCCGGCATTGGTGCCGAGCAAGGTCACGCCACCGATGATCGCCGTCACCACCAGCGCCGCCAGAAGGCCGTACTCCAGTGCCGTGGCGCCGCTGTCGTCCTCGACAAATCGCTTCTTCAATCGTCTGAACATCGCAAGTCTCCTCTCATACCTACGGCCCGGGATCCCGACGCATCGGGTCATTGAAGAAATGCCGAAGGCCATTTTCAATGCCCTTCGGCATTACACGGTGCGGTAAGATTTGATGACTCGGGATTTAACTTGGCGTGAAGGAATATTATTGAGAAATCGGGTTCGAGGTCTCCGACTCCTCGGGGAGGTGACGTCAACTCGACGTCAACCCTGTCGCCGGCCCTCGATGCCGGCGACCGCGTCCCACAGGGCGTCGAAGTGGTCGATCACCGCGTCGGGGTCGAAGCTCGCGATCGGCGCGTCGGTATAGCCGAAGGTGACGCCGACCACCGGAACGCCGGCGTTCCTCGCCGCGTTCACGTCGGTGGCGCTGTCGCCCACCATGACGGCGCGGGCGGGGTCGCCGCCGGCCCGCGCGATGGTGCCGAGCAGATGGCCGGCATCGGGCTTGCGGGTGGGGAAGGTGTCGCCGCCGCAGATCGCGGCGAAGCGCGAGGTCAGAGCCAGTTCGTCGAGCAGGCGGCGCGACAGGCCCTCGAGCTTGTTGGTGCACACCGCCAGCCGCCAACCGGCCGCGGCGAACCGGTCGAGCGCTTCGACCACACCGGGGAAGGGTCGGCTCTCGGCGGCGATGTCGGCCGCGTAGAGGGGGATGAAGTCGGCGAAGAGGCGATCGAGCGTGGCGGTGTCGAGCGAGGCGTCGTTGAGCCGGAAGCCGCGTTCGATCATCGCGCGGGCGCCCGCGCCGAGCAGGGCGCCGGCGTCGTCGCGGGTCATCGGCCGCAGGCCCTCGCCGGTCAGCACTCGGTTCAGGGTGGCGATCAGATCGCCGGCGGTGTCGACGAGCGTGCCGTCGAGGTCGAGGACGAGAAGCGGGGCGGTCATGGCGGCGAGAAGGCTCCTGGACGATCGGCGAATTCGGGGGACGAGCCCGGCGGCGGGCGGAACCTAGTGCATTTCGCGCGCGAAGGGACCCTCGGGGGTCCGAGAAAATGCGACCCGCGCGGCATTTCGACATCGCCGGGAGGCGTGGGATGCCCGCATCCCCCACCCTCCGCACGACGATGCGCCGCCTCCGATCGACGCGCGCCACACCGGAGGGGCTGGCGAGGGCACGACGGCTGCGCTATGGAGACCCGACCAGAGGTCGGCGGGAGGCCGGTCACGGTCTTCCCGCCGATCGAACGGGCCGGTCGGGAGGCGAGGTGTCGGGAGGACCTGAGATGAGCGCCGAAATGAAGCGCCGTGCCGCCGCAGCGGCTCTGGATTTCGTCGAACCGGGCATGAAGCTCGGTCTCGGCACCGGGTCCACCGCCGACGAATTCGTCAAGCTCCTGGCCGCGAAGGTCGCCGAGGGTCTCGACGTCGTCGGCGTGCCGACCTCGGAGCGCACCGCGATGCTGGCGGGATCGCTCGGCATTCGCCTCGCCACGCTCGAGGACCTGCCGCAACTCGACCTGACCATCGACGGCGCCGACGAGATCGGCCCCGGCCTCGCCCTGATCAAGGGCGGCGGCGGCGCTCTGCTGCGCGAGAAGATCGTCGCGGCGGCCTCCGCCCGCATGGTGGTGATCGCCGACGCGTCGAAGGTGGTCGACCCGCTCGGCGCCTTCCCGCTGCCGATCGAGGTGAACCCCTTCGGCTTCGGCTCGACGCTGGGCAAGATCGTCGCCGCCACCGAGGCGCTCGGTCTCACCGGTCCGGTGACGTTGCGGCGAACCGGCGACGGCGCGGCCTATGTCACCGACGGCGGTCACTGGATCGTCGATGCATCTTTTCGCCGGATTCCCGATCCACAGACACTGTCGCGCGCGCTCTTCGAGATTCCGGGCGTGGTCGAGCATGGCCTGTTCCTCGGTCTCGCCACGGTGGCGATCGTGGCGCGGGCGGACGGGGTCGACATCCTCCATCCCTGAACCAGGGCGCGACCGGGCCCTGCCCGGCGTCACGCCGAAGTCCAAGACCTGAACGGAGCAATCGATGATCAGCCGGATCACTTCTCGCCTCGCCCTCCTCGGCGCGACCGCCGTCCTCGCCGTCGGCCTCACCACCGGCGCGATGGCGCAGGACTACGCCAAGGACCATCTCGCCGCGGCCAAGGCGGCGATGATCGCCTCCAAGTCCATCGAGGGCTTCGACGAGATCCTGATCGGCGTCGCCGCTCAGACCAAGGGTATCCTGGTGCGCCGCGCCCCCGCCGCCTCGGCGCAGATCGAGGAGGCCACCAACGCCGCCGCCCTCCAACTCGTCGCCAAGCGCGCCGAACTCGACAACCAGGTGATGGAGCTCTGGGCGGCGCGCTTCAGCAAGGAAGAGCTCGACGAGATCACCAAATTCTACTCCTCCCCGGTGGGCAAGAAGTTCACCAAGGAAATCAGCCAGTTGAGCCAGGCGATCGGCATGTCGGCGCAGGTCTGGCAGAAGAAGATCGGCGAGGAGATGCTCACCCTGGTGCGCGCCGAGATGAAGAAGCGCGGCGTCGAACTCTGACGCCGTCGACCGCGAACCGGCACGGCCGACGGCGGCGCGACGGTCGTCGGCGCGATGCGTCCGGCACGACGCCCGCCGACGCGACGCGCCGGGCGTGAGACCTTGCGGGACGGCGCGGCGAGCCCTACCTGTCGGGGCGGAATTCGGGGCGGCGGGTTCTCGCCGATCGAGGTGGTCCGCCGTGTCCCTTCACCGGTGTGCCGACCCGCCAGGAGACGCGCGATGAGCTTCGACTACGACCTCTTCGTCATCGGCGCCGGGTCGGGAGGCGTGCGCGCCGCCCGCATCGCCGCCTCCCATGGCGCCCGCGTCGCGGTGGCGGAGGAATATCGGGTCGGCGGCACCTGCGTCATCCGCGGCTGCGTGCCGAAGAAGCTGATGGTCTATGCCTCGCGCTTCGCCGACGACTTCGCCGACGCCGCCGGTTTCGGCTGGACGGTCGGCGAGACGGCGTTCGACTGGCCGACCTTCCTCGCCGCCAAGGATCGCGAGATCGCTCGGCTCGAAGGCCTCTACGGCGCCAATCTGGAGCGGTCGAACGTCGAGATCCTGCGCGAACGCGCCGTGCTCGACGGCGCCCATCGGGTCCGCCTCGCCGGCGGGCGGACGGTGACCGCCCGCCACGTGCTGATCGCCACCGGCGGCACGCCGGTGCGCGACGGCGGCTTCCCCGGCTCCGAGCACTGCATCACCTCGGAGGAACTGTTCCACCTCGACCGCCTGCCCAAGCGTCTGGTGGTGGTGGGCGGCGGCTATATCGCGCTCGAATTCGCCTCGGTCTTCGCCGGCTTCGGCTGCGAGGTCACGGTGCTCTATCGCGGCGAGGAGATCCTGCGCGGCTTCGACATGGAGGTGCGCCGCCACGTCCACACCGAGCTCGAGCATCGCGGCCTGACGATCGTCACCGGCGACACTCTCGCGACCGTCGAGAAGACCGCCGACGGCCTCGTCGGCACCACGCGGGGCGGCCTGTCCTTCGCCGCCGACGAGATCATGTTGGCGATCGGACGGCGCCCCAACACCGCCGGCCTCGGCCTCGACACCGTCGGCGTCGAGCCGGCGGCGAACGGCGCCATCACCGTCACCGGCACCTCCTCGACGGCGCTCCCCTGGCTCCATGCGGTCGGCGACGTCACCGACCGCGTCGCGCTGACGCCGGTGGCGATTCGCGAGGGACACGCCTTCGCCGACACGCTCTTCGGCTCGCGGCCGGTCGAGGTCTCGCACGATCTCATCCCCACCGCCGTCTTCACCACGCCGGAGATCGGCATCGTCGGCCTCGGCGAGGAGGATCTGCGCGAGAAGGGCATCGGCTACGACGTCTTCCGCTCGACCTTCCGGCCGATGCGGGCGACGCTCGCCGGCCGCGCCGGGCGCACCTTGATGAAGGTCCTGGTCGACGGCACCAGCGACCGGGTGCTCGGCGTCCACATCGTCGGCGCCGACGCGGCCGAGATGATCCAGCTCGTCGCCGTGGCGATGAAGATGGGCGCGCGCAAACGCGATTTCGACGCCACCATGGCGCTGCACCCGAGCGCGGCGGAGGAACTGGTGACGATGCGGACCGCCGCGGAGCGCTGGCGGCCGACCGCCTGACCGGCGCTTCCGGCCATCGACTTCGGACGGGCTCGGACCGAATTGACCGCAAAGGGTCCGAGCGCTATTTTCCCGCTCGATCGTGAGAGGTCGGATGCCTCGCGAGAGCGAAGGTCCGATGGAACGGCCGGTGGCAACCGAGGGTTCGACGAGAGACGAACGACCGTCACGCCTACTCCGACGAAACGGCGGACGAGCCGGCGCCGGGGAAGCACCGACGCTACGACCCCCTTCAGACAATCGAATCGAACCCGGACAGGCCGGCGGCCGCCGTCGGCGCGACGGTTGCGCGCCACGCGAGGAGTAGGGCGATGGCCCAGAACAACGAAGTCCCGCCGACCTCCGCGCCCGACGGCGCGGCGACGGCACCGACGCCGCCGGGCGATACGGTCGCGGCGCCGCCTGCCCCCTCGGTCGCGGCCGCGGGCGGCGCCAAGGGCGAGGGAACGGACGCGGCGAGCCTCCATCCCCACACTCACCCCGCCGGTCATGCCGGCATTCTCGCGGCGCTCGGCATCGTCTTCGGCGACATCGGCACCTCGCCGATCTACACCCTCGGCACCGCCTTCAAGGTCGGCGTGATCCAGCCGATCCCCTCCGACATCCTCGGGTTCCTGTCGCTGATCATCTGGTCGCTGATCATCGTCGTCGGCATCTGGTACGCGATCTTCATCATGCGCGCCGACAACCGCGGCGAAGGCGGCATCTTCGCGCTGATGGCGCTGGCGCATCAGTCGGCGCCGAAGCTCGGCACGCTGATCGCGGTGCTCGGCATCATCGGCGCCTCGCTGTTCTACGGCGACGCGGTGATCACCCCGGCGATCTCGGTCCTGTCGGCGGTCGAGGGCATCGCGGTGTTCGAACCGTTGTTCGAGCCGGTGGTGTTGCCGCTCGCCATCGTCATCCTGACGACGCTGTTCGCGGTCCAGCGCGGCGGCGCCTCGAAGGTCGGCGGCTGGTTCGGGCCGATCATGCTGGTCTGGTTCGGCCTCCTCGCCGTGCTCGGCATCAAGCAGATACTGCTCTATCCGAGCGTGATCGAGGCGCTGGATCCGCGCTGGGGCATCTCCTTCATCGCCAATGCCGGCTGGGGCGCCTTCGCCATCCTCGCCGTCGCGGTCCTCGCGGTGACCGGCGCCGAGGCGCTCTACGCCGACATGGGCCACGTCGGGCGCTCGGCGGTACGCAAGGCCTTCGCCCTGGTGGTGGTGCCGTCGCTGGTGCTGGTCTACATGGGACAGGGCGCCCAGGCGCTCGCCGATCCGCTGCACGGCCACGACGATCCGTTCTTCCAGATGGTCGGCCCGACCTTCCAGCCGCTCCTGGTGCTGATGGCGACGCTGGCGACCGTCATCGCCTCCCAGGCGGTGATCTCGGGCGCCTTCACCGTCACCCATCAGGCCGCCCACCTCGGCTTCTGGCCGCGCACCGACACCCGACACACCTCGGCGGCGGAGCGCGGGCAGGTCTATGTCGCCTCGGTCAACCTGTTGCTGTTCGTGGCGGTCATCGCCATCGTGCTGATGTTCCAGAAATCCGAGAGGCTCGCCGAGGCCTACGGCTTCTCGGTCACCGGCACCATGGTGGTCACCTCGATGCTGGCCTTCCTGGTGGCGCGCGGCGTGTGGAAATGGTCGCTGCCGCGGGCTGTTCTCACCGTCGCCTTCTTCATGATGTTCGACGTCGGCTTCTTCCTGTCCTGCGCCACCAAGGTGCTGCACGGCGCCTGGCTGCCGCTGGTGATCGGCGGCGTCCTGATCGTGGTGATGGCGGCATGGCGAATGGGCAGGCTCCGGCTCGCGGCGCGACGGCGCCACGAGGGCGTGTCGATCAAGACGGCATTGTCGGCGCTGCGATCGCCACGCATCGAGCATGTGCGCGGCACCGCCATCTACATGATGGAGGACCCGGCGCTGGCGCCGCGTTCGTTCCTCCACAACCTCAAGCACAACAAGTGCGCCCACCAGCAGATCGTCTTCCTGTTCGTCCGCACCACCGAGGAGCCCTGGGTGAGCGAGGCCGAAAGGGTCAGTGTCGAGCAACTGTGCGACGGCGTCGCGTTGGTCACCGGGCGCTTCGGCTTCATGGAGACGCCGGACGTGCCTAAGGTGGCGAAGCTGTCGGAGGCGATGGGCGTCCACATCGACAAGAAGGACCTGTCCTTCTTCGTCTCGCGGGCCCATTTGGTCGAAGGCGACGAGGGTGGCGTGTGGACGTGGCTGCGCGGCCTCTTCATCTTCTTCTATCGCAATCAGGCCGACCCGGCGGACTACTACCAGATCCCCCCCGGCCGCGTCGTCGACCTCGGGGCGCAGATCACCATCTGAGACGACGGAGCCGCACCGATGAAGAGGCCCCGC
>JAFHCF010000107.1:0-36217 GCA_048497495.1 Prosthecomicrobium sp.
GGCCACGGCGACGCCGTGGTGCTCGAGGACGTCTCCTTCACGCTGCGGCCCGGCGAGGCGCTGGCGCTGCTCGGCCGCAACGGCATGGGCAAGAGCACGCTTCTCGCCACCCTGATGGGCCTGACCCGGCTCCACGGCGGCGCGATCCGCTTCAAGGGCAGAGATCTCGCCGGGGTGCCGACGCATGCCCGCGCCCGCGCCGGGCTCGGCTGGGTGCCGCAGGAACGCGAGATCTTCCCCTCGCTCAGCGTCGAGGAGAACCTGACCGCCGTCGACATGGGCGGACGCTGGTCGCTCGAGCGGATCTGGTCGATGTTCCCGCGTCTGAAGGATCGCCGCGCCAACATGGGCGGCCAGCTCTCCGGCGGCGAGCAGCAGATGCTGGCGATCGCCCGCGCCCTGATGCTCGATCCCGCCGTCCTGCTCCTCGACGAACCGATGGAGGGGCTGGCGCCGCTGATCGTGCAGGAGCTCTTCCGCATCATCCGGCGGATGACCGAGGCCGGCGATCTCGCCGTGATCCTGGTCGAACAACACGCTCATCAGATCCTTCCCCTGACCGACCGCGCCCTGGTCCTGGAGCGGGGACGCGTCGTGCACCACGGCGACAGCCGCGCGCTCGTCGAGGATCCCCATCGGCTCGATCGTTGGCTCGGGGTGACCGGCACGACGGCGGTGGCTACGCCAGCGGAGGCCCATTCATGAAGGCGATCGACATCATCCACGACGAGCACCGCGCCCTGGCGGCGGTGCTGAAGGCGATGGAATTCACCGTCGCGGGGATCGGTGGCGGGCGCTTTCCCGCCGATTTCCGACTGTTGTCGATGCTCGTCGACTACATCGTCCGGGTGCCGGAGGAAGGACACCACCCGAAGGAGGACGACGTGCTGTTCCCGCTCGCGCGCCGGTTCTGCCCGGAGGTCGAGCCGATCCTCGACGAATTGGAACGCCAGCACGCCAACGGGCGCGAGCATCTGCTCGAACTGGCGATGGCGTTGATCCATTATCAGGCGATCGGCGAGGCCGGGCATGCGCCCTTCGCCGACGTGGTCGGGCGCTATCTCGCCTTCAACTGGGCCCATATCGAGCTCGAGGAGACGAAACTCCTGCCGCTGCTGCGCGAGCGTCTCGATACGGCCGCGCGCGAGATCGTCGACGCCGCCTTCGCCGCCAACGCCGATCCCTGGCGCGGGATCGACGACGCGTTCACCGGCCTGTTCTCGGCGATCGTCGCCGCCACGCCGGCTCCGATGGGCTTGGGCTCGAGCAACCGCCGCGCCTGACGCCGGCGAAGGACCGGCGAGCGGAAGCCGCCTGGAAGGCGTCGGCGCAGGAGTGCCCTGCCCCTCCATTCGTCCATCCATTCCCATCCGTCTTCCACGCCGGCCGGCGGAAGACGATCGGCATTCGAGCTCGGCGCTGGTGACGGCCCCGGCGTCCTACCAGATGACTTTCGGCAGTCGGCGTTTCCAGCGCTGGCCACGCGGCAGTGATTCTTCGGCTCTGTCGCGAAGGCGGACCGGTGGGTTCATCGCCGGGCGCGGCGTCGCGGCCGCGACCTGCACCGGCTCCTGAGCGACCAAGGGTATCGACGGTACGCGCTTTCTTCTCGGCGCGACCCGGGTCGCCGCCGCGACGGGCTCGTCGACCGGGGGAACCGCGGTCGCCGCCACCAAGACCCTCGCCGGTGGCGCGACCTTCACGAGTTCCTGCTCGGAGGCCGGCGCGGCAACCGATTCATCGAGACGCTCCTGTCGAGCTTCCTTCAGCAGGTGCAGGTCGCGGCCGCTCCACAGTGGCTTCGCAGCCGGCTTGTCGGCGCCGAGCCGACTCTGTTTGATTTCGACGATAAACGGTCTTGTCTGGCGTTTCATATGATCTTCTGCTTCGAAATCGTGGTTTCGGGCGTCTCGTCGCGCCGGAATTGAAGAGCGGCCTGTTTGGTTCGAGCCGGTTCGAATCCTCCACTATTCGAGTTTTCGACTGGAATCCACCGTCATCGGATCATCCTCCGTCGGGGACGCGTCGGCGCGTGCGCGACAACCTCCCCGGCGCCCCCGATTTCTGCCCCCCGTGCGGTGGACATTTCTCACGGCGCGCGAACCCGCGAATTCGCGGCCCTCGCCGACGAAGACGTCGCCGCGATCGAGGCCGTCTTCCAAGACCTCTTCGGCTCAACCGACGCGTAGTCTTGAAACGACCTCCGCCATCCCCGGCCTCGGGTGGACCGGCGGAATTGGCGCGGCGCGCGAAAGGCGGGGAATGGCCCCCCATCGGGTGGCCTCCTCCGCGTCGACCTCGCCTGCGGCCCTGGAGGAAGTCGACGGCTCGGCGGGCGTGCGGCGCGGCGGAGACGACGCGCCCGTCGTTCGGGTGAAGCGGCGTCGCGGCCTCTTCGTTGCGCGGATCCGTTCCCCGATCCCGCCATCGCACGGCATCGAGATGGTTTCTCACGAAACTTCATGCTATAGATCTTTCAAGAGATGGAGATGGGCGACATGTCTCTCGCGACCACCACGGCGATCCCTCGCGCGGCCCCCGGACCCGTCCTGACCAAGGCGGCCTTGCGCGCGGCCGAACGGCTGGGGCTCACGGCACGCGTCCTCGCCGGCGTTCTCGGCCTCAGCGAGGCCACGCTCTCCCGGATGAAACGCGGCGACGTCACGCTCGAACCGGAGAGCAAGCCCTTCGAACTGGCCGTCCTCTTCGTGCGTCTGTTCCGATCTCTCGATGCCGTGACCGGCGGTGACGAGGCCGTGGCCCGCGCCTGGATGGCCAATGCCAACACCGCCCTCGGATCCACGCCGATCGAGCGGATCGGAACCATCACGGGTCTCGTCGATGTCATCGCCTACCTGGACGCCCGACGGGCTCGCGTCTGAAGCAAAGCCGTGGGGCGGCCGGGGCTGGCGGCTGGTCGAGGCGCAACACCGCGTCTCCACCTTGAAACTCGTCGACGGTCTCGGCGAGCAGGCGCTGCTCGAGGCGTTGCTCGAGGCGACCAAGCCACCGTTGCCGGTCGAGTGCCGGGGGCTCGACGACCTGCTCGCCACGCCGTTCCGCTACGATCCGCCCTATCCCCACGGCTCACGGTTTTGGCGCCCCGGTCGCACCGCCGGGGTTTTCTACGCGGCCGAGCAGCCGGAAACCGCCGTCGCGGAAATGGCATTCCACCGGCTCCTGTTCTTCGCCGAGTCGCCCGCCACGCCATGGCCCGACGATGCGGCGGCGTACACGGCGTTCTCGGCGGCGATCGCCTCCGACCGTCATCTCGATCTGACGGTGCCGCCGCTCGATCGTGATGCCCCGGTGTGGTCGGATCCGATGCGTTACGAGGCCTGCCAGGCGTTGGCGGACCAAGCCCGCGAAGTCGAGGTCCCCCTGCTGCGCTACCGCTCGGCGCGTGATCCGGAACACGGCATGGCCCTGGCGGTCCTCTCCTGTTCCGCCTTCGCCGAACCCACGCCGATCGAGCGACGGACCTGGCGCATGCGCCTGTCACGACACGGCGTTCAGGCGCTCTGCGAATTCCCGGTCGCGCGACTGGAATTCGGGCGAGACGCTTTCGTCGCCGACCCGCGCATCGCCGATCTCGGCTGGGATCGCTGATCGATCGAAAGAACTCGTTCGCCACCGGCCTCCCCACGCCCGAAGGCGCGGACGGCGCGCGCTTCGAGACGAGCGGTCCTCACCTTCGCGCGGGGCCCCACGAGCGACGAAGCCCCTCGATGTCGACGGGCCCCATCCGGCAGGCCTTTCGGCTCTTCACGTTCAACCGGCGGCGCGCACCTCGTCGAGGAACCGCTCCACCACACCACGCAGGGAATTCGCCTCACCACGGAGCGAGTTGGCCGCACCAGCCAGACGCGTGGACGTGTCGCTGGTCTGGGCCGCCGCTTTCAGGACACCGTCGATCGACTGCGAGACTTCGGTGGTGCCGGCAGCCGCCTCCTGCGAGTTGCGGGCGATTTCGGCCGTGGCGTCGTTCTGTTGTTCGACGTCGGAGGCGATCTCGGTGGCGATCGAGCCGACGCGGTCGACCGTCTCGGAGATGGCGCGGATCACCTCGACCGCCTGACGCGCCTCGCTCTGGACGCCGTTGATCTGCGAGGCGATCTCCTCGGTCGCGCGGGCGGTCTGGCTCGCCAGCCCCTTCACCTCGGCCGCCACGACGGCGAAACCGCGCCCCGCTTCGCCGGCCCGCGCCGCCTCGATCGTGGCGTTCAGGGCGAGGAGGTTGGTCTGCCCGGCGATGTCGGAGATGAGGCTCAGCACCTCGCCGATGCGGTTGGTCGCCGCCTCGAGGCCAGCGATCTGCCGGCCGGCGGAGGTCGCCTGGTCGGTCGCCTCGCCGGAGAGACGGGAGAACTCCGCCACCCGGTCGCGGATCGCCGAGACGCTGGCGAAGAGTTCCTCGGTGGCCGCGGCGGCGGTCTGGACGTTGGCGGCGGCCTGTTCGGCGGCGGCGGCGACCGTCGCCGAGCGCATGGTGGTCGCCTCGGCCGAAGTGGCGAGCGCCCGGGAGGAGTCCTCGAGCTCGTCGATCGAACCGTCGAGCGTCGACAGCGTCTGGCCGACGTGGGCGTCGAAGCCGTGGGCCAGGCGGGTGATGCGCTCGGCCCGCTCGGCCCGCTGGGCCTCTTCGCGATGCTCGCGTTCGTAGGCGGCGGCGCGATCGACGGCGTTGGCGCGGAAGACCTCCAGCGCGCGCGCCAGCGCCCCCAGTTCGGTCTGGACCTCGGTGCCGTCGACGGCGATGCCGGTGTCGCCCTCGGCGAGGCGGCCCATCTTGTCGGTGATCTCGGCGACCGGGCGGACGATCGACCGGCGGATGCCGAAGGCGAGCAGCGTCACGGCGATCGACAGGACGAGGGCCAGACCGAGAACCTCCTCGCAGCGCTCGATGAAGACCTCGTCGATGTCCTCGACATAGGCGCCGAGACCGGCGAAGCCGCCCACCTCGGGCAGGTTCTGGATGACCGTCAGCTTGGGCAGCACGACGCCGCCGGCACCCTTTTCCGCCGAGTAGCCGGCGAAGCCGGTGCCGGCCGGCGACTGGGCGATCGACAGGAAGAGACGGACGAACTCGATGCCGGCGGGATCCTTCACCGCGATGCGGTTCACGCCGATGTTCTTCGGATTGGCGTGGACGAGGGTCGTGCCGGTGTAGTCGTAGGCGAGGATGTAGTTGGCGTCGCCCGCCGCGCCGAAGCGCACCGCGCCGAGCGCCGAGAGGAAGGCCTTGCGGCCGGCCTCGCTCTCGGCCCCGCCCGCCGCCTTCATGTCGGCCCGCGCGACGGAGACCGCGGCGTCGATGATGTTGCGCAGCTCGTGCTGCCGGCCGGCGTAGAGTTCGGAGCGCAGCGCCAGTAGGCCGATGCCCGAAGCCGCGAATATACCTAGGACGGTCAGAATGACCATGAGGGTTAGTCGAGTTCCGATGGTCAATCTTGCCAGCATAACCGCCTCCGTGTTCAACTTTTGCGGATTCTATGGCGAATTTGTTTAATTTCTATTAACAGAGATTTCAGACGTACTTCGGCCAGACAAGCGATGACCTGAGGTAATCCCCGAGAGGGATGCCCGTTCACGCGAAGAGGAAGACGATTACTTCCACCCCCAACAGAGCGTAGAGCGGCCAGACCCAGCGCCGCTCGAAGCGGCCTCTGTCCGGCGCGCTCCGTTTGTCGGCGACGCCGAGCACCACCTTGAGCGCCACGGCGGTGGCGATCAGGCCGACCGACAGGACGTAGGGCGTCGTCGCGATCGTGAAATCGATCATGGAGCACCTCGGGACGTGGCCGCGGGAGACGGCGATGGACCGCTCAGCGGCGTTCGATGGTGACGAGGGCTTCGATCCGTCGACAGACCAGGGCCGCCAGAACCGCCTTGATCAGGTCGCCGGGGACGAAGAGCAGCGTGCCCGTCAGCGCCTTGCCCCATCCGAGGCCGGTGACCAGCGACAGCCAGGCGACGCCGCAGGCGTGATCGACGATCACGCCTCCCAGGATGCAGGCGGCGACGCAGGCGAGGCCGCGTCCGACGAGGCTCTCGATGCGTTCGGCGCGGCGCGCCAGGGCGCCGATGACCAGGGCGCCCGGCACCCAGCCGTAGAGGTAGCCGGCGGTCGGCCCGACCAGCACCGCGAGGCCGCCGCGACCGCCGGCGAGAACCGGCAGGCCCATGGCGACCAGCGCGACGACGACCAGCATGGCGGTGGCGGCGCGGCGGGGACCGAGGATCAGGCCGGCGAGCATCACGCCGAAGGACTGCAGCGTCACCGGAACCGGTAGGATGCCGATCGGGATCGGCGGCGTCGCGCCGAGCGCCACCACTAGGCCGGCACCGAGGGCGGTGAAGGTGAGATCGCGGAAGCCGGTGGCCGACGAGGCGCTCTTCATGACACGATTTCCTAGATCAGAGTGGACCCGACCAGCGGCTTGCGCCCGGCATGGGCGGCCCTGCGGGTGGATTTGACGCGTAGATCGACCGCCTCGGCGATCTCCTCGGCACGCAGGAGGATGCGCAGCCCGAGCGGCACGGCGAGCGCGAAGATCGACCGGTCGAGCCCGCGCAGCGCCTGGGCCTCGCGGATCTCGGCGATCTCCTCGAACATCACCGGCACGAAGCGCACGGCGAGCATCAGCGTGAAGGCGCAGCGCTCGGCGTCGAGGAGGCCGAGGCGATCGAAGGGCCACAGCAGCGCGACCATCGCTTCGCAGATCACCGACCAGTTCCACAGCGTGGTGACGATCTGGGCGGCGCAGACCAGCGCCGAGAAGCGCAGGAAGAGCACGAGGCCGTCGCTTCCGACCTCGGTCAACCCCTGCAGCAGCGCGGTGAGGGCGACGAGGAAGAGCGCGGTGCGGGTCGCGCGCCATGCGGCGGCGAACGAGCGGTGGGCGATCACCAGACCGGCGGCGACCGCCGCCGCCAGGACCGCCAGCAGGTCGAGCCGGTCGATCAGCGCCGTGGCGATGCCGAGACCGGTGAGCCCGAGAAGCGCGAGGCCGGCACCACCGAGGCGCGGCCGGCGGCGGCTCTGGGGGGTCATTGATGCCTCCGGCGATAGAATGCGACGGCCTCGTCCGGAGCGGCGTCGCGGACCACCCGGCCGTCCTCGAACACCAGCACCCGCTCGAAATCGGCGACGAGGTCGAGGTCGTGGGTGACGACGATCGCCTGTTGCGGCAGGCCGGCGAGCACGTCGCGGAAGCGATTGCGGTTGGCCAGATCGAGCTGCGAGGTCGGCTCGTCGAAGAGAATGGTCAGCGGATCGCGCGCCAGCACGCCGGCCAGAGCCACCAACTGGCGCTCGCCACCGGAGAGTTCGTGGATGCGGCGGTCGGCGAGATCGGCGATGCCGAGACGGGTGAGCGTCTCCGCGACGACACGGTCGACGTCCGCCTCGAGCCCGGCGAGGCCGAAGGCGAGATCCTCGCGGACGATCGGGTAGACGATCTGGTTGTCGGCGCACTGGAAGAGGAAGCCGGTGCGCGAGCGCACGATGGCGGCGTCGGCGCAAGGATCGAGTCCGTCGACGCCGGCGAAGCCGGAGGTCGGAGCGAGGAGGCCGACCATCAGCTTGAGCAGGCTCGACTTTCCAGAGCCGTTGAGGCCGAGGACGCCGATGCGGTGCTCGGAGAGGACGAGGTCGATGTCGCGCAGCACCGGACGGTCACCACGCACCAGACAGAGGCCGGAGAGGACGACGGTCTGACCCGGATTCTTCGACTCGGTCGACGACGACACCACTTCCGCCGTCTCATCGGCGGCGAGGTGCGACACCCGACGGAAGGCCACGGTGCGGATCGATCCCCGGGTGAGGAGGACGGACCGTTGGCCGCCGGCCGCGATGGCCTTTTCCCTGCCCCCGGCGAGCCACTCGCCGAGCCGCCGCAGCATCTCGCAGAGATCTCGGATCGGTCGCATGTCATACATCCTTTCGTGTGCCGGCCGTGCCGCGAATGTCCGAAGGGGCGGTTTCAGCTCCCGGGATCGGCGACGCGGACGTATCGGGGGGAAGGAGCGGCCGAGGTCGCTCCCCCGTTTCGAGAAGGCCGGCATCAGGCGAAGATGGCCTTCATGATGATGAAGCCGATCGACGGGACGACGAGGCAGCCGAAGCCGGTGAAGAAGGTCGCCGTCAGCGCGCCGTAGGGAACGAGGCGGACGTCGGTGGCGGCGAGACCGGCGGCGGTGCCGCTGGTGGTCCCCATCAGACCGCCGTAGACCATCGCCGCGGCCGGATTGGTCAGGCCGAAGGGCTTGGCCAGGAACGGCGTCATGATCATCACCGCGATCGACTTGACGACGCCGGCGGCGACCGACAGAGCGATGACGGTCGACGTGGCGCCGACCGCCGAACCGGTCACCGGGCCGACGATGAAGGTCACGGCACCCGCGCCGATGGTGGTCAGCGAGACCGCGTCGCGATAGCCGAAGACATAGGCGACGCCGACACCGACCACGAAAGAGAGCACGGTGCCGATGACGAGCGCGAGGCCGCCGGCGAGGCCGGCCTTCTTCAACTCCTCGAGCTTCACGCCGTAGGCGGTCGAGACGATGCAGAAGTCGCGCAGCATGGCGCCACCCATCAGGGCGAAGCCCGAGAACATCGCGATGTCGGCGATGCCCTTCTTGCCACCGGTGGTCACGCCGCCGATGTAGGCGAGGATCAGACCGATGATGATCGCCACCGCCGAACCGTGGATGCGGTTCTTGGTGATGTTCTTGGAGAAGGCGTAGCACACCCAAGTGAGCAGGCCGACGACGACGAAGGCGAAGATCAGCGGACGACCGCCGATCAGGCTGGTGAGAAATGCACTGTTCATGTTCGTTGCTCCCAGCTCAGGCCCTGGCGGTTTCGGCTTCGTCGCCGAAGGACGACGTCGCGGCGCCCGCCATCGCGGAAAGCGGCCGGATCAGCACGAAGCAGATGACGACCGAGAGGACGCCGGCGATCAGGGCGATCCAACCACCGGTGAGCGCCGCGGCAACGTTCTGCGTCGCCGCCATGGCGATGACGACGGGGATGTACATCGCGTTCCAGAACATGATTCCGTCTTCCGAAGGCTTCGGAAGCCAGCCCTTCTTCTTCAGCCAAGGTGTCACGAACACGAGCAGCAGCATGGCGAAGCCGACACCGCCGACATCCCCTTTGATGCCGATCAATTGACCGAGCGCCAGACCGACCGATGTTCCCGCGAACATGCACAGTCCCAAGACCATCACACCGTAGATGACCATATTCATATCCCCCTGCAGCGAATGTCGGTGTGATGCCCATCGGCATGACTCTGCACTCGCAAGACGAGTTTTCACCTATCCGCCCACGAATACTTACGTGGCGGCAGTAGCTATGGAGAGCATGGACGCCTCAGTCCGAGCCTCGCGGTCGTATTCCCCTACCGCGAGGCCGGATGTGGCGTGATTATTCGACGACCATGATGAGGGCGCCGGGCTTGACGCGGTCGCCGACGGCGACGGCGATCGATTTGACGGTGCCGTCGATCGGGCACACCATCGCGTTCTTCATCTTCATCGCCTCGAGCACGGCGACGGCGGTGCCCTTGGCGACGATGTCACCGACGGCGACGCTGATGGCTTCGATCTTCGACGGCATCTTCGACTTGAGTTCCATGACTTCCACTCCTTGATGAGGGGCACGCGGCCCCGAGATCACGGCGCCGGAGCGACGAGAGAGAACTTGTCGATCTCCCCCGACAGCCGGCGTCGATCGACGAGACGGACGCCATCGAGGCCACGGCCGAGGACCGTGGCGACGTCCGAGACGAATTCCGAGAGCTTGACGCCGAGGCCGCCCGGACAGGCGATCTCGACGTCGACGCGACGACCGCACCGCCCGGCGAAGGCGGCGAGATCGCGATGGAAGGCCCGCAGACCGGCCACCGAGCGGGCGGAGACGACCGCGTCGATGTCCGAGCGAGGTTCGAGGTAGGGAAGGCCGGTGAGGGCCTGCAGCGCCGCCGAACCGAAGAACCCGACGGCGATGCCGTGGGTCGTGCCGAGTTCGACGAGCGCGAGGAGGTCCCTGGCGCCGTCGAAGCTCTCGGGCGAGAGACGGTCGACGAGGCTCCAGGGCGTGTGGGCCGTGGCGATCTCGTCGCCACCGACCGCGACGGCGGCGCGCACCCGGACCTCGCCCTCGCCCTCGCGGAAGGGGAAGGAAACGCCCAGTTGGATCTCTCCCGCCGCCAGCGGCCCCTTGGGCGCGCAGACGATGCCCGGGATCGGGGCTTCGACGAAGACGGCGCGGATCCGCCGCTCGATCTCGGGCAGGCGGTGCATCGGCAACAGGCCGGCGGCGAGACGCTCGGCGACGGCTTCTCGCCGTGCCGGGTCGAACTCGACCATCGTGTGCCGCGTCCAGTTCATCGTCGTCTCGCCTCGAGCGGTCGCGCCGCCACGTGTTCTCGGGTCCGCCCGGACGAGTCCGGGCGGGGTTCAGCGGGTCTTGGTCCAGACCGGATCGGTCTTGGACGTGGATTGGATTTCGGCCTGCGCCCGGACGAGGTCGTCGAAGGCGCGGGTGTGGGTGGGACCGCGGATCTCGACCCGGTCCGCCACGTCGCCGATACCGGGGACGAGGAGGAGTTCGGTCGCCGGCGCCGAGGTGACGACGTCCGGCAGGACCTTCACCACCCGGCTCTTGATCCGCAGGATGGTCCGCGCCGCCCGATCGATCGTCTCGCGGCTCGCCTGTGTCGTGGCGACGACGAGAACCTCGTATTCCGGATGGGTGCGGCGCCGGCGGTAGGTGATGATCCGTCCCGTCGGCGAGCAGGCGTGGCCGGTCTGCGAGATCGGGAAGCTGTCGCCCATCGGCAGTCCGCCGACGACGAGTTCGGCCCATCCCGGCGCGCTCGGCGTCGGCACGAGGACGATGTCGTCGCGCAGCGGATGACCGTCGAGGGCGAGCCAGCCGAACTCCTGGCAGCCGTAGAGGTCGTGGACCCGCCAGCCGTAGCGGCCGACCCGCTCCAGCAGGTCGAGATCGAGCGGCGTGCCGGCGACGACGATGCGGCAGGCCTCGGGGAAGTCACCGGCGAGGCCGAGGGCCTCGGCCTCGCCGATGCTCGCCCGAATGAAGGAGCTCTCACCCAGGACGATGTCCGGGCGCTCCTTGCAGAAGGCGGTGATGAAGGCACCCCGGCTCGAGCGCTCGAGGAAGAACCACTCGATGCCACACTCGTTCAACGCGAAACGGGAGAAAACGTTGACGAGTGGTGGGTAGGTGACGAGCATCCGGTCGCCCGGCTTCGCACCGATCGCCTTCATCACCCGACGGGTAGCGTCCAGACGTGCATCGAGTTCGGTGTGGGCGACACCGACGATGTTCTGGAACGCCGAGGACCCCGTCGTAAAGGTGAGGTAGGCCAAGTTGAAGGGGGTATGCACTTCTTCGATGACGTGAGCGGCCGTCGGGCCGCCGACCCCCTTGTCGACCAAGGTGCGACGCGGCATCTCGGCGAAGGTCGGCACGGTCGAGAAGGCGTCGGCGATCGCCGCGTATGTTTCGAAGGCTTCGGACACGTCGCATACTCCCTTCCTCGTGCCCGCGCCCGGGAGGGCGCGGGTCGTCGATCGATCGCCTCAGGCGGCGGAGGGGCGGAAGGCCTCTTCCACGGCGGCGAATTCGGCCTTGAGCAGCGCCAGGACCTCGGGGCGCCGCACCCGGCCCCCGCGCTCGGCGCCGAGGACACCGCGGCCGCGCGGACCGGTCGGCGTCGCCGACGGATCGGCATTGGCGGCGCGGATCTCGGCGATCTGGCCGGCGATCGCCGGACGCATGCCGTCGATCGACTCGACCAGTTGCTCGACACCGCCGAGCTGGAAGAAGAAGGCCGGACCGGCGGCGAAGACCGGGTTCGACTTCGCCAGTTCTTCGAGCAGCTCCACGTCCTTCTTGATGATGCGCGACACCGAGGTGATCGGCATGACGTGGATCATCGTGCCGAACTCGGAGGGCAGCGACAGGATGCGGTCGGCCTGGAGGCCGTGGCAGAGGAAGGCGCCGGAGATGGCGCGCCCGACCACCATGGCGACGATCGGGTGGCCGGCGAGCCGGGCCTCCGCCAACGCCAGCTGATAGGCGCCGGTCGCCTTGTTCATGCCGAAGATCTCTTCGACCTTGCCCGGACCGTTGCCGGGGGTGTCGACGATCAGCACGATCGCCCGCTTCTCGGCCGTGGTCTTCTCGGCGTCGGCGGCGAGGGTGGCGTAGACGGCCTGGGCCATCTTGTACCCTTCCTCGAGACCGATGATGCCGGAGTAGACGACCGGGAACTTCTCGTTGAAGGCCTCGGCGTCGGAGGCGATGACGGTGACCGTAGCGCCCTCGAGCGTGGCCGTGCCGACCACCGCGCCCGGGCCGAAGTCCGGATCGGAGAAGGTCTGCGCACCGATGGCGCCTTCGACGAAGGAGCCGGTGTCGACGATGAGGTCAATGGCCGCGCGGCCTTGTCCCAACAGGGTTTCCATGGGTCTTTCTCCCGATCACAGCGCCAGACGGCGGACGGACTTGCGGAAGTCCGCGAGCGGTCCGTCGGCGAGGCCGACGGGGTCGTTGTTGCCGGCGTGGCGCCACACGTCGCGGGCGTCGGTCGGCGCGATTTCGACGGCGAGCGCGACGCCGCGCAGCTGCTTCTCGACCAGGCCTTCCGAGCCGATGCGACGCATCTCCTCGAAGGCCTCGATCGGCAGGGCGCAGAGTTCGACGAGCTGGGCGCGGAAGGCGGCGACGCTGTCGTCGACCAGGAAGTTGGCGTCGCCCATCACGTATTTGTGGCGGCCGCCGGTGGTGCGATAGACGAGGGCGCGGTTCGAGGCGTCGAACTCGTCCTTGCCCATCTCCTGCTCGATGACTTCCGGGCCGGTGAGGCCGAGGCGACCGAACTCGCTCATGACGATGCAGTCGGTGGCGGCGGCGACGAAGCCCATGCCGCCGAAGCAGCCGATGCGTGAACCGATGAGGGTGACGACCGGCACCTTGTGGCGGGCGCGCTGGATGGCGTCCATCACCTCGGCATGGGCGAGGAGGCCGGCGTTGGCCTCGTGCAGACGCACACCGCCGGTCTCGAAGGAGATGGCGACGAGCGGCAGCTGCGACGCCGGCAGGTTCGGGAACTCGGCGACGAGGCGATTACGGAAGTCGATCGCCATGTCGATGATGCCGACCATCTTGGCGCCGCCGACCTCGCCGACCGAACCGCCGATGAAGCGGCCTTCCTGCGAGATCACGAAAACCGGACGGGTGCCGATGCGGCCGACGCCGGTGACGATGCCGTCGTCGTTCTCCACCGCCTCGCCGAGGGCGATGAGATGGGGGCTGACGAGACGGTCGAAGGGACCGCCGAGTTCGACGAAGCCGCCTTCGTCGACGAGGCCGATCGCACGTTGCCGCGCGTTGCACTCGAGGAAGGAGCTGGTCTGAAGTTTGTTCCAGTTCGACATGCTCGGGGCTCCCGGCTCAGGCCTTCGTCTCGGCCAACGCCTGACGAAGGCGCAGGGCGACGACGGCGGGCGACGCGTTGTTGTCGTTGATCTCGATCGTCGCGTCGGTGAGACCGGTCTCGCCGACGAAGTGCTCGACCACCCGCTTCCACAGGGCGTCGAAGCCCGAGACCGGGGTCACGATCCTGACCGCGACCAGGCCGGTGGCGGCGCTCGGTTCGATGAGCACCTCGAGATCGCCCGAACCGACGACGCCGTAGTGGGCGCGGTCGGTGATGCGGGTGGGCGTACCGGTCCCCGCGACAGTGAATTCGATCGTCTGAAGAGACATGATGTGCTCCGATCACCAGTTGCGGAAACGGGTAGGCGGGTTGTAGAGACCGCCGGAGATGTCGACGAGATCGCGCATCGAGCGCGCCGCGAGCAGATCGCGGCTGGCCCGGGCGCGGTCGACGCCGAGGTCTTCGGGGGTGAGGAAGATCTTCGCCTCGCGCAGGCGCCGGGTCTCGGCCGGGTCGGCCTTCAGGCCGACGTCGGTGTAGCCGGCCGCCGCACGGATGGCGGCCATGCGAACTTCCATGTCGGGCGCGCGGTTGAGATAGGCGATGCCTTCCTCGGTGACGATGTGGGTGACGTCGTCGCCGTAGATCATCACCGGCGGCAGCGCGAGACCGGCGTTCTCGGCGAGCTTCCAGGCGTCGAGCTTCTCGACGAAGGTCGGGGCGCGACCCTCGCCGAAGGTCTCGGCGCCCTGCACGACGAGGCGCTTGCCGCGCGGCATGTCGCCGATCTGGTTGGCCATGTGCGGGACTTCCTGGCCGCACTTGAGCCAGCTGTCGGTGACGTGGCGGCGACCCTTGGCGTCGCAGCCCATGTTCGGCGCACCGCCGAAGCCGGCGACGCGGGTGGCGGTGGCGGTGGAGGAATTGCCCCACTCGTCGATCTGCAGCGTGCCGCCGATGAACATGTCGAGGGCGTAGTGGCCGGCGGTCTGGGCATAGGCGCGGTTGGAGCGCAGCGAGCCGTCCGGACCGGTGAAGAAGACGTCGGAGCGGGCGCGGACATACTCTTCCATGCCCAGTTCGCCGCCGAAGCAGTGGATCGTGTCGACCCAACCGGCCTCGATCGCCGGGATCATGGTCGGGTGCGGGTTCAGCACCATGTGGGTGCAGACTTCGCCCCTGAGACCGAGTTCCTCGCCGTAGGTCGGCAGGATCAGCTCGATCGCCGAGGTCAGGAAGCCGATGCCGTGGTTGATCCGCTTGACCTTGTATTCGGCGTAGATGCCCTTCAGCGCCAGCATGGCGAGGAGGATGTGGTTGTCGGTGACGAGGCCGGGATCGCGGGTGAACAGCGGCTCGATGAAGAACGGCTTGGGGCTCTCGATGACGGCGTCGACCCAGTCGGCCGGGATGTCGACGCGCGGCAGCTTGTCGACGATTTTGTTGACCTGGGCGATGACGATGCCCTGGCGGAACTTGGTCGCCTCGACGATGACCGGCGTGTCCTCGGTGTTGAAGCCGGTGTAGAGGTTGCCCTCGCGGTCGGCCTCGTAGGCGCAGATCAGCGAGACCCGCGGCGTCAGGTCGAGGAAGTAGCGGCCGAAGAGCTCGAGGTAGGTGTGGATGGCGCCGAGCTGGAGCTTGCCCTCGCGGATGAACTTGGCGACGCGGCCGGCCTGCGGTCCGCCGAAGGCGAAGTCGAGCTTCTTGGCGATGCCCTTCTCGAACATGTCGAGATGGGAGGGCAGCGGCACGCAGGACTGGACCATGTGGAGGTCGTGGATCTCGGCCGGATCGACCTGGCAGAGGCAGTCGGCGAGGAAGTCGGCCTGCTTCTGGTTGTTGCCCTCGATGTTGACGCGGTCACCGGACCGGATCACCGCCTTCAACAGGGCGACGGTATCCTCGGCCTTGACGCGCTTGCCGGCGCCGATGTAGGGCGCGGCGGCTTCCATGCGCTGGCGGGTGTCGGCTTCGAGCGTATCCCACCGTCGTTCGGTCTTCATGAGAATGTCCCCATGTGGGTCTTCGGGTTTTGCGAGGAGTTCCGGCTCGCGGCCGGGCGATCGGCGATTTCGCCGGAATGAACGTCGTGCACGGCGCCGTCGGCACCGCGGATGCGCAGAGCGCCGTCGTCGGCGAGGCCGACGAGGGTGGCGCAGAGGTCTTCGTCGCCGTCGGTGAGACGGACGACGCGTCCCAGATCGAGCGCGTGGGCGGTCCAGGTCGCGGCGAAGGCGGAAAGCCCGTGCCGCTCCCAGAGAGGAATCCAGCGATCGAGGACGGCAGCGAGGGTCTCGACGAAGGCGTCGCGATCGATCGGCCGACCGGCGAGGGCCACGAGCGACGTCGCCTTCCCCCGCAGGGCCTCGGGGAACTCGGTGTCGGCGATGGCGAGGTTGATCCCCATGCCGACCACGACGAAGTCGAGATCGCCATGTTCGTCCGAGGCGGCTTCGGCGAGGATGCCGCAGATCTTGCGGCCGCCGACCAGAAGGTCGTTCGGCCATTTGATGCCGGCCTCGATGCCGGTCACCGTGGCGATGGTCTCGCGCAGGGCGACGGCGGCGAGGAGGGTCAGTTGCGCCGCTTCGCCGATCGGACGGCGGGTGCGGATCAGAACCGACAGGCAGAGGCTGCCCTCGGCGGTGGAAAACCACGCCCGCTCGCCCTTGCCACGGCCGGCGGTCTGATCGTGGGCGATGAGGACCGTGCCGTGGGTGGCGCCGGCTCGACCGAGGTCGACGAGCCGATGGTTGGTGCTGTCGGCGGCGGCGACCTCGACGACGGTCCGGCCGATGCCCTCGCCCCGCTCGATCGCGGGAAGCCGTGCGGCGTCCGGAAGGCGTGGGGCGAGGCGGGTCATGGGATCGATCTCCGAGATCGTGGCGAGGCTCAGTGCGGAGCGACGAGGCTGATGGTCGAGGCGAAGATGCCGACGGCGATGGCCGAGACGATCAGGCCGCAGATGCTGGCGCCCATGGCGACGGGCAGGACCATCGCGTAGGGATTGTCCTCGGCCGCGACCTTCTGGGCGAGCTTGGCGGTGCTCGGCAGACAGGACACGCCGGCGATGCCGATCAGCGGGTTGAAGCTCCTCTTGCTGACCAGATAGACGACCCAACCGCCGAGCAGACCGCCGATGCCGGAGACCAGAAGCGCGGTGATGCCGAGGACGAGCAGGATGGCGACGCGGCTGTCGAGCAGGGTGGAAGCCTCACAGAGGACGCCGAGCACCAGGCCGAGCATCAGGGTCGCCATGTAGGTGATCGTCTTCTCGAGCAGCTCCTGATAGGGCTCGATCTCGGCTTCCTTGATGGCGACGCCGAGGAAGAAGCAGAGGATCAGCGGCGCGGCCACCGGCAGCAACAGGCAGAGCAGACCGGCCGAGACGATTGTGAAGATGAACTTCGACTTCTGCGAGACTTCCGGGAAGTCCATGTCGACATCCATGGCGCGGTACTTGGCCGGCACGAGGAACTTCATCAGGTAGGGATAACCGGCATAGGTCAGCGACAGATAGAGATAGGCGATGATCGAGATCGGAACGAAGAGATCCTTGGCCATGATCAACGAGGCGAAGAGCACCATCGGGCCATCGGCGCCGCCGATCGAACCGACCGCGGCGGCCTCGCCCGGGGTGAGGCCGAAGTAGTAGCCGACCACCAGAGTGACGAAGGTGCCCATCTCGGCGAAGATCGCGCAGGTCATCGCCGCCCACGGACGGGCGAGGATGAAGCTGATGTCGGCCATCGTGCCGATGCCGAAGAACAGCATGCAGGCGACCAACGAATTCGAGAAGGTGAAGTTGTAGACCGGCTGCAGGAAGTAGATCTGCATGTCGTTCACGAGCTGGATCGGATCCGAGATCATCGGATCGAGCATCAGCGTGCCGATCTTCTGCGCCTGGAGGAACATGACGCCGGCGTTGACGCACATCATGGCGATGCCCATCGGCACCATGATCAGCGGCTCGAGCGTCCGCTTGAAGCCGAGGTAGGCGAGGAAGAAGCCGAAGCCCATCAGAGCGAGGCGGGCGAAGGCGATCGTCGGCTCCTGGACGAAGAGCGTGCCGATGCCGGGGAAGATGGTGAAGAGTTGCTGCAACATGGGAATGATCTCCTCGACGCTCGGCTCACTCGGCCGAACCGGCCATGGCCTTGTTGAGCAGGACGATCACCCCGATGACGCCGTAGGAGATCACCGCGGTGATCCCGTAGGCCATCAACGTGTAGACGACGACGTTCATGGATTTTCTCCTGGGACGGAAAGGTTCGATGCGAAGGGTTCGAAGCGTGACGTGGCCGATGCCGGAAAGCCCCCGGCCTCGACGAGGTGGACGGCGACGGTGACCGCCAGCAGGTCGGCACCGCCGCCGGGGCTCAGCCGGCGATCGACGCAGGCTTCGCCGAAGCGATGGATCGCCGCGAGGCCGGCGTCGGTCAGCGCGCCGCCGAGGTCGCGGACGTGAGCGGCGCCGGCGCGTACGAAGGCGAGGCCGTCGGGACCGCCGCGCCACAGCACGGTGGTGTCCTCGGCCTCTGCGACGATGGCGACGAGGGCATGGAGCAGGGCACGGTTGAGGGAAGCGCCTTCCGCCAGAGCCCGACGCAGGGCCGGCAGCCCGTGCCGGGCGACGGTCGGCAGGCCGGCCTCGACCTCGCCACGGATACCGGCGGCGCCGTGGCGGGCATGGAGGATCTCGCCGGCGGTCATCGGATCGCGGCGGCGCGCCACCAGTTCGCGCTCGACGATGCCGCGGCTGATGGCGGCGACGGCGGCGAAGATGCGGTCGGGGGAAGAGGGGCGCCGGTCGTCGTGAGAGACGCCGGCGGCAGCGGCGGTGAGCCCCAGGGCGAAGAGCGCGCCGCGCTGCGTATTGACGCCGCCGGAGGCGGCGAGGAGGAGCCGGTCGTAATCGCGACCGACGGCGCGCACCAGGGGCAGCACCCGCGACGGATCGTCGGCATGGGTGAGCCCGATGGCGGCGCAGCGATGGAAACAGGGAGCGATGGCGCCGGAGGTGAGCAGGAAGGTCTGCAGATCCATGTCGGCGTGGGAGCCCATCGAGCGCGGCGTGACGAGGCCGGGCTTGGGATGGACGGAAACCTCGAGGAGAACGCCGGTCAGGCAGGCCGACCCGATCGCCCAGGCGGCGGGCGCAAATCCATCGGCCTGATGAGGCGCGAGATCGAGGTCGGAGAGACGCGACAGTTCCATGACGGCGACCCGACGGGCGCCATCCGCCGGAGCCATGCTCCACGGACGAGCCCGATGACGACAGCCGCGTCCATCGACGCGTGTCGCCCGGTAACCACCCTCACGGTGTCACGATGTCACTCGGTGGAAAACCCGGCTCACCCACCGTCGTCTGCGACGGTCCAGGCTCGGCCGGTCTGGAATGGGTCGATCACATTTCTCATCGCCGCCTCTCGACCCCGAGGACCGGCTGAACACGTGAATGACACTTCCGCCCGATCGCGTCAACGCCGCAGAGACGGGTAGGTATTTGATCCAATCGCATCCACTGACATTCCAATTTTTGCGACATGAGGACGACCGGTCTGCCCAACCCCATCGGTTCGTGCTAGGAAGTGCGCCCTTCGTCGCCGGCCCAAGGGGGTCCGGCGGCCGTGCAGGAGTACATCCGGATGCGGATCGCCATCGAAGCGAACCTGATCGGCAAGCTCGCCATTCTCCTCTCGATGTCGTCGAACGAAGAGGAGGAGGCGATCCGCGCCGACCTCGCCCGCCAAGGGCAGATGCGTGCCGCGGTCACTTGGGTGAGCGGGCGCAAGACCGAGGTCAACAAGACCTTCCCGCGCTCGATCGTCAATGCCGCGATGAAGGCGGCCGTGGTGCGCGACACGCCGAGCGCCACCCACGCTCTGATCCACGCCGGTCTCGAGGCGCTCGGCGGGCTGATCCCGCCGGTTCCCGGCGACAGCAGCCTCAAGGTCAAGGTCGCCGTGGTCGCCAACGGTGCCTGGGTCGCGGTCGCCGCCTACGGCGAATCCGCCTTCCTGCCGGAGACCAACCACGAGCGCATGGGCCTCGGCATCATGCACCTGTGAGCGTCGCGGTCTCCTTCGCCGCCACGCCCAAGGCGGCGCGAGCGTAGCGGCGCGACAGCCAGGCGCCGACCATCAGCTCGATCTGGTGGAAGAGCATGACCGGCAACAGCACCAGACCGACCTGTTCCGGCGCGAAGAGCACGCCGGCCATCGGGACGCCGGTCGCCAAGCTCTTCTTCGCGCCGCAGAACACGGCCGCCACCTCGTCCGAGCGGGTGAACCCCAGGCGCCGAGACAGCGACCGCAGCGCCAAGATCATGGCTGTGAGCAACAGGACTTCGATCGAGAAGACGAGCACCAACTCCTGTGGCGAGACGATCGACCAGAGGCCTTGCTGCACCGCTCTGCCGAAGGCGCCGTAGACGATGAGGAGGATCGAACCGCGGTCGGTCACGGCGACCACGGCCGCGTGGCGCCGCACGAACTCGCCGAGGAGCGGCCGCGCGATCTGGCCCACCAGGAAGGGCGCGACGATCAGTCGGGTTATCTCGATGATCGCCGCGACCGGATCGGATCCGCCGTGGAGCGACAGGACGAGACCGACGAGGAGTGGCGTCGTCACCGTGCCGATGATGTTGGAAAGCGTCGCGGCGCACATCGCCGCCGGCACGTTGCCGCCGGCGAGCGAGGTGAAGGCGAGCGAGGACTGGATGGTCGACGGCAGCAGCGTCAGAAAGACCAGGCCGACCACGAGGCTGCGCGAAAGCAGCGCCTCCGGCAGAAACAGGAAGCAGAGCCCGACCGCCGGGAAGACGACATAGGTGAAGGCCAGGATCAAGGATTGCAGCCGCCACTGCGTCAGCCCGACGACGACCCGGCTCGGCGCCAGCTTCGTGCCGTAGAGGAAGAACATCAGGGTGATGGCGACGTTCGCCGCGGTGGAAAGCCATCCGACCATCGCGCCACGCGCCGGCAAGAGGCTCGCCAGGACGAGGGTCGCCAGGAGAGCCAGCGTGAACGTGTCGGGCAGGAATCGGCGCGCCGGTCCGGAGAGGATGCGGGGGGGCATGGTCGTCTTTCACTTCGGCCGATCGGTGCATCGACCGTCGTGCCCACCGAACCGGCGCTGCGGACGTTCTAGACAAGCGCGGGGCGTTCTGGAATTG
The DNA here is from genome assembly GCA_048497495.1 of Prosthecomicrobium sp. GTDB lineage: Bacteria > Pseudomonadota > Alphaproteobacteria > Rhizobiales > Ancalomicrobiaceae > JAFHCF01. The sequence goes on from JAFHCF010000107.1 coordinate 20,659, forward strand.
TGCATTCCATAGTTTCGGTGTTCACGAATCTCGAATGGCGATGTTCGAACTGCGCCTGCTCGAAACCTTTCTGACGATCGTCGACGAGGGATCCTTCGTCGGCGCGGCGCGCCGTCGCGGCAGCGCCCCCTCGACCATCAGCCAGCATGTTCGGCGGCTCGAGGAGCGAACCGGCCGGCGCCTGTTCGAACGCGACACGCATTCGGTCGCCCTCACCATCGACGGTCAGGCCTTCGTCGAATTGGCTCGCCGCATCGTCGAGGCCAACGAATCGGCGGCGGCCTATTTCGCCGGCCACGACCTGCGCGGCCGCGTCCATCTCGGCGTCTCGGAGGACTTCGCGCTGTCCGCGTTGCTGCCCCCTGTTCTCAGGCGCTTTTCGCACCGCTACCCGTCGGTGGACGTGGAGTTGACCGTGGGTCTCTCGGCGGACCTCTACGGCAGGCTCGACGAGGGCAAACTCGATCTGATCTTCGCCAAGCGACGGAGCGGCGACAACCGGGGCATCACCGTCTGGCAAGACCCGCTGATCTGGATCGGCGCCCCGGACTGGCACGACGACCCGTCGGTTCCACTTCCGCTCATTCTCTATCCCGCCCCGAGCATCACGCGCTCGTTGGCTCTGAAGGCTTTGGCGGAGCAGGGACGGAGTTGGAGAATAGCCAGCACCTGCACCAGCCTCGGCGGCCTGCGCAGCGCGGTATCCGCGGGTCTGGGGATTTCGGCACAATCCGAGAAGCTGATTCCGGATCGCCTGGAACGTGTCGCCGACGACGTGCATCTGCCCACGCTTCCGGTGGTCGACTTCGTCCTACTGTCGGCGCACAACGCACCGTCGCAGCCGGTCACGACGCTGATGACGGCGATCGCCGAGATCGCGAAATCCTGACGAGGAATCGATTCTTCGAAGTCGTGAGCCGGCGCGCGTGCAGTCGTGATGCGCCGCCGCCGCCGACAGCGTCTTCCCCCCATTCATGGCGGTCGGCACCATTGCGACCGCGAACGCCGGAGAGTGCGGCCGGGGGCTCCGGCTGGTCATCGAATGCCCTCGATCCTCGGCGAAGTCTTCGTCGTTCTCAGACGCGAGATCCACTTGCGCGACCGGCCGAATTCACGGTTCCATCTCCGGTTGCTCAGTTCAACCGTCGGAGTACGTTGATTCACTCAATTCAACCATGACGAACCAACATCGTTTCGGTGATTCCGGCAACAGATCGACCACGGTGTCTTGACTGAATCTCCGCGAAGTGCGTACTGTGAACAAGTTCAAAGGTCGGGCCGGGATCTGAACGCCGTGAATATTGATCGGCCAACTCGTTTGCCCATTCCGGATGCATGTCCGGCGCACAATGGGTAAAAATCACCAAGTGAGACCGTGACTTCGTGAAGGTGGTCCTGAGGTGGTCGCTGATCAGCACAGCGATCGTCCGTAATCTCGTGCGCCGAGGCAACGCCTCGTACGACGGGACTGTGGGATCCGTGTCATGGGCTTTTCACCTTCCTCATGGTCCTCGCCTTGCGAAGATGCTCTTTCGGCATGGCCGCCACCCCCGCCGGGGTCCGGACGGATTGCTCGGCGAATCTCTACAGGCAGTTCGAACTTGTCCGGCGCGCGCTCCGCCCGTCCCGGGTCCGCAAGGTTTCGCTTGCGCAAGTGCCCCGCACGCCTGCACCCCGCTCACGCCCCATCTTGCACGAGGCGCCGGTCGACGGCCCGCGAGCCGGCTGATCACGTCCGCGTCGTCATGTCGTATATAGTTCAATCAGGAAATAATTCTCCATTCTCCGCACATTCACGTTCGAACAAATACAAACACCGCTCATTGTGAAAATAGTAATCATAGATTTTCTATGATTACTATTTGTGTTTCTTCATGAGTATTTGCCTATCATTTGCTTGCATCTCAACAAACCCAGGGGGGTCACAATGGTCATATATGGAGTTGCCGTTCTCGCGATATGCCACCTCGTCGGTGTCATATTCGGAGAATGGTTGGGGGTCGTTCTCGGAGTGAGATCGAACGTCGGAGGCGTCGGGTTTGCGATGTTGCTTCTGATATTTGCGACGGACTGGATGCGTCGGACCGGACGACTTCCGGCCCCGACCGAGGGCGGGGTCCTGTTCTGGAGTTCGATGTACATTCCGATCGTCGTGGCCATGGCCATGCTGCAGAATGTGGTCGCGGCGGTTTCCGGCGGCGCCATCGCAGTCGTCGCCGGCGTCGGAGCGGTCGTGATATCCCTCGCCCTCGTCCCCATCCTGGCTCGCATCGGCGGTCGTGAACCCCCCCTTCCGAAACTCTCGCAGGGGGAGGCCTCCCGATGAAGGTCGTGCTCGATACGCTGGGCTCGAATGGCCTGCTCTTCGCCTTTGCTTTCGTCGGTCTGATCGTCTGGGGGTCCTACAAGGCCTCCCATCATCTCAGTCGGGGACGCCTGCACGGATCCGCGTTGGCCATCATGGTCGGCCTGTTCCTCGCGTGGCTCGGAGGTCGTTACTACGGAGGGACGAAGGGATTGGCCGACATCCCGATGTTCGCCGGCCTCGCCGTGATGGGCGGCTCGATGTTGCGAGACTTCGCGATCGTCTCGACCGCTTTCGGCGTCGACGTGCGCGAGATAAAGCGAGCCGGAACCACCGGCGTCCTCGCCTTGTTCTTCGGCATCTTCCTGTCGTTTGCCGTAGGCGCGATCGTTGCCTATGCCTTCGGCTATCGTGATGCCGCCAGCCTGGCGACGATCGGGGCGGGCGCCGCCACCTACATCGTCGGTCCGGTCACCGGCACCGCGATCGGGGCCTCCAGCGAGGTCATTGCCCTCTCGGTCGCCGCCGGCCTGATCAAGTCGGTGCTCGTGATGATCGGAACGCCGTTCATCGCACCGCTGATCGGCCTCGATAATCCAAAGGCCGCCATGGCCTATGGCGGCCTGATGGGAACCACCAGCGGCGTCGCGGGCGGATTGGCCGCAACGGATGAGAGACTCGTCCCCTACGGCGCGATGACGGCCACATTCTACACGGGGTTGGGCTGTCTGGCGGGGCCGTCGGTCGTCTATCTGGGTCTGCGTGCCATCTTCGGCGCCTGAGCCCGCATCGTGAACCGGTACGCGGCACCGTGCCGGAGAATCTGGAGCGCGGTGAGGCCGGCCCGCATCGGCCGCTGCCCGACGATCTCGCCGATGAGATTCCGAGGCAGCGGCTGTTCCCGCGTGCGGGTGTGAAGACCGGAGTCCGCCGGCGATCGGAACCGACCCGGGGCTCGCGCGTCGCCGAGATGAAGAAGCCCGGCGTGACGCCGCGGATGCCTCGGGAGAAATATCGTGCCGTCATGCCGAGGGTTACGGCCACAGCCGGGTCTGTGAACTCTTCCGGGGCGTTCGAGCAGCGATCGGTCCGGCGATGTCGCCGCTCTACACCGGCGATGGGCGGAAATGGGCCGCGAGTGCCGCGGTGTGCTGAATGTGCTCCTTGATCAGCCTGATCGCCGTCTCGCCGTCGCGGGCCAAGGTGGCGTCGACCAGGGCCTGATGCTCGGCTCGGACGTCGTCACGAAACTCGGGACGACGATGGTAGGCCAAGAACCGGTATCGTTCGGTGAGATCCCAGAGCTGGTCCGAGAATTCGATCAACCCGCGGGACCGGCAGGCCGAAATCAGACTCCGGTGGAAGTCCTTGTGCAGCAATTGCCATTCGCGGTTGATGGAATGGTCCGAGCCGTCGATGATCTGGTTCGCCTTCGACAGGCGGTGAAATGCGACGAGAACGTTCTCCTCCCAGGTCGAATCGCCGTGGGCGATCGATTCCCGAAGCCCGATCTCATAGATCAGGCCACGCGTCCGGGTGATGTCGCTGATGTCCTCGAGCGAGACGGGCGCGACCTGAAAGCCCCTCTGGTCGTGCTGGACCACCAGTCCCTCGGAGCAGAGCCGATTGAGCGCCTCGCGAATCGGGCTGGCACCGGAATCATACCGCAATTTCAGAACTTCGATCCTGAGCCACTGCTCGGGAGGGAGTTTGCCGGTGACGATATCCTGGCGAATCTGATCAACGATCGCCGACGTCAGTGTTCCGCCGTTGGGCACACTCTTGCGCCGCTCTCGCTTGATCGTCTGCTCGTTCATCCGCTCGTTCCTGCCGTGCAGGCGTTCAATATCCGCGCTTTGCGCGGGAGCGCAAGCCTGCGATTCCACTCGTGGGAACGGCGCGTGGAACGACGGGCGGACGATCGAACCCCGATGGATGGTCGCAACCGGATCGGGCAAGAAGAACCATCCGAGCAACCCACCGGGGCCGGCGGGTCGCTCGGATCCGGTGGGCCGTGGAACGTCAGTCGTGGAAGCTCGCCGGAGGTTCCGGCCCCCACTGGAAGAACATCTCCATCGACAGAGGGTGGCGCCCGGTCGGAACGCTGTTGTCGAGAATGTCGCCGTCGGTGAACCGCTCGTGAAGGAATCCGTCGGGGTCGCGCCAATAGGAAAAGACCTGGCTTCCCAACGTATGGCGGCCGATGCCGTGTTCATGGACGTGGCCTTGGCCTTCCATCCAGAGCGCGCCGACGTGCAGGGCGTCGAAATCCTCCACCCAGAAGGAGGAGTGGTGGATCTTGGTGACGCCGGCCTTGATCGCCGCGAGCGTGTGGTGATCGGTCGGCGTCGCCCCCTTGTCACAGCGCATGAACGCCGCGCCCCGCACGCCGTCGGGGGTCGACACCTCGTCCGAGATCAGCAATCCGAGGTTTTCGACGAACCAGTCGATCGCCGGTCCGGGATCGATGCAGTAGAGCGCGCAATGGCTGATGCGAGAGATGGGCGTCGGACCCTTCTTCACGCGACACGTGGTGTTGGGACGCGCCGGAATGCTGGCGTTGTTGTAGACGAGCGGCGCGGGCGCCGGCAGGGCCGGAAGAACCTTCACCCCGTGAACCAGTTCGATCTCGTAGCCTTCGGGGCCGGCCAGACCGACACGCGATCCACCGAAGGGCCCGCCGATCGCCTCCACGGGACCGGCGCCGGCGACGCGTGTGGCTTCGGCCAGGACCCGCGGGGACGCGACCCGGAAACTCGGACCGAGAAACCGCGCTTCGGCGCCGCGGCTCGCGTGATAGACGAAGGCGCCCTCCTCACTGCCGCGCATGTAGAGGTCGTCGGCATCGCGATGAGCCGTCACGAGACCGAATGCGGTCATGAACCTCTCGGTTCTGTCCAGGTCCGGGACCTGATAGCGGAGATGGGCGATGTCCTCGACTTTGGGCATTTGGTCCTCCCTCGGTGATCACGGCGGCGGATCACACCATTTTTCTCGAACCGGTCACGCCGGCACACTTGTCGATCGGTGCCGCGGCATCCCCCTCGCCGACCGCGCCCCGATCGGCGCACCATTCCATCCCGGAGTGTGTAGGTCAATAAATTATCGTTTATCACGTAGTATCACATAAAAAATCGATAATTCATCAAACGCGTCGACACTCCCCTCTCGGCGACGGAATTGCTTTCCCCACGCTCGAGAGGGGTTGGAGGCAACGCGGATCGAACGTCGCGGCCGCGCCGCGCCGCGCGGTTGGTGGACCTCGATGCGTCCGGAACCTCCGTCGGCGATGGGCGAGGATCGGGGCCGGTCTCGTCCCTCGATGCACAATCATCGATTATTTGATAATGATGTTGCGATAATCGATTTTTGTCCTATGATCCTCGGGTAGCGTCCCGGGGCCGCTCGCGGCGCATGGCCGCGTGGAGAAGAAGAACCGGACGTCGAGGGTGGAAGCGCGCGGGTGTCCTTCGGCACCCGGTCAAGAAGGCGAAAACGGCGTGGCGGACGGAAAGCGAGATTCGCAGGGAACCGGCAAGGCGCGGAAACGCGGGTTCGGGCCGAGGACCATCAAGTTCGCGGCGATGCTCTTCGGGCTGTCGAAGGTCATTCCACTCGTTGCCCGCAAGGACGCGGCCCTGCGGGCGCATCTGGCGCGCGGCAGAGGGGTCGTCCAGATCGGCCTCGAGGATCGGAGCCAAGGGCGTCACTTCGTCTTCGCCGACGGCAAGGTGTCGTCCCGGCACGGATTTCATCCCGCTCCAGACGTCGCCATGATCTTCAAGGATGTCGAAATCGCGCTGAAGCTGATGGCTCAGCCGCTCGACACGCGCGACAGCGTCCACGCCGCGAAGAATTTTCTGGTGACCGTCGAGGGGCCGGACGAATTGGTCTCGTGGTTCATGAAGCTCGCGGCCATGCTGCCGCAGAGCGGTCTACGCCACGGCGTCACCCTGAAGGACGGCTCGAAGCGCTACACGACGATGACCAACGGCGGACCGGCCCATGTCACGGTGGCGGACGGCAGGATCGTCCGAGTGCATCCCATCGTCTACGACGCGGAAGACGCGCCCTCCTGGACGATCCAGGCCCGCGGGCGGACGTTCTCTCCGGCCCGCAAGGCGACGGTGGCGCCCCACACGCTGCCGCTCAAGTCGCTGGTCTATTCGGAAAATCGTCTGCTCCACCCGATGCGACGGGTGGATTTCGATCCGAACGGCGAGCGCAATCCCCAGAATCGCGGCACCTCCGGCTACGTGCGGATCTCCTGGGACGAGGCACTGGACATCGTCGCCGGCGAAATCCTGCGGATGAAGCGGGAGCACGGTCCCGGCGCCTTCTGCATCAACCACGGGTCTCATCACCAGTGGGGGAACATCGGCTACTACCTGAGCGCCCTGATGCGCTTCGGCAATTGCATCGGTTTCACGCGCGTCCACACCAATCCCGACAGTTGGGAGGGATGGTACTGGGGCGCCTCGCATCATTTCGGCAACTCGATGCGTCTCGGCAATCCGGCGACCTACGGCACGCTCGAGGATTGCCTCGAGGAATGCGAGTTGATCGTCTACTGGTCGAGCGATCCGGAGAGCCAGTTCGGGGCCTATGGCGGCCAGGAAGGCGCCCAGCGACGTCTGTGGGCCAAGGATCTCGGTATCGAGACCATTCACATCAATCCGCACTGGTGTCCGACCGCGGCCTTCGTCGGCGGCACCTGGATTCCGGTCCGCCCCGGTGGCGACAACGCCCTGGCGATCGCCATCATGTACGTGTGGATGACGGAAGGGCTCTACGATCGCGACTATGTCGCGACCCGGACGACGGGCTTCGACGAATGGCGCGCCTATGTGCTCGGCGGAGACGACGGCGTACCCAAGACGCCCGAATGGCAGGAATCCGAGACCGGCATTCCGGCCAAGGACGTGAGGGCGCTCGCACGCAAGTGGGGGCGGCGAAAGACCTATCTGGCGGCGGGCACCGGTGGGGCCGGCTTCGGCGGCGCCTGCCGCGCCCCGACCGGGCTGCAATGGGCGCGCGCCATGATCCTGCTGATGGCGATGCAGGGGTGGGGACGCCCCGGGGTCAACTTCGGGAACCTGCAGCACGGCACGCCCGTCGATCTCGGGTTCTATTTCCCCGGTTATGCGGAAGGCGGGTTGTCCGGCGAACTCGCCTGGACCGCGGCGGCGGCCAACAACTACCTTCGGATGCCACACATCCTGTCGATGAACCCCGTCCAGCAGATGATCCCGAGGCAACGCTTCCCCGAAGCGATCCTCGAGGGCAAGGCCTATGGCTACATGATGGACGGGACCTCGCTCGAGGCCCAGTTCCGGCGCTTCGAATACCCCGCGCCGGGCTATTCGAAGGTTCACATGCTCTATCGCTACGGCTCCTCGTCGATGGGGACCATCACCAATTCCAACCGCGTCGCCCGCATGTATCGCTCGGCGGAGCTGGAATGCGTGGTCAACCAGTCGATCTGGTTCGAGGGCGAGGCACTCTTCGCCGACGTGATCCTGCCGGCGTGCACCCAGCTCGAGCGCTGGGACATCGGCGAGTGGTCCAATTCCGCCGCCTTCGGTCACCACCATCAGAACCAGGTCAATCACCGCGTCGTCGCCCTGCAACACAAGTGCATCGAACCACTCGGTGAATCCAAATCGGACTATCAGATCTTCTGGGACGTCTGCAGCCGTCTCGGGCTCGGCGCCTACTTCTCGGAAGGCAACACCGAGCTCGACTGGTGCAAGCGGGTCTTCGATTCCTCGGACCTGCCGAAACACATCTCGTGGAAGGAATTTCTGCGGAAAGGCTATTTCGTCGTTCCGGCGGAACACGAGCAGGAAAAGCGCTCGCCGGTCGACATGCGGTGGTTCGCCGAGGGGCGGGCCAAGGACCTGCCGGAACCTCATCCGCTTCCGGGCGCCAGTTCCGGCAAATTCGGCCGCGATCTGCAGACGCAGAGCGGCAAGATCGAGTTCGTCGCCTCGAGCCTGAAGCGCTTCGACGCCGACAGCCGCGATCGGCCCCCGATGAACGTCTATCAGCCGTCCTGGGAAGGCCCTGCCGTCACCGAACTCCACGCGCGTTTCCCGTTGCAGCTGATCACGCCGCACGCCCGCTTCTCGTTCCATACGATGCAGGACGGCAAGGGCGGCTTCGTCAACGACGTCAAGGACCACCGCATCGAGATCGACGGCTGGTACTACTGGATCGTCCGCATCAATCCGGTCGACGCGGCGGCGCGCGGCATCGGGCAGCACGATCTGGTGAAGGTCCACAACGACCGCGGCAGCGTGATCTGCGCCGCCGACGTCACCGAAACCATGCGCCAAGGCGTCGTCCATTCCTACGAATCCTCGGCCGTCTATGCGCCGCTCGGCAAGCCCGGCGAGTCCACCGACCGGGGCGGCTGCATGAACCTCTTGACCTCGGATCGACGCCAGTTCGAGAAGGGCGAGGCGATGGCGGCGAGCGCCTGTCTGGTCGAGATCGAGACATGGCGCGCCGAAGCACCGGCGCGCGAAACGAGCCGCGCCGCGAAGAAGGCTCTCCTCGAACTCGAGATCGAGGGGGCCGGCGAATGAGTCCGAAGACGTGGCACCTGGTGATCGACATCGATCGCTGCAACAACTGCAACAACTGCTTCCTCGCCACCAAGGACGAGCACGTCGGCAACGATTTCCCGGGGTATGCCGCCGCGCAGCCGCTGCACGGTCATCGCTGGATCGACATCGTCCGCAGCGAGCGCGGGCGTCCGCCGCAGGTCGACGTCGCGCACATTCCGACGACGTGCAACCAATGCGCCGACGCGCCCTGCGTCAAGGCCGGTGGCGGCAAGGCCGTCCATCAACGCAAGGACGGTATCGTCATCATCGATCCGGTGGCGGCCGAGGGGCGGCGCGATCTCGTCGGATCCTGCCCCTACGGCGCGATCTGGTGGAACGAAGAGCTGCAACTTCCGCAGAAATGGATCTTCGACGCCCACCTCCTCGATCAGGGGTGGAGCGAACCCCGCTGCGTCCAGGTCTGTCCGACCGGCGCGATGGAAAGCCGGCTCACGACCGACGCGGCCATGGAAGAAGCTTCCGAACGGGAAGGTCTTTCCGTCCTTCACCCCGAGTGGGGCCTCGGACCGCGCGTCCACTACCGTGCCCTCCACCGACGGACCAGCCTGTTCGTCGCGGGATCGGTCTCGGTCGAGATCGACGGCGTCGTCGACTGCGTCTCGGGAGTCGGGGTCGCGATCGGACGCCACGGGCGTGACATCGCCGGGACCGAGACCGACGACTTCGGCCGCTTCCGCATCGACGGACTGCCCTGCGACGGCGAAGAGGCCGACCTCACCCTGACCGGCGAAGGTTTTCGCCCGATGACGCTGACCCTGCGGCTCGACCGCACGGTCGTGCTCGACGATCTGAGCCTCGAGCCCATGCCCGCCCCCGACTGAGCCACGCGGCGGGCGTCCCCAACAGAGGGGCTCGGAGGTGCCTCCGGGCCGAACGCAACGACGGCCGCCGCGAACGTGCGGCCGCGAGAAGACGTCTGGGAGGAACCATGCCTGTTCTCAATACGCACAAGACGAGCGTCGCCCTCGTCATCGGGCACATGGCGGGAATGATCGACTTGGCCTCGCTGCCCGTCTGGGTCGGTACGTTGATCTCCGGGTACCACTACAAGCCCGCGGAAGCCGGTGGTCTCGTGACCCTCTTCCTGATCGGCGTGGTGGTCGCCAGTGCCGTGGTCTCTCACAATTTCCATCGGTTGCCGGTTCGCTGGCTGCCGTCCGGCGGGTTCCTCGCGGCGGCGGCGGCCTTCTTCGCGCTTTCCCGGGCCGAAGGCTTCCAGCCGTTCCTCGCCCTCCACTTCCTCGCCGGTCTCGCCGTCGGAACCGCTCTTTCGGTCGTCCACGGCACCATGGGCAAGACGCGCAATCCGCATCGGATCTTCGCCATCGGTGGGTTCGGCTTCGGATGCTTCGCCGTCGCCTTCCTGGGCGGCACGCCGGTGGCGATCGCCAACCACGGGCCGCAGGTGTTGTTCCTCGTCTTCGCCGTCGTGATGTCGATCGCCGCCGTCGTGACCGCGGTGTTGTTCCCCAATCGCCCGCAGATGCCGGTCGATGCGCCGGCCGCCGAAACGCACGCGCCGGCCCATGTCGCCTTCACGCCGACGGTGTGGCTGATCATCGCCGGCATCGTCGGAATGAACCTCAACCAGGCCATGGCCTTCAGCTTCGTCGAGCGCATCGGCATGGACCGGGGATTCGGCATCGAACAGGTGCAACTGGTGCTCATCCTGCTCGGTCTGACGAACCTCGTTCCCACCCTGATCGCGGCGGCGACACAGAAGAAGTTCGCGCCGCTGCGCGTCGGCATGACCGGGGCGCTCCTCCAGGCGGTCCTGGCGATCTCGATCACGACGTCGACCCAGTTCGTCGGCTTCGCGCTGCCGACCATGTTCTACGCCTTCGTCATGCTGTTCTCGCACACGTTCCTGTTCGGTCATCTCGCCGCGATCGATCGGAGCGGCCGAGCCGTGGCGGCGACGCCGGCCATGACCATGAGCGGCTCGGCCCTGGCGCCGCTGATCGGCGGCATCCTGGTCGAGACCACCGGCTATCCGGGCATCGGCATGGCGGTCGGCTGCGTCAGCGTCGTCGTCATCACCCTCTTTGCCCTCGCCGCGCGCCGCGCGCCGGTTCTCGCCCACTGAAGGAGAGCGAAATGACGTTCAAGCTCGATCCGCAATTCCGCTACCGCATGCCCGTCGTCTTCGGCCCGGCGCCGGGTCCGCGTCAGAAGCCCGGTGGCGGCAGGTGGACGCCGGAAGAAGCCGGGCGGATGAACTCCGAATGGATGGCGATCACCTATTCGACCGATCGCGCCGAGCTCGAGGCGTTGCTGCCGCCGGGCTTCACGCTCCGCGGGGAACCGAGGATCTGCGTCTCCTGCGCCTGGTTCAAGAACCTCTATTGGCTGGCGGGGCGCGGATACGGGATCCTCTCCCTCGACATCCCGGTCACCTATCGCGGTCGCGACGAGGTGCTCGACGGTGCCTTCTGCCCGGTCATCTGGGAGGGAAGTCCCGACGCGGTGGTGACGGGGCGCGACGAGCTCGGCTTCTCCAAGCTCTATGCCGACATCGCTCCCATCGACTGGGGCGACGGCAACACCTCGGTCTCGTGCTCGGCCGCCTGGCTCGGGCACAGGTTCTTCGACATCGAACTTTCCGGTCTGACGGAGGTCGAGGCGGCCCCGAGCCTGCCCGGCGTCGGAGGCGGCGCGGCCATGTACTACAAATACGTGCCGCGAACGAGCCCCGATGGACGTGACGGCGCCGACGTCGGCTACGTCACGACCGCCGCGCCGAAGGGCGCCAAGCCCGACAACATCGACTTCACCGGCTTCGAATTCCGCCGCTGGACCGGCACCGGATCCCTGAAGTGGCATCGCGCGACATTCGAGCAGCTTCCCCTGCAGGCCCACATCGTCAATGCGCTCGCCGACATCGAGCTCGTCGAAATTCTCGGGGTCGAGATGGTCGCGTTCTCCGGGCCCGGCATCGCCGTGGCCATGAACGGCATGCGCGTCGTCGAGCCGGCGCAAGCACTCGTCTGAAATCAATGGAGGTTCCGAAAATGAAATTGGCTCGCTTCACGGTCGAGGGCCGAACGCGATTGGGGAAGGTCGTCGGCGATACGATCGTCGATCTGTCGGCGGTCGCGCCGGACTGCGGGGTTTCCATGCGGAGCCTTCTCGAGCGGCTTCCGCTCCTGCGCAAGGATCTCGAACGCGCGGCGGCTCCGGTGTTTCCCCTCGATCGCGTCCGGCTCGAGGCCCCCATCGACGATCCGAGCAAGTTCTTGGCGATCGGCATGAACTACAAGGCGCACGCCGAGGAATCCGCCAGGGCCGGCATTCCGGTGCCGCAGTCCCAGTTGTGGTTCAACAAGCAGGTCTCCTGCATCAACGGTCCCTATGCGCCGGTTCACGTGCCCCGGGCCTCGCAGAAGGTCGACTACGAGGCCGAGATGGGCTTCGTCATCGGCCGTCGCTGCCGGCATGTCTCGCGCGAGGCGGCGCCCTCGGTGGTCGCCGGATTTTTCGTCGGCAACGACGTCACGGCGCGCGATTGGCAGTTCCGCTCGCCGACCTTCACGCTCGGCAAGTCGTTCGACACCCATGGCCCGATCGGCCCATGGATCACCACGGCGGATGAGGTTCTCGATCCACATGATCTCATCTTGACGTTGACACTCAACGGTGAAGAGCGGCAGCGGACGTCGACCGGAGACATGATCTACGACATCTGGGAGCAGATCTCCTACCTGTCGACGGTCATGACGCTGGAGCCCGGGGACATATTCCTCACGGGCACGCCGGCCAACGTCGGTATCGCCACCGGAACCTTCATGAAGCCGGGTGACGTCGTGCGGGTCGAGATCATCGGTCTCGGCGCGATCGAGAACACCTTCGTCGAAGAACCGCTCGGCGACGCCGCCCTCGAAGAGACGGCCGCCTGAACCCCGGGGAGAACAATATGAACATCACACTCCTGATCGACGGCGAAGCGGTCGAGGCGACCGGCGGGGCCACCTTCGAACGCCGGGATCCGGTGACCGGCGACGTCGCCACCCGTGCCGCGGCGGCGAGCGTCGCCGACGCGCTCACCGCGGTGGCGGCCGCCGAACGCGCCTTCGCGGCCTGGAGCACGACCGGCCCGTCCCTGCGCCGATCGCTGCTTCTGAAGGCGGCGGACCTGCTGGAGGCCCGCACGGAAGAATTCGTGCGCGTCGGTGTCGCGGAGACCGGCGCGACCGGTCACTGGATCGGTTTCAATATTCATCTGTCCGCCGGGATGCTGCGGGAGGCGGCAACCCTCACCACCAGGATCACCGGTCAGGTGATCCCCTCCGACAAGCCCGGCACGCTGGCGCTGGGCATTCGCCAACCGGCCGGGGTCTGCCTGGGCATCGCCCCCTGGAACGCCCCGATCATTCTCGCCGTCAGGGCGATCGCGACGCCGCTGGCCTGCGGCAACACGGTCATCCTCAAGTCCTCCGAGATGTGCCCGGGCCTTCACCGCCTGATCGGCGACGTCATGCACGCCGCCGGGTTCCCGTCCGGTGTCGTCAACGTCATCTCCAACGCCCCCGAAAGCGCGGCCGAGATCGTCGAGGCGTTGATCGCCGCGCCGGCCGTGCGCCGGGTGAATTTCACCGGGTCGACGAGGGTCGGGCGCCGGATCGCCGAACTCTGCGCCCGTGAAATCAAGCCGGCGGTGCTCGAGCTCGGCGGCAAGGCGCCCTTCGTCGTGCTCGACGACGCGGACATCGACGGCGCCGTCGATGCGGCGGCGTTCGGAGCCTTCGCCAATCAGGGGCAGATCTGCATGTCGACCGAGCGGATCATCGTCCACCAGGCGGTGGCCGATGTCTTCGTCGAGAAACTCGCCGCCAAGGCACGAGCCCTGCCTGCCGGCAATCCGCGCGATCACGTCGTGCTCGGCGCCCTGGTGAGCCTCGCGGCGGCCGAGAAGATGGACGCGCTGGTGAGCGATGCCGTCGCCAAGGGTGCGGTCGTCGTGGCCGGGGGCAGACGCGACGGCGTCATCGTGGAGGCCACCGTCCTCGATCACGTCACGCCGGCGATGCGGATCTACGCCGAGGAGTCGTTCGGTCCGGTCAAGCCCGTGGTGCGCGTCGCCTCGCTCGAGGAGGCGATCGCCTGCGCCAACGACACCGAATACGGCCTCGCGTCGGCGGTCTTCACGCGAGACGTCCGCAAGGGACTGGCCGTCGCCGCGCGCATTCGTTCCGGCATCTGCCACATCAATGGCCCGACCGTTCAGGACGAGCCGCAAATGCCGTTCGGGGGGGTCAAGGCGAGCGGTTGGGGGCGCTTCGGTGGGGACGCCGGCATCGCGGAATTCACCGACCTTCGCTGGGTCACGATCGAAGACCCGGCGCAAGCCTACCCGTTCTGATCGGGGCAGGCGTCTCTTCGAGACAAGAAGACTTCATCCAAAAAAACCAAATGGGGGAAAGTTCAATGGAACAGAAATTCAGTGTCGCCCGCCCATCGGCGCTTCTTCGCTGGGCGAGCTTCGCCGTTCTCGCGCTCGCCACCTGGGACGGAGCCGAGGCGCGTGATCCCGGTGCCCCGGAGTCCTATCCTCCGGGGTTGACCTTCGGTTCTCCGGTGGCGGCGCCGCGGCCCCCGGGCTTCTATGTCGACAGCTACACCAGCTATGCCTGGGGCGATTACGTCGACAACAGAGGTAAAAAAACCGGATCGAGTTCGTCGGCCGTGGCGCAGTCGTTCCAGTTCACCTATTCCTTCGAGCAGAGTGTTCTTGGCGCCAGGGTCAAGATGTTTTCCGCGATCCCCCTGGTTTCCGCCAAATTGACGACACCGGGCGGCAGCTTCAGCGGCAGCGGCATGGCCAATCCGTTGTTTCAGCCGATCGATCTCACGTGGATGATCGCACCGGGCCTGTTCATCAACCCGGGTCTCGGTTTCTACGCGCCGCTGGGAACCTACGACAGGACCGCCACGGTGAACCCCGGCAACAATTTCTGGACGATCCAGCCGAACTTGGGGGTGACCTATCTCAAAGACGGCTGGAACGCATCGCTGCACCTGCTCTACGACTTCAACACGAAGAACACCGACAACGGCTACACGTCCGGCCAGGAACTTCTGGTGAATGCCTCGGTGATCAAGGACTTCGGCGGATGGAACGTCGGTCCCGTCGGTTACGCCATCATCCAGACGACGAAGGACAAGAACGAGGGAGGGCTGCCGACCTACGGCGGTCAGGTCTTCGACAACAAGCAGTCGATGGGGCTCGGCGCCACCGTCGGTCACCGCTTCGGCCCGATCGACGCCAAGCTCTTCGCCGTCGGCGAATTCGGCGGCAAGAACACGGATCAGGGCGGCCGCGTTCAACTGACGCTCGGATACAAATTCTGATCGGGCCTCGTCGAGGGGAGCGGAGTGGTTCGCGATCCGGCGGGATCTGCCGGGATTCTCGAATCGGCGATCCGTCGCTTCGAAACGCATGCCGGCGAAGGCGGCCGGCATGCATCGAGCCGGCGAGGTCCGCAACGCCGTGGACGATACTTCTCGAGCCCTCTGCCGGCGGCCCAGTGCACCGGCCCAGTCGGATGCAACAGGCCGAAGGCCGTATCCGACTGGATAAGCTGCTGCACCAACAAGAGAATCTAGTGCACGCCCGAAGCCTTGA
>JAFHCF010000108.1:0-5234 GCA_048497495.1 Prosthecomicrobium sp.
CCCCGCTGACTGCCGCTATTACGAACTCGACCTGCAGTTCTCGACGCTGATGGATCGCGTCACGCCGATGAGTGACGACCAGTCGGTGATGTCGACGAACTACTACGAACCCGGCCCTCTGACGATCATGCCGACCCAGCTCGACATCGTCGATCCGGACTACATCGGCTTCAACTTCGAAAAGCGCTGCCAAATCGACTCGGACAACCTCCACCGCCGTCCCACCTGTCGCGCCCGCATGATCATCCTCTCGGGATGCGAGGCCGATCCGAACAAGTTGATAAAGGTGATCGGCGGCTAGGTCCGCCGGGACCCACACGAGACGGGCGGGCGCCGGTGTCGGAAGATGACTCGCGGCAATTCGGCGAGCTTGCAATGCCGTGGCAGGAGCCGGAATGCGGGGATCTGTCGCGCGCGCCTCAAGCCGCCACCCCCACCTCCACCCGCACATGCGCCGCCCAGGTGACCAGCGCCCCGCGCCCCTTGTCGGTCAACCCATACACCCCGCGCTCGATCCGTTCGAACCAGCCGTAGACATTGCCCTGCAGAATCTTGGCGGCGTCGGGGGCGTTCGCGCGTAAGTCGCGGGGGCGGGCCGGGGCGGGGGCGAGGGCGGCGGCGATGGCGAGCGCCTGTTGGCGATAGGCGGTCATCTGCGGCGTGCGGGTCGAGCCGCCGACGACCGGGTCGCCGCTGCGGCGGCGATGTTCCTCGACCAGACGGGAGCGGCGCTTGGCGTCGCGGCGCGGCTTCCACGGCGCCGGCTCGACGACGACCTCGACGCGGGTCCCGGCGATGACGACGAGCAGGCCGAAGCCGAGGAAGCGACAGAGCTTCTTCACCCGCGTGTCGCTCTCCCGCCCGCGCCCGCGCTTGGAGGCGGCGACGGCGAGCCAGACCTCGTCGCAAGCCGCGGTGCGGTCGACCGCCTGGAGCACCAGCTCGAGCGTGAAGCTCTGCTTCAGCTCGCCGATCACGACGAATTCGGGGGCGCCGTCGGAAAGCGCGACGAGATCGCAGCCGCGCACCTCGCCCTTGACCTCGAAGCCGAGGCCCTCGAGATGGCGTTTGACCGGAAGGTAGAGGTCGGTTTCCAAGGCGGTGCTCTCGGCGCGGGGACGAACGCCCCAGCTTGGCGGGGAGGCGTCAACAAAGCATGGACGGCGGCGCGATCGGCCCCGGCCGAACCCGGCGAAATCCGGCAGTTCCAACCCCGGCGTCACGCCGCCGACCGCGACGGCGTCGCCCGAGTCCATCGCCTCCTTCGCCTCGCCGAGGCGCGCCGACGCCCGGGCCGTACCGCCGCTCGACGAGATGGCCGTCACCGAGGCGCGGGATCTAAACCGGACCGGCCCCCTCGTCTTTGTGGTCCCACGTCCCTATCTACGGGTCTGTCCGTCCGGCGAACCCGCTGCGATCAAGAGGTGTCACCATGACCTACTACATCAATCGCGTGCTCCCGATCTCCTTCGACGAGGCGACCGCGCGCGCCCGGGAAGCCCTGAAGACGGAGGGCTTCGGCGTCCTCACCGAGATCGACGTCCAGGCGACCCTGAAGGCCAAGATCGGGGTGGATTTCCCCAGATATCTCATCCTCGGCGCCTGCAATCCCAAACTCGCCCACGAGGCGCTCCTTCTGGAGAACAAGGTCGGCACCATGCTGCCCTGCAACGTCGTGGTGCGGGACGCCGGCAATGGCGAGACCGAGATCGCCGCGATCGATCCCGTCGCCTCGATGCGGGCGATCGAGAATCCGGAATTGGTGAAGGCCGCCGAGAACGTGCGCTCCAAGCTGGCGCGGGTGATCGAGCAATTGTGACGCGGCGTCGCCGCGCCGCCCGAGCGGGAGGGCGCGGCTGGCGTCTTCGCCGCCCGGCCGAATGAAGCGGTCAGGCGTCGTCGGCCTCCGGCCAATCGAAGCTGGCGAAATCCGGCAGGTCGAGGGTCACGGTCGAGCCGCCGACCTCGATCGGGTCGCCCGAATCGATCGCCTGCTTGGCGCGGTCGAGGCGCACCAGCGCCAGCGCCGTGCCACCGCTCGACGAGCCCAGCGTGCCGATCACCTTGTCGGCGCAAGCGATCTCGGCTCCCATGTCCGGCCACGCGGCGCGGGCCTCGCGGGCATGGGCGAGGACGATGCGCTTGCGCGCCGTGCCGCGATGCTTCATCCGCGACACCACCTCCTGGCCGATGAAACAGCCCTTCTTGAAGTCGACGCCGGCGAGGTCGTCCATGTCGGCGTCGTGCGGGAAGGTGTCGCCGAGCGGAAAGTCGAGGCCGCTCTCCGGCACGCCGAGCCCGATCCGGTGGCCGTGCCAGTCGGAGAGCGTCGCGGTGGCGGCGGGTGCCATGGCGGTCGGAATCAGGAGGTGGCGACCGAGGGCGGCGAGGCGCGGATCGGCGAAGGCGACGGTGCCCTCGGGTGTCGCCGGCTCGGCGGATCCCCAGGCCTGGTACACGGCATAGTCGGCGCTGCGGTCGGCGAGCGTCACGGCGGCGCGCAGCCGGTAGAAGCCGAGCCGCTTGACGAAGTCGGCGAGCCGCGCCCGCGCGATCTCGACGAGGAAGCCGTCGCCGTGGCGGGTGAGGAAGAAGTCGAAGAGGATCTTGCCCTGCGGCGTCAGCAGCGCCCCGAAGCTTGCCTGACCGGGGAGAAGCGTCTTCACCGTGGCGGTGACCAGCCCGTGCAGGAAGGGTGCCGCTTCCGGGCCGGCGATCTCCACGACGCCGCGATCGGCCCGCGCCACGATCCCACTCGTCGTCGTCGTCCCGCTCATGCTCGTCCCTCGTCTCACGCCGTCCGGCCGATGGTGGCCCCCGCCGGATTTCCTGTCACGCCGATTATGTCGACGGTCGGGGATGCTGACGCATCCGACCGTTGAAGACATGCGAATTTCTCATTTGCATCAGCGGCATGAGAAATTCGCATACGGAATACCAAAGGTCATCTTCAATGCCCTTTGGTATTGGATGGGCAGGAAACGCCGGGCCTCGCTCAGGGACATGGGACGCAGGATGGCGGGCGGCAAGGGCAGGAGGCGCCGCCTCGGCGACGTCTTCAGCCCTGCGCCAGCAATTGGCGCAGCTTGATCATCGCCTTGTCGGTCTGTTCCTGGAAGTTGATCACTCCGACGAAGCGGGCCTGGGCATCGAGCAGGTAGACGGCGGCGGTGTGA
Source organism: Prosthecomicrobium sp. (assembly GCA_048497495.1). Lineage (GTDB taxonomy): Bacteria > Pseudomonadota > Alphaproteobacteria > Rhizobiales > Ancalomicrobiaceae > JAFHCF01. The sequence goes on from JAFHCF010000108.1 coordinate 3,177, forward strand.
TCGATGGTGTAGTCGCCACCCTTGCCGTCGACCTTGCGGGCGAAGACCCGGTAGACCTTGAGGACCCGATCGGTCTCGGCGCGCGGTCCCGACAGGCCGACGAAGCGGTCGTCGAAGGAGCCGAGGTACTCGCCGAGCTTGGCCGGTGTGTCGCGTTCGGGATCGACGGTGACGAAGACGACGCGCAGCCGGTCGGCGTCGGCGCCCAGTTCCTTCATCCAGGTCGACGCCTCGAGCAGGGTGGTCGGGCAGACGTCGGGACAGAAGGTGTAGCCGAAGAACAGCGCGGTGGGCTTGCCCTCGAGGTTCTTCTCGGTGAAGGGCTTTCCCTTCTGGTCGACGAGCGAGAACGGGCCGCCGATGCCGGCGACCGGCTTCAGCAGCGTCGTATCCACCCGGCGCGGCACCTCGTCGCGCAGCATCACGTAAGTGCCGAGACCGGCCGCGATGGCGGCGATCAACACCCACAGCACCACCCGCAGGGATCCGAGGCTCATGGTGTCTTCTCCGTGGTCAGATCAGGCTCGCCGTGCCGGTTCGGCCGCGACGGCCACCCGTCCCAGCGCCTCGAACACCCGCCGCACGATGCCGTCGGCGTCGAGACCGATGGCCGCCAGCGTCGCCTCCTGATCGCCGTGATCGAGGAATGTGTCGGGCATCGTCAGGGTGCGTATCTTGAGACCCCGGTCGAGCAGCCCGTCCTCAGCCAGGGCGGCCAGCACGTGGCTGGAGAAGCCGCCGATGGCGCCCTCCTCGACGGTGACCAGCACCTCGTGCTCGCGCGCCAGCCGGCGCAGCAGATCGCGATCGAGCGGCTTCATGAAGCGCGCGTCGGCGACGGTGGTCGAAAGCCCGTGCGCCTCCAGCGTCTCCGCCGCCTCGAGGCTGGCGGCGAGCCGGGTGCCGAGCGACAGGATCGCCACCTTGGTGCCCTCGCGGACGATGCGGCCGCGGCCGATCTCCAGCGGCACGCCGCGTTCCGGCATCTCGCAGCCGACGCCCTCGCCGCGTGGGAAACGGAAGGCCGAGGGCCGGTCGTCGATCGCCGCCGAGGTCGCCACCATGTGGACCAGTTCGGCCTCGTCGGCCGGCGCCATGATGACGAAGTTGGGCAGGCAGCCGAGGAAGGCGAGGTCGAAGGCCCCGGCATGGGTCGCCCCGTCGGCGCCGACGAAGCCGGCGCGATCGATCGGAAAACGGACCGGCAGCTTCTGCAGCGCCACGTCGTGGGCGACCTGGTCGAAGCCGCGTTGCAGGAAGGTCGAGTAGATGGCGCAGAACGGCTTGTAGCCGGCGGCGGCGAGGCCGGCGGCGAAGGTCACCGCGTGTTGCTCGGCGATGCCGACGTCGAACATCCGCTTCGGAAAGGCCTCGCCGAAGATGTCGAGGCCGGTGCCCGAGGGCATGGCGGCGGTGATGCCGAGGATCTTCTCGTCGCGGCTCGCCTCCGCCGTCAGGGCCTCGGCGAAGACGCGGGTGTAGGAGGGCGCGTTGGCCTTGGGCTTCGACTGCTTGCCGGTGACCACGTCGAACTTGGAGACGCCGTGATACTTGTCGGACGCCGCTTCCGCCGGCCCGTAGCCCTTGCCCTTCTGGGTGACCACGTGGACCAGGATCGGCCCTTCCTTGGCATCGCGGACATTGCGCAGGATCGGCAGCAGGTGGTCGAGATTGTGCCCGTCGATCGGCCCGACGTAGTAGAAGCCGAGTTCCTCGAACAAGGTGCCGCCCATCGCCATGCCGCGGGCGAATTCCTCGGCCCGCTTGGCGCCGACCTCGATGAACTTCGGCAGCCGCTTGGTGATCTGCTTGCCGATGTCGCGCAGTTGCATGAAGGTGCGCGAGGAGACGAGGCGGGCGAGATAGGCGCTCATCGCCCCGGTCGGCGGGGCGATCGACATGTCGTTGTCGTTGAGCACGACGATCAGCCGCGAGCCCTTGGCGCCGGCGTTGTTCATCGCCTCGTAGGCCATGCCGGCCGACATCGAGCCGTCGCCGATCACCGCCACCACGTTGTTCGTGCCGCCGGCGAGGTCGCGCGCTGTGGCGAAGCCCAGC
>JAFHCF010000109.1:0-19212 GCA_048497495.1 Prosthecomicrobium sp.
ACGTCAGAGGAGGGGATTCCGGCGTGATCGTCGCTCACTTGCCCTGGACGATCGTGCCGCCGCGCCGGGTCCAGTCGATCATCGAGCCGGAATAGTCGACGATGTCGGAGCGACCGACCGAGGGCAGCATCGAGGCGAGCTTGCCGGACCGGTTGCCCGAACGGCACATGATCACCACCGTCTTGTCGGCGGGCTTGGGCAGCGCGGCCGGCGTCAGCGACGACAGCGGCAGGTTGACCGCGCCGGGCACGTGGCCGGCGACGTATTCGCTCGGCTCGCGAATGTCGACCAGGACGATCGAGCCCTTCTCGAGCCCGGCGGAGACCTCCTCATAGGTGACGGTCTGGGCCGCCGAGGCCACGGCGACCGGCGCCAGAAGGCTGAAGACAAAGGCGAAAAGGGGGATGCGAAGGCTCATTCGAAATCTCCGAGAAGACTGTCGTGGCGGCGCGCGCGACGGCGATGCGTCCGGGTTGCGGTCAGCATATCAGATTAGCCTGATATGATCACGCGCCCGCGTCGCGTTCATCTCCCCCTCACGTCCTGTTGATTGTTGCATCGCAGCATTGACATTGCACTGCAATAGAGCGACCAATCGTCCTCCGGCACCGTCCACGCCCCGATGTCGCGTGACGAAGAGAACCGGTCGGACCCGAAGCGGTCCCCGAGCGATGGCACTCGAGACCTCGCGCCGGCCGCTGTCGGCGCGATCGATCATCCCTCGGCACGCCGACGGCGTCGCCGTGCCCGCCCGCTGGAGACGAACCATGCTCGGAGCCGCCGACATCGAGGGTTGGGACGACGACGTCCGCGACGACGCCATCGCGCGATTGCGCCGCGCCGGCTGGGATCTGCGCGGCGAGGCGCCGACGTTTCGCCTGCGCCGGCTGCTCGCCCACTTCCGCGCCGGCCGATCGCTCTCGACCGGCGAACTCGCCGAGTTGCGGCGATCGCTGGTGCGCGACTGAACCATCGCGAATACCCCGCGCCGGCATCCGCCGCCGCCTCGCCCCCGCCGACAGAGCCGCCATGAGCCGTGGCGCTTGACCCCGCCCTCTCCCATGGGGAAAGTAGCCACCCTTCGCGGCGGAGCCATTCTGTTCGCGTCGACTGTCTCGAACGTGGGAACCGCGTCGAGAGATGGGGGAGGAATGGAATGAACTCGCTCGGCGTCACGTCCGACGGCCGCGAAGGCGCGACCAGCGCCATCCGGCTCGACGACGTCCGCATCGCCTTCGCCATCAAGGGCCGACCGACCTACGAGGCGGTGGCGCCGACCTCCTTCGAGGTTCGCGAGAACGAATTCGTCGCTGTCGTCGGCCCGACCGGTTGCGGCAAATCGACCCTGCTCAATGCCGTCGCCGGGCTGTTGAAGCCGGTCGCCGGCGCCGTCACCGTGCTCGGCAAGCCGCTTTCCGGCCTCTGCCGCGAGGCCGGCTATCTCTTCCAGCAGGACGCGGTGATGCCGTGGAAGACCGCCCTCGACAACGTCGCCCTCGGGCTCGAGGTCACCGGCCGGTCGCGCGAGGGGGCGCTCGCCGAGGCGCGCGAATGGCTGGTGAAGGTCGGCCTCTCCCGCTTCGAAGACCGCTATCCCCATCAGCTCTCCGGCGGCCAGAGAAAGCGCGTCGGCCTCGCCCAGGTGCTGATTCGCCACCCCAAGATCCTGCTGATGGACGAGCCCTTCGGCCCGCTCGACGCCCAGACCCGACAGATCATGGGCAACCTGCTGCTCGACCTGTGGGCCGCCGACCGCAAGGCGGTGCTCTTCGTCACCCACGATCTCGAGGAGGCGATCGCGCTCTCCGACCGGGTGCTGATCATGTCGGCCGGCCCCAACGCCCGCGTCATCGGCGATCATCGCATCGACCTCGCCCGGCCACGCGACGCTTCCGACATCCGCCTCGACCCGCGCTTCCACGAGCTTCATCGCACCATCTGGGGCCAGTTGAAGGCGGAAGTGATCAAGACCTACGGCGAGGACGCCCGATGAACCGGCTGAAGCTCCTCACCCTCCAGATCCTGGTCGGCGTCGTCGCCCTCACCCTGTGGTGGATCGGCTCGTCGGTGGAGATCTTCGGCGTGCTGCTCCTGCCGCCGTTCTTCTTCTCCACCCCCGGCGACGTCCTGGCGCGGGTGATCCGGATGTTCGCCACCGGGCTGATCTGGCGCCACCTCGGGATCACCCTGCTGGAGACGGCGCTGGCCTTCGGCATCGGCGCCCTCGGCGGCATCGTCTTCGGCTTCTGGTTCGCCCGAAAGCCGATGGTCGCCGCCGTCTTCGACCCCTATCTCAAGATGGTCAACGCCCTGCCGCGCGTCGTCCTCGCCCCGATCTTCATGCTGTGGCTCGGCCTCGGCATCTGGTCGAAGGTGGCGCTCGGCGTGACGCTGGTGTTCTTCATCGTCTTCTTCAACGTCTATCAGGGCGTCAAGGAGGTGAGCCCGGTGGTGCTCGCCAACGCCCGGCTGATGGGCATGAACGAGCGCCAGCTCTTCCGCCACGTCTATTGGCCCTCGGCGCTGTCGTGGATGTTCTCCTCGCTCCACACCTCGGTCGGCTTCGCGCTGGTCGGCGCCGTGGTCGGCGAATATCTCGGCTCCTCCGCCGGCCTCGGCTACCTCATCCATCAGGCCGAGGGCGTCTTCGACATCGCCGGCGTCTTCGCCGGCATGTTCGTGCTCGCCGTCTTCGTCCTGATCATCGACTGGGCGGTCACCGTGATCGAGGATCGCCTCCTCGTGTGGCGGCCGCAGAGCACCATCGGCGACACCTGATCCCACCACCACCCCCGGGCCGAGACCTCGGCCCGAGACCCGAAGAAGGGCCGAGACCTCGGCCCGAAGTCCGACGAGACCGCGGAGTCGGTCCGAATTTCAACGAAGGGAGAAACCCATGAAGCGACTGGGCATCATCGTGGCGGCCGGCCTCGCCGCCCTCGGACTGGTGGCGGGCGCCGCCTTCGCCGCTCCGCCGGAGAAGCCGAAGCTCGAGCTCGGCGTCGGCGGCAAGCCGCTGCTCTACTACCTGCCGCTGACCCTGGCCGACCGTCTCGGCTACTTCAAGGAAGAAGGCCTCGAGGTCACCATCAACGACTTCGGCGGCGGCTCCAAGGCGCTCCAGGCGCTGATCGGCGGCTCGGTCGACGCCGTCACCGGCGCCTATGAACACACCATGCGCATGCAGCAGAAGGGCCAGAACATCACCTCGGTGATCGAACTCGGCCGCTTCCCCGGCATCGTGCTGGCGGTCGCCAAGGCCAAGGCCGACAAGGTCAAGACCGTCGCCGACCTCAAGGGGATGAAGATCGGCGTCACCGCGCCGGGCTCCTCCACCCACCTGACCACCATCTACGAGATGGTCAAGGCCGGCCTCACCCCCGAGGACGCCTCCTTCATCGGCGTCGGTGGCGGCGCCTCGGCCGTCGCCGCGGTCGAGAAGGGCAACGTCGACGCCATCTCCCACCTCGATCCGGTGATCTCCAAGCTCGAGGCCGACGACGCCATCAAGATCCTCGTCGACACCCGCACCGAGGCCGGCACCCGCGCCGTCTTCGGCGGCACCAATCCGGCGGCGGTGCTCTATCTCAAGGCCGACTTCGTCAAGGCCAACCCCAACACCGTCCAGGCCCTGACCAACGCCTTCTACAAGACGCTGAAGTGGATCGAGAAGGCGACGCCCGACGAGATCGCCGCCGCCGTGCCGGAGGACTATTGGCTCGGCGACAAGGCCCTCTACCTGCGCGCCACCAAGGCTTCGATCCCGACCTATTCGAAGACCGGCCTGATCCCGGCCGAGGGCATGGAGTCGACCCTGAACTTCCTGACCGCGACCGACCCGGCCGCCTTCAAGGACGCCAAGATCGATCTCGCCCGCACCTTCGACCCGACCTTCGTCAAGAAGGCGGCCGAGACGATCAAGTGACGAGACGGCGTGGGCGGCGAACGTCGTCGCCCACGCCTCGCCACCGTGACGCGCACGCCCCCCTCACGCCCAACGCAACAAGATCTCCGCCAGAGCCGCCGGTTCGCTCACCATCGCGTCGTGGCCGGTCTTCATCTCGATCACCTGCCAACCGGGCTCCGATCGCACCCGGCGGCGCGAGCGGTCGATGGTGGGAAGCGCCGGGTCGGTGCAGTCGATGAAGCTGCGCGGCCAGCGCCGCGCCCGCGCCGGATCGAAATCGATCGGGTCGTCGTAGAGCGCCGGCGGCTGCAGCGTCATCCGCCGCGCCACCCAGTCGGCATCGGCGCCGGAAAGCCCGAAGACCGCCGGATCGGCCGGCGGCAGCCCGCCCGCCTCGGCGATCACCGCGCGCCGCGCCGTCTTGGTCTCCTCGGTCTGGCCGGTCGACCAGCTGTCGCCGGGATCGGGAATGCCGGCGTCGAGATAGACCAGCCGCTTCAAGGCGTCGTCGCGGCTCAGCCGATCGGCGACCTCGGTGACGACGTTGCCGGCATAGGAATGGCCGACCAGCACGGCGCCGACCATCTCCTCCGCCTCGATCACCCCGAGGACGTCGGCGACGTGGGTTTCGACGCGAATGTCGGGCGAGAACAGATGCGCCCGCTCGCCGAGCCCGGTCAGCGTCACCGCGAAGGCGCGATGCCCCGCCGCCCAGATCGCCGGCACCACCCGCCCCCAACACCACGCCCCATGCCAAGCCCCGTGCACCAGAACGAAATCGGTCACGTCTCGTCTCCTCCACGAGCCCCCTCGGCGCATCCGAGCCGGCCGCGTGTCGAGTAGACACCGTCGCCTCGCCGCTTTCCAGCGAATCGCCCGCCGCGAGCGGCATTTCCCGCGCGCGGCGGGGAAACCGGCGCTTCGAGGATCGACGGCGCGCATGATCCCCTGTATTCCCTCTTTGCCTGCGGCGCGATCCGCGCTATACGCACCGACATCCACCGCCGCTTCGCAGCGCGCGGCGCAAAGCACCCGTAGCTCAGCTGGATAGAGTGTCGCCCTCCGAAGGCGAAGGTCACAGGTTCGAATCCTGTCGGGTGCGCCACTTTCTCGCTTCGTCGATCCGACCGCGGCCGAACCGACGCTGCCCGCCGACCCGTCGTCGGCGGCGTCCTCTCGATCATGGACTTCACACCAGTGCCCTTTTCAAAGACCCATCCGACCCTGGCGCGGGCGCTCGGCGAGCGCGACTATTCGCAGGCCACCCCGGTGCAGGCCGCCGTCCTGGCGCCGGACGCCGACGGGCGCGACCTGCTGGTCTCCGCCCAGACCGGCTCCGGCAAGACCGTCGCCTTCGGTCTCGCCATCGCTCCCGATCTGATCGGCGACGCCGCGGTCTTGGGACAGGCCGGCGCGCCGCTCGCCCTGGTGATCGCGCCGACCCGCGAACTCGCCCTCCAGGTCGAACGCGAGCTCGCCTGGCTCTACGAATACGCCGGCGCCCGCATGGTCTCCTGCGTCGGCGGCATGGACCCGCGCGCCGAGCGCCGGAGCCTGGGGCTCGGCGCCCACATCGTCGTCGGCACGCCGGGGCGCCTGCGCGACCACATCGAGCGCCACGGGCTCGAGCTCGCGAGCGTCCGCGCCGTCATCCTCGACGAGGCCGACGAGATGCTCGACATGGGCTTCCGCGAGGACCTCGAGTTCATCCTCAAGGCGACGCCGGTCGAGCGCCGCACGCTGTTGTTCTCGGCGACGCTGCCCAAGGGCATCGTCCACCTCGCCCAGAGCTACCAGCGCGACGCCCAGCGCATCGCCGTCACCGGCGCCACCAAGGCCCACGCCGACATCGAGCACCGGGCGATCCGCGTCGTGCCGAAGGAGATCGAGGCGGCGGTGGTCAATCTCCTGCGCTATTACGACTCGCCCGCCTCGCTGGTCTTCGCCAACACCCGTGAGGCGGTGCGCCACCTCCACGCGACGCTGCAGGAGCGCGGCTTCTCGGTCGTCGCGCTGTCCGGCGAGCTCGGCCAGCACGAGCGCAATCTCGCCCTCCAGGCGCTGCGCGACGGCCGCGCCCGCGTCTGCGTCGCCACCGACGTGGCGGCGCGCGGCATCGATCTGCCCAATCTCGATCTCGTCGTCCATGCCGACCTGCCGCACGACCGCGAGGTGTTCCAGCATCGCTCGGGCCGCACCGGGCGCGCCGGTCGCAAGGGCATCAGCTGCCTGCTGGTGCCGGCGCCGCGCCGCCGCCGCGCCGAGCGCCTCCTGATGGATGCCGGCGTTCGCCCGATCTGGGGCGGCCCGCCGACCGCCGACGAGATCCGCGCCCTCGATCGCGAGCGGCTCGCCGTCGATCCGTTGATCGCCGAGCCACTCGACGACGAGGATCGCGACTTCGCCCGCCTGCTGATGGAGACCCGCTCGTCGGAAGAGATCGCCGGCGCCCTGGTGCGCCTGTGGCGCTCGCGCCTGCCGGCGGCCGAGGACGTCGTCGATCCGATCGAGAACGATCGCGGCAAGCGCGACCGTTTCGAGACCGACGAACGGCGCGAACGCGGCCCCCGCGACGAGGGCGGCACGCAAGCCGTCGGCGTCTGGTTCCGCGCCGACATCGGCCGCGCCCAGAACGCCGATCCCAAGTGGGTCCTGCCGATGCTGTGCCGGCGCGGCCGCATCGACCGCGCCGACATCGGCACCATCCGCATCTTCGATCAGGAGACCCGCTTCGAGGTGCGCGACGCCGTCGCCGCCGAGTTCGCCGCCAACGCGCGCAAGCCCGACGACGAGAACATCTCGATCATCCCGGCCGAGAATCTGCCGGAACCGGCGCCGCGCGAACGCGGCCCCCGAGGCCCGCGCGCCGATCGCCCCCGTGACGACAGGCCCCGCGACGACCGCCCGCCCCGCCCCCATCGCGGCAAGCCGACCGGCAAGCCGGGCGGCCCGCGCAAATACGAACGCGGCTGAGGCGGGAAGCCTCGCCGGCTCGTTTCCAGGTGTGGCGATCCAGAATCGCCGCCTGGACCACATGGTTCGGTGCGCGATGCTTCGAGACGGCGTCCTCTGGACGCCTCCTCAGCATGAGGCGTCTATTTTATTCGAAAATTTGACAAAGCCTCATGGTGAGGAGCGCCCCCTTCGGGGCGCGTCTCGAACCATCGCGCACGAGCCCCCTGCGCACGAGCCCCCTGCGCACCGGCCCCCGCCTCACCGGCTCATCAGCCGGTCCTTCGGCACTTCCTCCGGCGCCCTGTGCGAGAAATAGCCCTCGGTGTGGATCAGGTCCGGCCGGGCGCCGAGTTGGCGGACCGCGGCGACGCAGTCCTCGACGAACGCCGGCGTGCCGGCGATGAACACCGAGTGCTGGGAGAGATCGGGGAACTGCTCGGCGAGGATCGTCGGGATGCGGCCGTGGAGATGGCCCTCGGCGCTCTCCCGGGTCAGGGTCGCGAGGAAGCGGAAGCGGCGATGCTTCGCCCGCCACCACGCCATCAGGCCCTGACAATAGACGTCGGCCGCCGTCTTGGCCGAGAAGATCAGCGTCACCGGCGGGCGATAGTTGCGCTTCAGCGCCGCTTCCGTCAGCGCCAGGATCGGCGCCAGCCCCGAGCCGGCGGCGAGGCACAGCACCGGCGTGTCGACCGACGGATCGCCGATGAAGGTGCCGTAGGGCCCCGACAGCTTGACCTGATCGCCGATCGCCACCTTGTCGTGCAGCCAGGTCGAGGTGGTGCCGCCCTCGGCGTGGGTGACGTGGAACACCAGTTCGCCGTCGCCGCGCGGCGCGTTGGCGATCGAATAGCAGCGCGCCGGGATGCCGAAGGACGGATCGCCGATCATCATGTTCTGGCCCGGCCAGTAGCGCACCGGGGCACCCAGCGGCCGCATCGAGATCTCGACGATGCGCGGCGTGCGCCGCACCTTGTCGGTGACGACGTAATAGACGTTCTCGCGCGGCGGAAAGAGCTTGGGCTTGGCGTCGTCGGTGCCCCATTCGATCTCCAGCACCTCGGAGATCGGCTTGGCCATGCACATCAGCCCGTAGCCGAGCCTGCGGTCCTCCGGCGACAGCGCCATGTCGAGCACCATGCCCTGGTCGAACTGCCCGGCCCTGACCTTGATCTTGCATTCGCCGCAGGCCCCCGCCCGGCAATTGTTGGGCAGCGCGTAACCGGCCTTCTCCAGGGCGGCGAGCACGGTGTCGCCCTCGGCGCAGTCGACTTGCCGGCCCGACGGAAAGAGGCTGATGCGGCTCATGTCGTTTCCTCTCGGGAACCCTGGTCGTGAGTGCGACGGCGACGGGGTCGCCCCCTCCGCCGTCTCGCCGGTCTTGGCGCCGGTGGCTCAGTCTAGCATCGTGGAGGTGGTTGCGAAGGCTCGCACGGAAGACCGCGATGGCGGTGCGAAGGCCATGGCCACAGCGTCCTCTCCCCCCTTGTGGGGGAGAGACAGAGAGAGGGGTATCAGCCCGTCCCTCACCGAGGAGTCCGATCGGGGATCCGCCGCGCACCCCTCTCCCTGTCCCTCCCCCACAAGGGGGGAGGGGACGCTGGGGTGAGGACCTTCACTTCGAAATCGCCCGACACGCGACGCCACTCCACGACCCTCGTCCCGTCTCAGAACACCGGGATGATTTCGTCCATGTCGACCTGGAGCACTTCCTGGCCGGAGATGCCGACCTCGGGGATCGCCGGGAAGGGGATGTCGTATTTGTCGAGCACGCCCTTGAGGTTGAGCATCGCCTTCTTCCAGTTTTCCTTCTTCGCCTCGTACTCGGGGATCATGAAGCCGGCGCCGCGCGCCACCGCCTCGCACTTCCTCTGCACCTCGATGAAGTCGGCCGGGATGTCCCAGAACTCCTCCGGCGGCTCGAACAGCACGGCGGAGAGGAAGAGGTAGCCGGCGCGGATCTGCTTGGTGATGACCGCGGCGTCTTCCTTGGCGAGCTTCGGGTAATCGCGCTCCATCACCGCCATGCAGATCGCCATGTGGCGACCCTCGTCGCGGCCGATGTTGCGGAAGGCTTCCTTGAACACCGGCTCGGTGCAGCCCGCCGCCATCTGGTGGAAGATCGTCGCCGCCGCGATCTCGCCCATCAGGAACGACGAGAACAACACCGCCAGCGAGTACTTCGGCACCGCCTTCTTGTAGCCCGTCCAATAGCGCCCGCCGTTGTAGTAGAGCCACTGGGCGTTGCGCTTGGCCCTGCGGCCGATCTCGGTGCGCGGCTCGTGCTCGAGCGGCGAGGCCGAGCCGAGCAGCTTGGTGATCGCCATGCCGCACATCTGCTCGTGGTTCTGCTCGTCACGGACGACGGAGAAGAAACAACGGCGCACCGCGTCCTCCTCGTGGACCTCGTAGGTCTTGATCAATGCCTCGGCGAAGACCGGCGGGGCGGAGGCGTCGAACACCGACAGGATCGTCCACCAATAGGCGATCGCCTCGCGCTCCTCCCAGGTGTAGCTCTCGACGTCGAACGTGTCCCAGGGCAGCGCCTTGGGGTCCCACTGTTCGCGCACCGAGGCGTCCCACACCTCCTCGAGCTTGGCGGTCTCGTTGTGCCAGGAAAGCGGATAGACGTTGGGCTGCTCGGTCGCCGGCGGCAGATCCTGGGTGAGGGCGAGCTTGGTGGGCTGGGCCATATGTCCTCCCGACATGTCACATTGTTCATGATCATCGACATTCCGGCCGACACGCTTCGCACCATTGGGAATATGTTTTATTCCTGTCGTGCGAACCGATTGAACGGCTCTTGGAACGAGTCTTATGTGATACCGATTTTTGCATCAAGATAGAAATTCTGTATCATAAGAAAGTTCGCTGCGCGAACGCCGCGCCGGCGCCGTCGACGCGACCCGGCGGTGACGCCGCCGCCTCGATCTGCTACCCGAACGCGTGACCGGCCGACGCCGCCACGCCCGAGACGAGACCGCCGATGGCCGACGCCGACCGCCCCGCCTCCCCGATCTCCGCCCAGATCGACGCGCTGATCGAGCGCCTGCGCCCCGACGCCAAATCGCTGATCGTCTCGCTCTACGGCGACGCGGTCGCCCCCCACGGCGGCGCGATCTGGCTCGGCAGCCTGATCGATCTGGTCGAACCCCTGGGGCTCGGCGACCGGGTGGTGCGCACCTCGGTCTTCCGCCTCGCCAAGGAGGGTTGGCTGACCTCGACCCAGGTCGGCCGCCGCTCGGCCTACGGCCTGACCGAATCCGGCCGGCGACGCTTCGAGGCCGCCGACCGCGTCATCTATGCCGCGGCGCGCCAGCCCTGGAGCGGGCGCTGGACCATCGCCTTCACCGGCCTCGTCGAGGCGGAGGCGCGCGAGGCGCTGCGCGCCGATCTCGCCTGGCAGGGCTTCGGCCAATTGCTGCCCGGCGTCATGGTCCACCCCGAGCCCGACGACGCCGCCCTGCGCCAGGCGCTCGGCGAGGCGGTGGCCGACGACCGCGCCGTGGTGATGCGCGCCTCCGGCGACGATTGGGACACCCGCCCCGAGGCGCTGCGCGATCTCGTCGCCCGCGCCTGGGATCTCGTGGCGCTGGCCGCCGGCTACAACGCCTTCCTCGCCGACTTCCGCCCCTTCCTCGCCGCGCTGGAACGCGCCCCCGCGCCGCCGCGCGAGGCCTTCCGCCTGCGCATCCTGCTCGTCCACGCCTGGCGCCGGGCGATCCTGCGCGATCCGCTGTTGCCGGAAGAACTCCTGCCGGCCGACTGGCCGGGTGCCGCCGCGCGGCTCCTGGTGCGCAACCTCTACCGTGCCACCCGTCCCGCCGAGATCCACCTCGCCCGCACCATGGTCACCCCCGACGGTCCGATCGGCCCGCCCAACGCGGGGTATTTCGAGCGCTTCGGCGGATTGGCGGGGGAGATTGCTCGCCCGCCCGTCGCGATCGTCGCGGCGACGTGACTTTGGTTCCAGCTTCGCCCGCCGTCTCCTGACAGTATCCCGCTCGACCTTACGGGTCGAACAGAGGAGACGGTTCCATGCAACCCGCGACCGAACCCATGAAGTTCTTCATCGACACCCATGATGCTCGCCACGGCACCTTCCCCGCCGGGATCTCGGCCGAAGCCTTCGCCGGGTTCCACGCCAAATACGACGAGGCCTGCCGCGCCGAGGGCGTGGTGTCGCTGCGCATCCACGTCGGCTTCGGCGAGGGTCGCGCCTTCTGCTTCACCATGGCGCCCGATGCGGATGCCGTGCGCCGCGCGCACGAACGAGTCGGTCTGCCCTTCGACGAGATCACCGAGGTCTCGACCTCGACGCCGGGTGATCTGTTCTTCGCCCGCGCGGCCTGAGCCCGGAGGAGGCGCGACATGGCGTCCGTGTCGAAGCTCGCCACGAGGCGCTACGATCGGTCCATGACCCCAGCGCCGACCCTCGATCTCTTCCCGACCCTCGTCGAACTGTCCGCCGACAGCCGTTCGTTGTTGGCGACCTCGGCGAAGCACGTCACTTGCGACGGCGGCACCCCACTGGTGGCGCGCGGCGACCTCGTCACCGGGGTCTATCTGGTCGAGAAGGGGGCGCTGCGGGTCTACTACGTCTCGGCCGAGGGGCGCGAGGGCACGCTCTACTGGGTCGAACCGGGCCAGTCCTGCATCCTGGCGCTCAATTGCATGTTCTCCCGCCTCGCCTATCCCGCCTGGGTCGAGAGCGAAGGCGCCACCGAAGTGACGATCGTTCCCGGCGACGTCTATCGGCGGCTCTTCGCCACCGAACCGGCGGTGCAGAGCTTCACTTTCGACGTGCTGTCGGGGCGGCTGTTCGAACTGATGGCGCTGATCGAGGAGACCGCCAGCCAGGGGTTGGAGGCTCGCGTCGCCGCGTTTCTCATACGACGGGCCAAGGGCGGGTTGGTGATCGCCGTCACCCAGGACCAGATCGCCCGGCATCTGGCCACCTCGCGTGAAGTGGTCTCCCGCGTGCTGCGCGGCCTCGTCGCCCGACACCTGATCGCGACGACGCAGGGGCGCATCACCATCGTCGATTCCCCCGGCCTGCGCGGTCTCGCCGAATAGGCCGCCGGCCATCTTCCGGAAGACGGATCCCATGTTCGAATTCTCGCCTCTCCTCCTGACGGGAGTGGGAGCGGTCGCGGCCGGCCTGACGGCGGCGACCCTCATCGTCTGGCGCGATCTCGGTCCGATGGCGCGCCTCACCTCGCCACAGCGCATCGCCCTGGTGGTGGCGCTGGGTGGCGGCGTCATCGCCTTCGGCCTCAAGCTGACGGTGATCGAGACGCTGTCGCTCACCGGGCGCGACCGACTGGCGCCGACCCTCACCGCCCTCGAGCCGACCGATGTCGGTGGCGCCATCGTGACCGGCCGGCCGGTGTGGGAGGCATTGCCGACGCGAGCGCCGGCGCCGGCCGACAATCCGACGACGCCGGCGAAGGTGGCGCTCGGCCTCAAGCTGTTCTTCGACCCGGCGCTGTCGCGCGACGGGACCCTCACCTGCGCCTCCTGCCACGATCTCGAGCATGCCGGCGGCGCCGATGGCCGGCCGACGGCACGCGGCATCGACGGACAGATCGGATCGCGCAACACGCCGACCGTCTACAATGCCGCCTTCCAGGCCCGGCTGTTCTGGGACGGACGCGCCCGCAGCCTCGAGGAGCAGGCGCTCGGGCCGATCGCCAATCCGATCGAGATGGGGGCGGATCTCGCCGTGGTCGTCGAGCGGCTCCGGGCCCGTCCCGACCATGTCGAAGCCTTCGCCGCCGCCTTCGGGCCGACGACGCCGATCGATGCCGATCGCGTCGCCGAGGCGCTCGCCGCCTATGAACGCACCCTGATCACGCCCGACGCGCCCTTCGATCGGTTCGTGGGTGGAGATCCGAAGGCGCTGACGCCGCAGCAGATCCGCGGCATGTCACTGTTCGAGACCGTCGGCTGCATCGTCTGCCATGCCGGCCCCGGCTTCAGTCGGGCGAGCCTCCTGGCGCCGGAGAAGGGCCGTTCGGCGCTGCGCCTCTTCCCGTCGTTGCCATCGTCCTATGCCGAGACATACCGCCTGACCGACGATCTCGGCGCGGCCAAGAGCGGCCGCGCCGGCGTCTGGCGGATACCCTCGTTGCGCAACGTCGCTTTGACCGGGCCCTGGTTCCACAACGGATCGGTCTCCGACCTGACGGAGGTGGTGCGGATCATGGCGACGGTCCAGGCCGGGCGTATCGTCACCGATGGCGGGGTCGACACCGTCGTCGCGTGGTCGCCGGAGATGCGTCACCTCACCCGCCGGACCCCATCACCGCTGAGGGAAGCCGAGGTCGCCGACCTCGTCGCCTTCCTGAAGGGACTGACCAGCGACAGGCTGGCGATCACCGCCACCGCGGACGTCGCCGAATGACCACGCGGGGCTCATCACCCGCTCTCGGCCTCACCTTTCCGCCGTCAGCGCCTTCGACCCTTCCGCCACCAGCGTCGTGAGCAGGGTCGCGTATTGCTCGCGGCTCATGCCCTTCGACGGTTTGAACCACATGAAGCTCCAGTTCATCATGCCGAAGAGCGACATGGTCAGCGGCTTCACCAGTTCGGGGCGCGCCGCCACCGCCGGGTTGACCTCGAGCAGCGCCTCCTTGGCGTGGGCGACCAACTCGCGCTCCATGCCCTTCAGCATCTCCTGGGTCTCCGCCGGCAGGCGACCCATCTCGTTGATCTGGATGACGTGCTCGGCGTCGGCGTCGCGATAGGCCTCGAGCAGGGCGCGCACCAGCGCCTCGAGCTTCTCGCGCGGGCTGCCCGCGTGCGTGCGCGCCTCCCGCACCACGTCGACCAACTCCTGGAGATGCTCGCGGATGATGTCGGAGAGCAGCGCCTCCTTGTTGGCGTAGTAGTGATAGAGCAACCCCTTGGACGTGCCGCAGGCCTTGGCGATGTCGGTCAGCGACGTCCCGTCGTAGCCCGCCCGGGCGAACAGCTCGGCCGACTTCTTCAGGATCGTCGCGCGTTTGGCGTCGTAATCCGCCGCCCTCGGCCGTGCCACTCGTCGTTCCTCCTCAAGCCTTCGGCCGCTGGTCGACGACCCGCTTGGCCTTGCCGAGCGACCGTTCGAGGAAGCCCGGCGGCACCACCTCGACCTTCGCGGAAATGCCGATCGTGTCCTTGATGAGGCGCGACAGACGCTTACCCGACTCGGCGATCACGTCCTCGTAGTCGGAATCGGGACGGATCTCCACCTGCACCGTCATCGTGTCCATCCGCCCGTCGCGGCTGAGCAGGATCAGGTAATGCCCGGCGAGCGCCTCGACCTTGAGCAGCAGTTCCTCGATCTGGGTCGGGAAGACGTTGACGCCGCGCACGATCATCATGTCGTCGGAGCGCCCGGTGACCTTCTCCATCCGCCGCATCGAGCGCGCCGTGCCGGGCAGCAGTCTCGTCAGGTCGCGGGTGCGGTAGCGGATGATCGGCAGCGCCTCCTTGGTCAGCGAGGTGAAGACCAATTCGCCCTTCTCCCCGTCCGGCAGCGACGCGCCGGTCACCGGATCGATCACCTCCGGATAGAAGTGATCCTCCCAGACGTGCAGCCCGTCCTTAGTCTCGACGCACTCCTGGGCGACCCCCGGACCCATCACTTCCGAGAGGCCGTAGATGTCCACCGCATGCATGTCGAAGGCGTTCTCGATCTCCCGGCGCATCGCCTCGGTCCACGGTTCCGCCCCGAAGATGCCGACCGCCAGCGACGATTCGCGCGGGTCGAGGCCCTGGTTGCGGAATTCGTCGAGGATGGCGAGCATGTAGGACGGCGTCACCATGATGACGTCGGGCGAGAAGTCGTGGATCAGTTGAACCTGGCGCTCGGTCATGCCGCCCGACACCGGGATCACCGTGCAGCCGAGCTTCTCGGCGCCGTAGTGCGCGCCCAAACCGCCGGTGAAGAGGCCGTAGCCGTAGGAGACGTGGACCTTCATCCCCGGACGCGCCCCGCCGGCGCGGATCGAGCGGGCGACCACGGAGGCCCAGGTGTCGATGTCCTTGAGCGTGTAGCCGACCACGGTGGGCTTGCCGGTCGTCCCCGACGAGCCGTGGACGCGGGCGATCTTCTCCTGCGGCACCGCGAACATGCCGAAGGGATAGGCGTCGCGCAGGTCGGCCTTGGTGGTGAAGGGGAACTTGGCGAGATCCGCGAGGTGCTTGAAGTCGTCGGGATGAACGCCCGCCGCGTCGAACTTCTTCCGATAGGTGGCGACGTTGTCGTAGGCATGGCGCAGCGACCACGCCATGCGGCTCGTCTGCAACGCGGTGATCTCGTCGCGCGACGCCCGTTCGATCGGGTCGAGGCTCTTCGGATCGGGGGTGAGATCCAACATCGGCGTTCCTCCAGAAGACATCGTTTTCGTCGTGCCTCGCGGGTCTCGCGCCCGTCCGA
Organism: Prosthecomicrobium sp.; assembly: GCA_048497495.1. Lineage (GTDB taxonomy): Bacteria > Pseudomonadota > Alphaproteobacteria > Rhizobiales > Ancalomicrobiaceae > JAFHCF01. The sequence continues at coordinate 15,288 of JAFHCF010000109.1, forward strand.
GGAGGTCCGCCGGTCCCCGGCGGACGAAGCGCGGGGATCACCCCTCCGCCACCGCCTCCGGCGGCAGGAAGGTGCCCTTGATGGTGCGGGACAGCCCGCGGAACTCGGCGACGACGGCGCCATGGGAATCCTGGACGCAGACGTCGTAGATCCCCGAGCGGCCGCGCCGCTGGCGCTCCTCGCAGGTCGCCACCAGCCGATCGCCGGCCCTGGCCGGGGCGATGAAGGTCACCGAACAGTGTTGCGCCACGGCGCGATCGTTGCGGCTGTTGCAGCCGTAGGCGAAGGCGGTGTCGGCGAGGGTGAAGATGTAGCCGCCGTGGCAGGTGCCGTGGCCATTGACCATGTCGGGGCCCACCGTCATGGCGAGCCGCGCTCGACCGGCGCCGACGCTCTCGATCTCGATGCCGAGCGCCTGCGCCGCCCTGTCGTCGGCCCACATCAGATCGGCGCAGGCCCGCGCCAGCATTTCCGCGTCCATCGTCACGCCTTCCTGCCGGTGAAGACCGGCGGACGCTTCGCCTTGAAGGCGTCGACCCCCTCGCCATAGTCCGGCGTCGCGCCGGCCAGACGCTGGAGATCGCGCTCGAGATCGAGCTGGGTGTCGAGCGTGTTGGTCGACGAGGCGAGGAAGGCCTGCTTCATCAGCGCCATCCCTTGCGTCGGCGCGGCGGCGAGCTTCTCGGCCAGCGCCCGCGCCTCGCCGTCGAGATCGGCGTCGTCGACCGCCTTCCAGATCATCCCCCAGGCCTCCGCCCGGTCGGCCTCGACCGGCTCGGCGGTCAGCGCCAGCGCCTTGGCCCGGGCCTCGCCGACGAGACGCGGCAACACCCAGGTGCCGCCGGAATCGGGCACCAGCCCGATCTTGGCGAAGGCCTGGATGAAGGAGGCGGAGCGCGCCGCCAGCACGATGTCGCAGGCGAGCGCGATGTTGGCGCCGGCCCCCGCCGCCACCCCGTTGACGGCGCAGACGACCGGCTTCGGCATGGCGCGGATCAGGCGGATCAGCGGGTTGTAGCGAAGCTCGAGCGATTCCCCCAGATCCGGCTTGGCCGACCCCGGCGCCACCGCCCGGTCCGAGAGATCCTGGCCGGCGCAGAAGCCCCGCCCCGCCCCGGTCAGAAGCACCGCCCGGCAGCTCTCGTCTCTCGCGATCTCCTCGAGCGCCGCGCGCAAGGCCGCATGCATCGCCACGGTGAAGGAATTCAGCCGGTCCGGCCGATTGAGCACGACGCGAGCCACCGCGCCGATGCGTTCGACCAGAATGGGCGCCTCTTCGGCGCCGCCGTTCGTCTCGGACATCACTTCGTTCCTCCATCGCGACCCGTTGCCGGCCGTCGACCCTGACGTTTTTATAGTTGACCGACCGGTTGGTCAATATATACTCGACGAAAATGAGATGCCTCCCGAGCCGCGTCCCCCGAACCTCTCGGGTGGGTCGACGGCCTCGCGAGAACGGCATCCGTTTCCGGGAGGAAGATCATGCAACGCTCGCCCGCGCATCGCGAGAGCCGTCGCACCGTCGACATGTCGTCGTTCGCCAGCGCAACACGACCGACCCCACGACACCGTCCCGACTGATCCGCCGCGCCGGTCGCGCCGCGACCGTCCGCGCTCGATTTTTCGCGTTCACGAAAGCACTCGTCGATGGCTCAGCCCACGCTTCTCCGCTCCTACGCCCTCGACCGCTGGTTCGCCGCCACCGAGGCCGGCCAGGAGGTGTTCTCCGCCGTCACCGGCGAGACCATCGCCACCGTCTCCGCCGCCGGCCTCGACATGGGCGCGATGACGGCGCATGCCCGCAAGGTCGGCGGCCCGGCGCTGCGCCGCCTCACCTTCCACGAGCGTGCCGGCCTCCTGAAGCAACTCGCCGTCCATCTCGGCGAGCACAAACCCGCCCTCTACGCGCTGTCGACCGACACCGGCGCCACCAAGACCGACTCGTGGATCGACATCGACGGCGGTATCGGCACCCTCCATGTCTATGCCTCCAAGGGCCGGCGCGAACTGCCCAACGAGCGCTTCGTCCTCGACGGCGCGGTCGAGGGCCTGTCGAAGCGCGGCAGCTTCGTCGGCCGCCATGTCCTGACCTCGCTCCACGGCGTCGCCGTCCACATCAACGCCTTCAACTTCCCCGTCTGGGGCCTGCTCGAGAAGCTCGGCCCGGCGATCCTCGCCGGCGTCCCCGTCGTCGCCAAGCCGGCGACCGCCACCGCGCCGCTCGCCGAAGGCCTCGCCCGCCTGATCGTCGAGAGCGGCATCCTGCCGCCGGGCGCCTTCCAGTTCGTCGCCGGTTCGGTCGGCGATCTCCTCGATCATCTGACCGGCCAGGACGTCGTCTCCTTCACCGGCTCCGCCGCCACAGCCGCGATCCTGCAGCGCCACCCGAGGATCGCGGCCAACGCCGTGCGTTTCATCGCCGAGCGCGACAGCCTCAACGCCTCGATCCTCGGCCCCGACGCTCAGCCCGGCACGCCCGAATTCGACCTCTACGTCAAGGCGGTGGTCGCCGAGATGACCATCAAGGCCGGGCAGAAATGCACCGCCATCCGCCGCATCCTGGTGCCGGAGGCGCTGGTCGAGCCGGTCGGCGCGGCGATCGTCGAGAAGCTGGCGCAGGTCCGCATCGGCCATCCCGGCCTCGAGACCACGCGGATGGGCGCGCTGGCGAGCCTCGCCCAGCGCCGCGACGTGTTGGCCCAGGTGGAGAAGCTGAAGGCCGAGGCCGACGTCCTCTCCACCGGCGATCTCGTCGTCGACGGCGCCGACGCCGAGAAGGGCGCCTTCCTGGCGCCGATCCTGATGCGCGTCCGCGACGCCGTCTCGGCCCGCCTGGTCCACGAGATCGAGGCCTTCGGCCCGGTGTCGACCCTCCTCGGCTACCGCGATCTCGCCGACGCCGCCGAACTCGCCCATCGCGGCGAGGGGTCGCTCGTCGCCTCGCTGGTCACCCATGATCCCGAGGTGGCGCGCGAACTGGTGCTGGAGATCGCCGCCTCCCATGGCCGCGTCCTGGTGCTCGATCGCGACTGCGCCAAGGAATCGACCGGCCACGGCTCGCCCCTGCCGCAACTCGTCCACGGCGGCCCCGGCCGCGCCGGCGGCGGCGAGGAGATGGGCGGCGTGCGCGGCGTCCACCACTACATGCAGCGCACCGCGCTCCAGGGCTCGCCCGCCATGCTCACCGCCATCGGCGGATCGTGGATCAAGGGCGCGCCGGAGATCGAGAAGGACGAACATCCGTTCCGTTACGCCTTCGGCGATCTCGACCTCGGCCAGACCTTCCATTCCAAACCGCGCACGGTGACACTCGAGGACATCGAACATTTCGCTCACTTCACCGGCGACACCTTCTATGCCCACATGGACGAGGAGGCGGTGAAGGGCCACCCGTTCTTCCCCGGCCGCGTCGCCCACGGCTACCTGCTCATCGCCTTCGCCGCCGGGCTCTTCGTCGAGCCGGCGCGCGGGCCGGTGCTGGCGAATTACGGCCTCGACGAGTTGCGCTTCCTGAAACCCGTCCAGCCGGGCGAGGCGATCGAGGTGCGGCTGACGGTGAAATCGAAGAATCCGCGCAACGCCGACTACGGCGAGGTGCGTTGGGACGTGGAGATCACATCGGCCGGCGAGACCTGCGCCACCTATGATCTCCTCACCATGAACGCCCATCGGGCCTGAGAAGGCCGATGCACGACGCGACCACCGCGGGAGCGAACCCGCGGGGCGCCAGATCCGAGAGACGAAACCGGGAGGAAGTCCGATGAAGACCCATCTGAAGACGGCATTCGCCGCCCTGTCGATCGCCGCCGTGACGGCGACCGGCGCCCTCGCCGCCGATCCGATCAAGATCGGCTCGGTGTTGTCGGCGACCGGGCCGGCGGCGTTTCTCGGGGATCCCGAGGTCAAGACGCTGCAGCTCTATGTC
>JAFHCF010000110.1:0-25816 GCA_048497495.1 Prosthecomicrobium sp.
GCCGGGGGCTCCTCGGCGGGTCGTCGTCGTTTCCGGGCGGCCGTCGTTCCTCAGAAATTCGGCAGACGGGAGACGATCAGGCGGGTCGCCGCAAGCGTCATGTGGCCGTAGTCGAAATGCATCGGGCCGCCCTCGGGGTCGAGCAGGCGGCACTCGTCGTCCGGGCATTCCACGTCCCAGGCGGAGACCCAGCCGGCGCCCGCCGCCTTCACCACCGGCGCCATGGCGCGGTCGCGGTCGCGCCGTTCCATCAGCCGGCGCCGGCCGATGCGCTCGGGATCGCCCCACATCATCGCCGAGGCGAGGAGGCGTGGCGTCTCGGCCTCGTATTCGACGACCGGGCCGATGACCACCACCTCGGCGCCGGTCGCCCGCATCCTTTCGATCTCGCGGTCGAGGATCTCGTCCTCGCCGGCGAGCCAACGGCCGGCGAGGACGATCACGTCGACCCGGTGGGTCGGCAGGAAGCGGTCGAGCACATAGGGGACGAGGTCGTTGCAGTGGGATTCGGTCGACACCCCGTGCATCGGCCGGCAGGCGGCGCCGGTCGCCTGCATGACGTTCCAATCGGAATAGCGATCGGCGATCGCCCGCCAGTACTGGGCCGCGTGGCTGTCGCCGAAGACCAGCATGTTGCGCTTGGTCGAGCTCATCGCGAGGCAGTTCTCGCGATCGAAGACCATGCCGAGGCTGACGAAACAGGTGCCCTCGATGAACTGCGAGCGGTGAACCGGCGAGCCCTCGTAATGGGCGTAGGACGCGACCTTGCGCACCTCCGGCGGGTAGGTCCGCCAATGTTCGGAATTGGCCGAAACGCCCCAGGCGCCGGCCGCCACCAGCGCCATGCAGGCGAGATTGAGGGCCAGGATCGGCCCCGACCGACCACCGCGCCAACCCCGCATCGCCGGCTGCTCGACCAGGCGATAGGAGAGTTCGGCCGCGACGATCGAGGCGGCGACGACGATCGCGGTATCGGCGAGCGTCAACGGCGCCTCGGTCCACATCCGCCAGAAGGCGATGATCGGCCAATGCCAGAGGTAGAGCGAATAGGAGATGGCGCCGATACGACGCACCGGCGCCCAGGTGAAGAGCCGCGCCGTCACCGCCTCCGCGCCGTAGGCCGCGAGAAGCGCCGTGCCGACGGCCGGAAGCAGCCCCCAGGGGGCGGGAAAGAGGCTCGTCGCGCGGATCACCATCACGCCGAGGACGATCGCCGCGAGCCCGAGGAGCGCCAGTCCGTCGCGCGCCCGCGCCGAGGCGACCTTCGGCTGCGCCCCGAGCGCCACCAATCCGCCGAGCGCCAGCTCCCACACCCGGCTCGGCAGCAGATAGAAGGCGCTGGTCGGCGCGGTGATCGCCCAGTAGAGCGACAGCGCGAAGGACAGCGCCGCGACGCCCGCGAGGATCGCCACCATACGGTCGGCCGCGAAGCGGCGGATGCCGAGGAGGAGCAGCGGATAGAACAGGTAGAACTGTTGTTCGACGCCGAGCGACCAGGTGTGGAGCAGCGGCAGGGTCTCCGCCGCCGGGCCGAAATAGCCGGCGGCGAGCCAGAAGTGGATGTTGGAGACGAAACCTGCGGCGGCCGCCGCGCTCGCCGCGAGCGCGCGCAGATCGTCGGGAAACAGCATCCGCGTGCCGACCACCAGCACCACGGCGAGCATGACGAACACCGCCGGCAGGATGCGCACCGCCCGTCGCCGGTAGAAGTCGAGGAGCGAGAAGCGGCCGGCCTCGAGGTCGGGCAGGATGATCGAGGTGATCAGGAATCCGGAGATGACGTAGAACACGTCGACGCCGATGAAGCCGCCGGCGATCGAGTGGAACCCGGCGTGGAAGAGCACGATCGGCACGATCGCCACCGCGCGCAGCCCCTCGATGTCGGCCCTGTACTTCATTCCCGTCCCCCCTGAGACCGATGATCCGAGGCGAGGGACGAAGCCGACGCGACCGGCCGATCGACGCAACGCGCCCCGGCCGGCGGCGCGACGATAGGGCGGCGATCGGGCCCGATCAAGCCGAAGGGACGTGCATTTCGACGCCACGGCGATACGCCGCCGCGCCCGTCACTCCGCCGCCTCGGCATTGCTCGCGCCGCCGCGCATCTCGGTGATGATCTGGGCGACCTCGGGTCGGCAGGAGCCGCAATTGGTGCCGGCGGAGAGCCGCTCGCCGATCGCCGCCACGGTGTGGCAACCGTGGGCGACCGCCTTGCGGATCTGGTTGGCGCCGACGCCGAAACAACTGCAGACCTTACGGCCAGGGTCCTCCACCGCGTCGCCGGGTCGGCCGGCGAGGAGGCTCGTCGCCTCGGCGGCGATGAGGGGGGCGGCGAAGCGGGCGCAGAGCCAATCGCGAGCGACCTCGACCGGCTCGGTGGCGACGAAGAGCAGGCCGACCACCTCGCCGGCGCGGATCGCCGCCAGCCGGGTCCGGCCGTGACGCGGGTCGGTGAAGCGGACGAGGTCGGCCCCAGCGCCGAAGAGGTCCTCGGCGAGTTCGTCCCAGGTCTCGGGGGTGGCGAGCCCCGCGAGTTCGATCCGTTCGCCGCCGGGGATGCGGGCCCTCGCCCAATAGTCGGCGGAAATCCGCGTCGTCGCGGCGCGGGTCAGCGCGAAGCCGTACCACCGGGCGGGAAAGGGCGTGACCGCGACGGTGGTCGCCTTCGATTCCGGTTGGCCGGAGATTGGATCGGTCTGCGGCGCCACCAACGCGCCGATGCGGGCGGATGAGGCGTATCGGTCGGTCCAGTGGATCGGCACGAAGACCGACCCGAGCCGCTGGCGCTCGGTGACGAGGGCGCGGACCACCACCTCGGCGCGGCCGTTGGCGACACGGACCAGGCTCGCCGGCGCGATCGCGAGCCGGGCGGCGTCGGCCGGCGCGATCTCGGCGAAGGGCTCGGCGATGTGGCCGGAGAGCGTCGGCGCCACGGCGGTGCGGGTCATGGTGTGCCACTGGTCGCGAATGCGCCCGGTATTGAGGCGGAACGGCAATTCGGGCGTCGGCACCGAGCGCGGCGGGCGGTGGGCCGTGGCGATGAAACGGCCACGGCCGTCGGGGGTGAAGAAGTGGCCGTCGGCGAAGAAGCGCTTCGGCCCGTTGGGAGCGGCCTCGCCGGCGCGGCGCGGCCACTGGAACGGCGCCAGCGCCTCGAAACCGTCGTCGGTGAGATCGGCGAAGCCGGAGATGTCGAAATCGCGGGCGATCTCGGGGCGATGGCCGGAGAGCGCGGCGTGTTCGCGAAACACCGCCGCCACGTTCGGCCAGTCGAAAGCCCGCGGCCAGCCGAGGCGCTTGCCGACTTCGGCGAGCGCCCACCAGTCCGCTCGCGCCTCGCCCGCCGGCGTCTTGAAGCCGCGCTGGCGTGAGATCCGCCGCTCCGAATTGGTCACGGTGCCGTCCTTCTCGCCCCAGGCGAGCGCCGGCAGCAGGACGTGGGCGAGTTCGGTGGTGTCGGTCGAGGCGACCACGTCGGAGACGACGACGAAGGGACAGGAGCGAAGCGCGGCCCTCACACGATCGGCGTCCGGCAGGCTGTCGACCGGGTTGGTCGCCATGATCCACAGCGCCTTGATGCGGCCGTCGGCCACCGCCTGGAACAGGTCGACCGCCTTGTGGCCGGGGGTCGCGGCGATCGTCGGCGAGGCCCAAAAATCCCGCACCAGGGCGCGGTGGGTCGGGTCGGCCAGTTCGAGATGGGCGGCGAGTTGGTTCGCCAGCCCGCCGACCTCGCGGCCGCCCATGGCGTTGGGCTGGCCGGTGACCGAGAACGGCCCCATGCCCTCCCGGCCGATGCGGCCGGTGAGGAGGTGGCAATTGAGGATGGCGTTGACCTTGTCGGTGCCGGCCGAGGACTGGTTGACCCCCTGGCTGAAGACCGTGACGGTCTTATCCGTCGTCGCGAACAGGTCGTAGAAGGCGGCGACGTCGGCCGCCGCGAGGCCGGTGACCCGCGCCACCTCGGCCGGATCGGCGAAGGGGGCGGCGGCGTCGAGGGCGGCGTCGAGGCCGGCGGTATGATCGGCGACGAAGGCGGCGTCGCGCTTGCCCGCCCGCTCGAGGTGGACGAGCAGACCGGCGAAGAGGGCGACGTCGGAGCCGGGCTCGAGGCCGAGATGGAGATCGGCGATGTCGTCGGTGGCGGTGACGCGGGGGTCGATGTTGACCACCTTCATCGTCGGCCGGGCGAGCTTGGCGGCGGCGATGCGCTGGTGGAGGATCGGGTGGCACCAGGCGAGGTTGGAGCCGGTGAGGACCACCAGATCGGCGGTGTCGAGGTCCTCGTAGACGCCGGGCACGGTGTCGGAGCCGAAGGCGCGCTTGTGGCCGGCGACCGAGGAGGCCATGCACAGGCGCGAATTGGTGTCGATGTTGGCGGTGCCGACGAAGCCCTTCATCAGCTTGTTGGCGACGTAATAGTCCTCGGTGAGGATCTGGCCGGAGACGTAGAGCGCCACCGAATCTGGGCCGTGTTCGGCGATGGTTTCGGCGAAGCGGGCGGCGATCGTGTCGAGCGCCCGATCCCAGGAGACGCGGGCGCCGTCGATCGAGGGAAAGAGCAGCCGTCCGTCGTGCGCCAACGTCTCGGCCAGCGCCGAGCCCTTGACGCAGAGCCGGCCGAAATTCGCCGGATGATCGGGATCGCCGGAGATCGTCACGCCGCCATCGGCATGGGTCGCGGCCTCGACGCCGCAGCCGGTGCCGCAATAGGGGCAGGTGGTGAGGACGGTGCGGACGATTTCGGACATGAATGTCTCCTCGCCGGCGTGTGTCGCAGGCGTCGGGATGGACGGGTGTCGGGGTATTCCGGGGGGCTTCGGCGGATTACCGAGCCGAGAGGCCCTGCCCCCCCCTCTCTGTCTCTCCCCCTCCAGGGGGGAGAGGACCCTGGGGAGATCGTCTTCGTCACACGACGGCCTCGCGTCTCGAGACTGCCTTGACCGGTCGGCTGCCTCACCGGGCCACCGAAGCCGGTTTGGCGAAGGCCCTCGCCAGTTCGTCCCCTCCCCCCTGGAGGGGGAGGGACAGGGAGGGGGGCTCGGCGCTTCCACTCGGGCGCGGATGAATGAGGACGAGCCCCCTCATCCGACCCTTCGGGCCACCTTCTCCCGCAAGGGGATGAAGGGACATCCCGGGGGCTCGCGCTCTCCCCTCACTCCGCCGCCGCCCTCACCTCCGCGACATACAAGCGGACGTGACCGCCCTCGATCTTCACGGCGAACTCCGCCGCGCAGCCCTGGTCGGCGCCGGTGGCTTGCCCGGTCTCCAGGTCGATCACCCAGTTGTGTAGCGGACACGCCACCTTGCGGCCGTGGACGATGCCGTCGGCGAGCGGGCCGCCCTTGTGGGGGCAGCGGTTCTCGAGGGCGAAGACGTGGTCGTCGGCGGTGCGGAACACCGCGATCTCGTGACCGCGAACCCGGACGGTGCGGGCGCCGCGCGGCGGGATGTCGGCGAGCGTGCCGATGACGAACCAATTGCCGTCGGGCATGGGATTTCCCTCCTGTCGCGGGTTCATTCGGCCGCCAGCGCCGGCATGATGGTGATCGGGGTGAATTCGTGGGCCTCGTGTCCGGCGACGCGTTCGTGCCAGGGATCGATCTGGGCGAAGGACTGGGAGAGGAGGAAGCGCCGGTAGAGCGCCGTGCGGCCCTCCGCGTCGTCGATGATGGCGGCGCGGATGGTGGCGAGGCCGATCCGCTCCGACCATTTGTAGATCCGCTCGAGGTACCAGGCGCCCTCGCGATACATCTGCAGCACCGCCGCGCAGTACTCGAGCACCTCGGCCTCGGACTCGACGTGGCCGAGGAGGTCGGTGGCGCGCACATGCAGGCCGGCGGCGCCGGAGATGTGGAGATCGAAGCCGCTATCGACGCAGATGACGCCGATGTCCTTGACCGTCGCCTCCGAGCAGTTGCGCGGGCAGCCGGAGACCGCGAGCTTGACCTTGGCCGGGGTCCAGGACCCCCACATCAACTTCTCGAGGTCGATACCGAGCCGCATCGCGTATTGGGTGCCGAAGCGGCACCAATCCTTGCCGACGCAGGTCTTCACCGTGCGCAGGCCCTTGGCGTAGGCGTGGCCCGAGACCAGTCCGGCATCGTTGAGATCCGACCAGATCGCCGGCAGGTTCTCCTTCTTGATGCCGAGCAGGTCGATGCGCTGACCGCCGGTCATCTTCACCGTCGGCACCCGGTGCTTCTCGGCGATGTCGGCGATGGCGCGCAACTCGGCCGGCGTGGTCAGCCCGCCCCACATTCGCGGCACCACCGAGAAGGTGCCGTCCTTCTGGATGTTGGCGTGGACGCGCTCGTTGACGAAGCGCGAGCGGCTGTCGTCCTGGTATTCGCCGGGCCAGTCGCAGACCAGATAGTAGTTGAGGGCCGGGCGGCACGAGGCGCAGCCGCAGGAGGTCTTCCAGCCGAGTTCCTGCATCACCGCCGGGATCGACTTCAGTGCCTTGGCGCGGATGAAGCCGCGGACCTCGCCGTGGGTGAGGTCGGTGCATTTGCACATCGTCTTGCGCGACGGCCCGGCGAAGTCCTCGCCGAGGGTCACCGCCAGCACCTGCTCGACCTTGGCGGTGCACTGGCCACAGGAGGCGGACGCCTTGGTCACCGCCCTCACCTCTTCCAGGCTGGTCAACCCCTTCGACGTGATGGCTATGACGATGGCGCCCTTGCAAACGCCGTTGCAGCCGCAGATTTCCGCATCATCCGGCAAGGCTGCAACGGCCGCCGTAGGGTCCAGGGGGGAGCCCCCCTGATAGGCCTGGCCGAAGATCAGGGTGTCGCGCATCGGCGTGACGTCGGTCTGTTTCTTCAGCAGGTCGAAGAACCAAGATCCGTCGCCGGTCTCGCCGTAGAGGACGGCGCCGACGATACGGCCCTGGTCGAGCACCAGCCGCTTGTAGACGCCGCGGGCGGGGTCGCGCAGGACGATCTCGTCCTTGTCGTCGGCTTCGGCGAAGTCGCCGGCCGAGAACAGGTCGATGCCGGTGACCTTGAGCTTGGTCGAGGTGACCGAGCCGGTGTAGGCGGCGTCCTCGCCGGAAAGCGTCGCGGCGAGCACCTTGCCCATCTCGTAGAGGGGGGCGACCAGACCGTAGCAGGCGCCGCGATGCTCGACGCATTCGCCGACCGCGAAGACGGACGGATCGGAAGTCCGCATCTGGTCGTCGACGACGACGCCGCGATTGACGCCGAGGCCGATCTCCTTCGCCAGCCGGGCGTTCGGCCGGATGCCGACCGCCATGACGACGAGGTTCGCGGCGATTACCCGCCCATCGGCGAGTTCGACGCCGGCGACGGCGGTCTCGCCGAGGATCGCCTTGGTATTGGCCCGGGTCACCACCTCGATGCCGCGCGTCTCGATCGCCTTTTGCAGCAGGTAGCCGGCGGAAGGGTCGAGCTGGCGTTCCATCAGCGTCGGCATCAGGTGGATGACCGAGACGGTCATGCCCTTGGCCTGAAGTCCGGCCGCCGCCTCGAGGCCGAGCAGGCCGCCGCCGATGACCACGGCATGGCCGCCGCCCGCCGCAACCTCGAGCATCGCCTCGACGTCGTCGAGATCGCGGAAGGTGACGACGCCGGGGAGCCTGGCGCCGGGCACCGGGATGACGAAGGGATCGGAGCCGGTGGCGAGGATCAGCTTGTCGTAGCGCGCCACCTTGCCCGAGGCGGCGGTGACCGTCTTCAACGCGCGATCGACCGCGACGACGGTCTCGCCGCGCTCCAGCCGGACGCCGTTCGCGGCGTACCAATCCTCGTCGTGGATGACGATGTCCCGGTACTGCTTCTCGCCGGCGAGCACCGGCGACAACATGATGCGGTTGTAGTTCACCCGCGGCTCGGCGCCGAAGACGGTGACGCCGTAGCGGCCGGGGGCTCGCGCGAAGAGTTCCTCGAGGGTGCGGCCGGCGGCCATGCCGTTGCCGACGACGACCAGTCTTTCGAGGGAAGAGACGATGTTCATGAATGCCTCCGTCGGGCGGTCCGCGACCGGACCGGGCCGTCACATGTGTTTCTGGGCGGCGGCCTCGACCGGGATTGGGGCGGCGGCGGTGACGACGGCGGCGCGGGGCGTGGGCGCGGCGCTCGGCGGCCGCTTGTCGGCGCCGTGCTCGTATTCGGCGAGGAAGGACAACACCTCCTCGCGGTACTCGTAGTAGCGCGGGTGCTCGAGCAGGGCCTTGCGCGTGCGCGGGCGAGGTATGTCGATCTCGACGATCTTGCCGATGCGGGCGTTGGGACCGTTGGTCATCATCACCACCCGGTCGGCGAGCAGGATCGCCTCGTCGACGTCGTGGGTGACGCAGATCGCCGTGACCCGGGTGCGGGTCCACACCTCCATCAGCACCTCCTGGAGCTGCCAGCGGGTCAGGCTGTCGAGCATGCCGAAGGGCTCGTCGAGGAGCAGGAGCTTCGGCGACAGCGCGAAGGCGCGGGCGATGCCGACGCGCTGGCGCATGCCGTTCGACATGTCGCGGGCCGGCTTGTCCATGGCGTCGCCGAGGCCGACGCGGGCGAGATAGTACTCGGCGACCTCGCGCTTCTCGGCGCGGCTGGCGGTCGGATAGACCACGTCGCAGCCGAGCAGCACGTTCTCCTTCGCGGTCAGCCAGGGCATCAGGCTCGGCGACTGGAAAACCACGGCGCGATCGGGGCCGGCCTGATCGACCTCGCGGCCATCGAGCACGATGCCGCCCATCGACACGTCGGTGAGGCCGGCGACCATGGTCAACACGGTCGACTTGCCGCAGCCGGAATGGCCGATCAGCGAGATGAACTCGCCGCGCCGGACGTTGAGATCGAAGCCGTCGACCACCGTCAGCGGGCCCTTCGGCGTCGGGTAGATCTTCTCGACCGCGTCGAACTCGACGAAGCGCTCGACGATGCCGGTCTTCGGCCTGGCGACGTCGGCCCAGACCTTGGGCAGGTCACCGCCCTTGCGGATGGCGGCCTCGGCCTCGCGCGCCTCGGCCCGAACCCGGGCGATGTCCTCGCGGAAATGGACCGGCCGCACCATCGGCAACACGCGGCCGTCGTCGTCCGCCCCGCCCTGCTCCACGCCCATGTCCATCAGATATTGGGTGATCTCGGCGCGCAGCGCCTTGAAGGCCGGGTCGTGGTTGACGGCGGTGCGGTCACGCGGGCGCGGCAGATCGACGACGAACTCGCGGGCCAGTGTGGCGCCGGGTCCGATGGTCAGCGGGATCACCCGATCGGCGAGAAGCAGCGCCTCGTCGACGTCGTTGGTGACGAGGACGACGGTCTTCCGGTCCTCCTCCCAGATCCGCTCGATCTCGTCCTGGAGCTTCGCCCGGGTCAGGGCGTCGAGCGCCGACAGGGGTTCGTCGAGGAGCAGCACCTCGGGGCTCATGGCGAGGGCGCGAGCGATGCCGACGCGCTGGCGCATGCCGCCGGAGAGTTCCGCCGGACGGCGGTCACGGGCGTGGGAGAGCCCGACCATGTCGATATATTTGGCGATGCGCGCCTCGCGCGTCGCGCGGCCGTCCTTCGGAAAGACCTGCGACACCGCCAGCTCGATGTTGCCGTGGACGGTGAGCCAGGGCATCAGCGAATAGGACTGGAATACCAGGCCGCGCTCGGGGCCGGGTTCGGTGACCGGCCTGCCCCGCATCAGCACCTCGCCCCGGTCGGGCCGCACCAGCCCGGCGATGGTCGAGATCAGGGTGGTCTTGCCGGAGCCGGAGAAGCCGAGGATGGCGACGAACTCGCCTTCGCGGATCTCGAGGTCGACGTCGGCGAGGACATGGGTGACGCCGGTGCCCGAGCCGTAGCTCTTTGAGACGCCCTTCACTTCCAGGATCGGTCGCGGATCGGTCATGGGTGCCTCCCTCAGCGCGTCGCGGAGAAGGTGAAGGCGGCCTGCAGCGCCAGCATGAGGCGGTCGAGCAGGAAGCCGATGATGCCGACGGTGAAGACCGCGACCATGATGCGGGCGAGCGAGGAGGACGAACCGTTCTGGAACTCGTCCCACACGAACTTGCCGAGGCCGGGGTTCTGGGCGAGCATCTCGGCGGCGATCAGCACCATCCAGCCGACGCCGAGCGAGACCCGCATGCCGGTGAAGATCAGCGGCAGCGACGACGGGATGACCAGCTTGAACACCTTCTTGAACCAGCCGAGCCTGAGCACCCGGGCGACGTTCATCAGATCCTTGTCGATCGAGGCGACGCCGAGCGAGGTGTTGATCAGCGTCGGCCACAGCGAGCACAGCGTCACCGTGATCGCCGAGACCAGGAACGACTTCTCGAACATCGGATCGGTCGAGGTGTAGAGCGCCGAGACCACCATGGTGACCAGCGGCAGCCAGGCGAGCGGCGAGACCGGCTTGAAGATCTGCACCAGCGGGTTGATCGCGGCGTTCACCGTCGGCGACAGGCCGGCGAGGATGCCGAGCGGAATGGCGATCACCGTGCCGATGACGAAGCCGGTGAAGACGGTCTTCAACGAGGTCAGGATCTTGTCGATGTAGGTCGGCTTGCCGACGTAGCTCCGCACCTTGACCTCGGCCTTCGGGTCGGCGGCGAGGATCGCGGCGTTGCGCGTCTCCTGGCGGACGTGGAAGGCCTTCTCCTTGGCGCGCTCGGCCGAATGATCGGCCATCAGCACGGTGAACTGCTCCCAGACCTCGACCGGGCCGGGAATGGCGCCGAGCGAGGTCTGCACCCGTGGCGCCGTGGCGCCCCAGACGGCGAGGAAGATCCCCATGGCGAGCACCGGCACGCCGGCCAGACGCCACAATTCCCCGCCTTGCGTCCGCGCGTCGTCGCCGCCGACGATCTTGAGGATCGGCACCAGGAAGCCGAGGCCGAGCACCGAGAGGTAACCCTCGATCCGGTCGATGCGGGCGAACCAGCGCCGGCGCCGGGCCTCGCGCTCGGCGTGGGCGAACCTGTCGGTGGCGAGCGTGTCGGTGGCGATCGTCATGGCGGACGTCCTCACGAAGCGCGGCCGGGAAGGGTTGCGGCCGGGGATCTCGAATCGGGGTCGGGGTGGTTCGACCGGTGGAGCGGGGGACGGCGTGGTTCGGGCACACCGTCCGCCTCTCGTGGTCGAAATCGACGCCTGCATCCCGCATGCGTCTATTTCGTCCACGAGGTCAATGAGATAGTGGTTCTGATTCACGGGACGGATGGGAACCATCCGCCTCGATCGAACCACCAGGAGCGGGACCGGATCGGCCCCGCTCGAGGGCGTCAGCCCTCGACGCCGCCGGCGCCGACCATCTGGGCGCCCTTGAGGCCGATCCTCAGGGCGGCGAGGTAGTCGTTCGGCTTGCGGCCGTCGTAGACGATCCCGTCCATGAAGCCCTGGTCCGGCGCCTTGTAGCCGTCGGAGCCGAAGGGGAAGTCCCGGCGCTCGGCCTTGCCCTCGGCGACCAACAGTTCGGCGGCCTTCAGGTAGATGTCGGGGCGATAGACCTGCTTCGCGGTCTCGGCGAACCAGGCGTCGCTGCGCGCCGCCGGGATCTGGCCCCAACGCCGCATCTGCGTCAGATACCAGACCGCGTCCGACAGATAAGGATAGGTGGCGAAGTACTTGAAGAACACGTTGAAATCGGGCACCGGGCGCTTGTCGCCCTTCTCGTATTCGAAGGTGCCGGTCATCGAGTTGGCGATGACCTTCTCGTCGGCGCCGACGTAGTCGGACTTGGCCAGGATCCTCACGGCTTCGGCGCGGTTGCGGCCGTCGCCCTCGTCGAGCCACATGCAGGCGCGGATCATCGCCTTGGTGATGGCGATGAGCGTGTTGGGGTTCTCTTCCGCCCACTTCTTGGTGACGCCGAAGACCTTCTCGGGGTTGTTCTTCCAGATCTCGTCGTCGGTGATCACCGGCACGCCCAGCCCCTTGAACACCGCGGCCTGGTTCCACGGCTCGCCGACGCAGTAGCCCATGATGGTGCCGGCCTCCATGGTGGAGGGCATCTGCGGCGGCGGCGTCACCGAGAGCAGCGCCTCGGCGAGGATCTGGCCGGAGACGTCGTCGGGGCTGTAGTAGCCGGGATGGATGCCGCCGGCGGCGAGCCAGTAACGGAGCTCGTAGTTGTGGGTGGAGACGGGGAAGACCATGCCCATCTTGAAGGCCTTGCCCTCGGCCTTGAGCTTCTCGATCACCGGCTTCAGGGCGGCGGCCGAGATCGGATGCACCGGCTTGCCGTCGGCGCCGAGGGGGATGTTCTTCTTCATCTCCGCCCAGATGGCGTTCGACACGGTGATGGCGTTGCCGTTGAGGTCCATCGACAGCGGCGTGATCACCTCGGCCTTGGTGCCGAAGCCGATGGTGGCGCCGAGCGGCTGGCCGGCCAGCATGTGGGCGCCGTCGAGTTCGCCGGTGATCACCCGGTCGAGCGTGACCTTCCAATTGGCCTGCGCCTCGAGGCCGACCTGAAGTCCCTCGTCGTCGAAGAAGCCCTTCTCCAGCGCGATGGCGAGCGGCGCCATGTCGGTGAGCTTGATGAAGCCGAGTTTGACGACGTCCTTCTCGAGTTTCAGCGGCGAGGCGAGCGCCTTGGAGACGACCGAGGTCGCGGCGAGCGCGGCGGCGCCGATCGTCGCGCTCGACATCAGGAAGCGGCGGCGCGAAAGACCGGAATGGAACGGCTTGGTGGTCATGGTCACCCCTCGGTTGAGATCGATAGACGGATCTTCACGGAGGGTCGTCGCCGAGTTCGCGCGGCTGGACGACCCGACATCGCTCCCTCGCTCGCCGAAGTCGCGCCCCCTTCGGGACCGACGGACTTCGATGAGCAGGAACGATGCCATCCGCGATGAAGACCCGGCGCTGGGTCCCGATCCGATGGACGGTAGGTCGTCGTTGACCGAGCCACACGATACAAGTCGCGTGCCAACTCGCCGGCGCGTGCCGTTTTCTCAATGTTCGTGGGGATCCGGTGGCCGCCTCGGCCCCAGTGCCATCGCCTCGCGACAGCGGCTCTGCACAATGGCGCGGCAGCGAAGACGCGCAACCGGCCTAAAAGTTGGGCAGACTTCGACGCTGCACAATAAAAAACCACGCCGGACGTCGAGGTCCGGCGTGGTCGGAAATTCGATCGCGTTCGTGTCGGCGCTGCCCTCAGGCGATGGTCGCCATCTCGGCGAAGTCCAGACGCGGGCTGCGCGGGAACAGCTTGGTGCCGTCGCCGTGGCCGATGTTGATCAGGAACAGCGACTTCGCCTCGCCGCCGGGGAAGAAGGCGGCATCGGCGGCGGCGGCGTCGAAGCCGCCCATCGGACCGGTGTCGAGGCCGATCGAGCGCAGCGCCAGGATCAGGTAGGCGGCCTGAAGCGTGGCGTTGAGGCGCGCCGTCGCCTGCGCGCCGTCGTGATCGCCGGCGAACCAGGCCCGGGCGTCCACATGGGGGAAGAGCTTCGGCAGCTTGTCGTAGAACCACGGGTCGTAGGCGACGATCGCGGTCACCGGCGCCGCCATGGTCTTGTCGAGATTGCCCGGCGACAGCACCGGCTTCAGCTTGGCCTTGGCCTCGGCGCCGCGGACGAAGACGAGGCGCAGGGGCGAGGAATTGGCCGCCGTCGGCCCCATCTTGGCGAGATCGACCGCCGCCTGGAGCTCGGCGTCGGTGACCGGCTGGTCGGTGAAGCCGTTGTGGGTGCGGGCTTCACGGAACAGGAGGTCGAGGGCGGCGGAATCGAGTTGGGTCATGAGTTCCTCGCGCGGGACGGGACGGAATTGGCGGGTGGAGGGGGTTGCCTCCCTGGATCGAAAGATGGGGCGCGACCCGGCAATGATCAACCGAGCCACCCCCGCGACTTGGTGCCGCTTTCGGCGAACACTGTGTCAACGGCGCGTGCCCGTGCCACCGATCGCCGGATGTCCGCCCTTCGAGGGAAGCATCCGAGGGCCCGACGGCGAGACACGAGAAGACCACCTCGTCGAATGTCGCGGAAGACGAGGCGGGCCGCGGTCGATCACCACGGCCCGCGCCGGGGCGCCTCGCGTGTTCGCAAAGGCCGCTCAGGCGGTGGCGCGGTTGGCGTCGGCGAGGGCGCGATCGGCCGCGCGATAGCTCTCGAGCAGATCCTCGAGCGGCACCGGATGGGCGATGTGGTAGCCCTGCGCCATGTCGAGCCCGATCTCGCGCAGGATCTCCAGGGTCTCGGCATCCTCGACGAACTCGGCGACGGTGACGGCGCCGATCTTGTGGCCGACGTCGTTGATGCTCTCGACGATCGCCCGATCGATCGGGTTGGCCTTCATCTTGCGCACGAAGCCGCCGTCGATCTTGAGGAAGTCGGCGGGGAAATGCTCGAGGTAGGCGAAGGAGGAGACGCCGGCGCCGAAGTCGTCGAGCATGATGGCGTAGCCGGCGGCCCGCAGATCGGCGACGAGCCGCGCCGCGTTGGTCAGATTGTTGATCAGCGAGGTCTCGGTGATCTCGAAGCGGATGCGGTGGGGCGGCAAGACCGACTGCTTCAGTTCGACGGCGAGGAAGTCCAGCAGGCTGGAGTCCTCCAGCGAATTGGCCGACAGATTGATCGAGACCGACAGACGCGGCACCTCGAGGATCGCCCGGGCATGGGTGTGCAGCACCCGGCGGATCACCCAGCGATCGATCGACGCCATCAGGCCGTAGCGTTCGGCGGCCGGAATGAAGGCGCCGGGCGACAACAGCGCGCCGTCCTCGTCGCGCATCCGGACCAGGAGTTCGCAGTGGCGGTGGAGGTGGCCGGCCGGCCTCAGATCGGCGATCTCCTGGGCATGGACGACGAAGCGATCGCCGTCGAGCGCGGCGCGGATGCCGGCGGCGGTGTGGAGCTCGTGGTGGTGACGGCGGGCGTCGCCCTCCGAGGCGTGGTAGATCGACACGCGATTGCGTCCGCCCGCCTTGGCGGCGTAGCAGGCGACGTCGGCGCGGCTCATCACGTCGGCGGCGAGCGGGGTCTCGCCGTCGAGCCGGGCGATACCGATCGAGGCGCCGATCTCATAGACCCGTCCGTCCCAGGCGAAGCGGACCCGCCCGATGCGCTCGATGAGCCGTTCGGCGATGTCCCGCGCCTCCTCGAGGTCGCTATCGACGAGGAGAATGCCGAATTCGTCGCCCCCGAGCCGGGCGATCAGGTCGGCGCCGCGCATGTGTTCGCGGATGACCCGCCCGATCTCGCGCAGCAACACGTCGCCGGCGGCATGACCGGCGGTGTCGTTGATGATCTTGAAGCGATCGAGATCGAGGAAGCACAACGCGTGACCGCGGTTCTCGTTCCCGGCCCGTGAACAATGGTCGGCCAGCGTCTGTTCGAAGGACGAGCGGTTCCTGAGCCCGGTCAGCGCGTCGTGGCTGGCCATCTGCGCCAGTTCCTTCTGCAGGGTGCGGGCGCGGGTCACGTCCTGGAACACCAGCACCGAACCCAGCGTCTCGCCCGACGGGGTGCGGACCGGCGAGGCCGAGGACTTGACGTCGACGCGCGATCCGTCGCGCCCGACCAGCAACACGCCTTCGTCGCGCGACACGCGATCGAGCCGGCCGAGGCATTGGCCGACCGAACACGGGAGGTGTCGACCGGTGACGTCGTCGACCAGCCGGAAGACGATGTCGACGGGCCGGCCCAGGGCGGCGCTGGCGCTCCAGCCGGTCAGTTGCTCGGCGATCGGGTTGATGAAGGTGACGAAGCCGCCGGCGTCGGTGCAGATCACGCCGTCGCCGATCGAGTGGAGGGTGATGCGCAGGCGCTCCTTCTCCTCCTCCAGCGCGACGTTGAGCACCCGGTGCTCGGTGATGTCGGTGTGGGTGCCGATCATGCGCAGCGGTCTGCCGTCGGCGTCGCGGGCGATGACCTTGCCACGATCGAGAATCCACACCCAGCGCCCGTCCTTGTGGCGCATGCGGAACTCGCACTCGAACTTCTCGCTCTCGCCGTCGAGGTGGATTTGCGACTGGTCGCGCAGATGCGGCAGGTCGTGCGGGTGGACGAGGGCGAGCCAGGCATCGGCCTTGCTCGAGATCGCGCCCGGCTCGTAGCCCAACATCCACGACCACATCGGCGAGCAGAAGGTCTCGCGTCGGACGTAGTCGTGGTCCCAGACGCCCTGGCCGGCGCTCTCCAGCGCGAAATTCCAACGACTCTCGCTTTCCTCGAGCGCGGCTTCCGCCGCGCGCCGAGCCGTGAGGTCCTGCATCTGGGCGATCATGTAGAGCGGCGCGCCGGTCTTGTCGTCACGCACCGCCGAGACCGCGATGAAGCTCCACATCGGCGTGCCGTTCTTGTGGAGAAATTGTTTCTCCAGCGAATATTCGTCGATTTCACCGGCGACCAGGCGCCGCATCCGTTCCACCACGAGGCCGCGATCGTCCCCGTGGGTGATCTCGGACGGACGGCGCCCGATCAGGTCCTCGGGCAGATAACCGAGGAAGTCGCAGAGCGCCCGATTGACGGCGAAGCACCGGCCGTCGAGATCGAGCAGCGCCATGCCGAAGGGAGAACGATCCATAGCCACGCGGAAGTGGCGCTCGCTCGCGGCGATCCTCTCGCGTTCGCGCGCCAATTGGTCGATCAACAGCGAGATACCGAAGGGTAGAAGCACACCGGCGGCGACGGCCCAGGGACCGGAGAAGGTGGTGTAGCCCGCGCCACCGGACGCCGCCACGGAGAGCCCGAGGAGCGAGGCGCCGATGACCGAGATCACCGTGGCCGAGCCGAGAACGGCGGCGGCGAACGGGTTGAGACGGACCGCCGCCACCAGGACCGGCAGGGCCATGAGCACATTGGGCTGGCCGATGCGCGTCACCGTGATCCAGACGGCGAGCGACGCGGCGATGGTCAGCGCGACGGCCTCGACCAGCGGTCGGCCGCTCCAGATGTCGGCGAGACGGCGCCGCGTGGCCGAAGCGCCGATCGGCAGCACCAGGGCGGCGCCCAGCGCGTTGCCGATCCACCAGACCGTCGCGACGCTGCGGAAGTCGGCTCCCGTCGCCCAGGCGACGACCGCCCCGCCGCCGCCGGCCCCGACGGCCGCCGCGGCCATGCCGACGATCACCAGGGCGCTGAGAAAGGCCGAGATCGAGCGATCGAGCCGCTTCTCGCCGAGCCAGCGGAGCCCGAGGATCGCGGTGGCGATCTCGAGTGCGTCGACGACCGCCAGTCCGGCCGCCAATACGAAGGGCGCGCCCATGGTCAGATTTGCGAGAAACCCCGCGCAGAAGACGCCGCCGACGGTCGCGGTCAGCGGCACGCCGGGATTGCGCCACCAGACGACGGCCGCGAAGGCCGTGGCCGTCCAGATCGAGGCGATGGAGCCGAAGACACGGGAGAGCTCGAGACTGGCGAGCGCCAGCAGAAAATAGCCGACGACGATCACGCAGAGGATTACACCGCGCCGCCCGCCACCGATCTCTTCCCTGTCGTGGCCCGCCGAAACGCTGTTCATACACCCCCCGAACGACGCCCGTACTTCGACCGAACTCGTATCCGATGATCGTCCGATCATCCCTAAGATTCGGTGAAAGTCGCACCGCCAGAGGCGGCCGCTCGCAGGGGGAGACAACCCACGGATGCCGCATTACGTGAAATACCTAAGGCTGAAGCAATCGATGTCGGAGGGCAAACGAGGAGCATTCGCTTCAACGTCAAGGTTCAGATGCGCGCGAATGCACCCAATACACTGAATTCCATACCATATTAACTCATTCTTATGACTCCGCTCTCAAGGTGATGGAGTAGGAAGAAGCGAATCTTGAGCATAGAAGCATCGATTACCTAGGGTCAACTTAGGAAACCAGAAGAACGGCGTTACCCCTGATCTCCGCCGAGTCGACGGACGGATCGCAATCAGAAGCAAAAACAAAGGATGTGCGGCATGTCGCGTGACGACGAGTTGAGCCACAGAATAGCATTCGCCCGCCTGGATCAGGCCGCCTTGCGCACGCTTCCGGAGATCTGGTCGATCGTCCAGCCCCATCTGACGGAAATTCTCGCCGGCTTCTACACGCACATGCGCGGGGAGCCCCGTCTGGCGCGCCTGATCGGCGACCGGTCGGACGCTCTCGCCGCGGCGCAGGGGCGCCATTGGGGCCGGGTCTTCTCGGGGAATTTCGATGCCGAATATGCCCGATCGGTGCGCGCCATCGGTCTGGCGCACCATCGCATCGGCCTCGAGCCGCGTTGGTACATCGCCGCCTATCAATACGTGCTCGGCGAGGTGACCGCCCTGCTCGTCGCCCGCGCCGGACTGCGCAAGACGCATTTGACGCTCCAGTTGCAGGCCTTGAACAAGGCCGTGTTCATCGACATGGACCTGGCCATCAGTGTCTACCAGGAAGTCCTGCTCGAGGAGCGCGCGCGCCAGAGCGCCTTCATCGAAGGTCGGATCGAGATCTTCCAGACCTCGGCCGAGCGGCTGCTGAGCGGCGTCGACACCGACACGGCCCACATGTTGGAGACGGCCGACGACCTCACCGGTATCGCCGCCGATGCCCGCGATCAGGCGACCAGCGCGGCGAGCGCGGCGGAGGAGACCTCCTCCATGGTGCAGTCGGTGGCGAGCGCGACCGAGGAACTCCAGGCCTCGATCGGCGAGATCGGCCGCCAGATCGGCTCCGCGACCGGCGTCGTCTCCCAGGCCCATGCGATGACCAGCGAAATGGCCGCGGCGATCGACGCTCTCTCCAGTTCCGGCACCAAGATCGGCGCGGTGGTCGGGCTGATCCAGGCGATCGCCGCCCAGACCAATCTCCTCGCCCTCAACGCCACCATCGAGGCGGCGCGTGCCGGCGAGGCCGGTCGGGGCTTCGCGGTCGTCGCGTCGGAGGTGAAGAACCTGGCCGGGCAGACCGCCAAGGCGACCGAGGAGATCTCGCTCCAGGTCGCCGACATCCAGGCGGGCACGGCCAAGGCCGTCGGCGCGATCGACCAGATCGGCGCCATCATGGGCGAGATCGGCGGCGTCACGGGATCGATCGCCGCGGCGATCGCGCAGCAGGGCTCCGTCACCCGCGAGATCGCCGGCTCGGTCGTCCAGGCCGCCGACGGCACCGCCGTGCTCGCCCGCTCCGTCTCGGCGGTGGAGGGCGCGATCACCCGCACCGGCGAGAATGCCGGCAACGTCGATCGCGCCGCCAAGTCCTTCGGATCGCAGACCAAGGCGCTCGCCGATGCGGTCCGCGACTTCCTCGAGGCGCTGCGCCGCGGCCCTGAAGACCAACGCCGGGTCGGCTGATCGGGGCTTCGGCATCGCCCTCGGGTGTCGCCGGGTGGGGGGAAGGGTTGCGTTCCCGCGTCTGGCGGGAGCGCGCCACCCTTCCCATATTGGTCGAAGCGTCACGCCCGTAGGTGAAAACGCGGCCGACGTTTCCCGCCCCTTCCCCTCCCCGTTTCCGAGGTTTCCCGATGCCCTCTCTGTTCGACCCGTTGACCGTGGGCGCGTTGACGTTGCCCAATCGCATCGTCATGGCGCCGCTCACCCGCTGCCGCGCCGGCGCCGGCCGAGTGCCGACCGACCTCAATCGCGACTACTACGTCCAGCGCGCCGAGGCCGGCCTGATCCTCACCGAGGCGACCTCCGTGTCGCCCCAGGGCGTCGGCTATCCCGACACCCCCGGCCTGTGGTCGACCGAGCAGGTCGCCGGTTGGAAGACCGTCACCGACGCGGTCCATGCGGCCGGCGGGCGGATCTTCGCCCAGCTCTGGCATGTCGGCCGCATCTCCGATCCGATCCATCTCGACGGCGCGCTGCCGGTGGCGCCGAGCGCCGTGCAGCCGGCCGGCCATCCCTCGCTGGTGCGCCCCAAGCGCCCCTTCGTGACGCCGCGCGCCCTGGCGATCGAGGAAATTCCGGGCATCGTCGCCGACTATCGCAAAGCGGCCGAGAACGCCATCACGGCCGGCTTCGACGGTGTCGAGATCCACGGCGCCAACGGCTACCTGCTCGACCAGTTCCTCCAGGACAAGACCAACCTGCGCACCGACGCCTACGGCGGCTCGGTGGAAAACCGCGCCCGCCTGCTGCTCGAGGTCACCGATGCGGTGGTCGAGGTATGGGGCGCCGGCCGGGTCGGCATGCATCTCGCCCCGCGCGGCGACGGCAACGACGCCGGCGACAGCAATCCGCGCGCCGTCTTCACCCATGTCGCCCGCGAGTTGGGCAAGCGCAAGCTCGCCTTCCTGTGCCTGCGCGAGCATGTCGCCGACGACAGTCTGCTGCCCGAGATCAAGCGGATCTTCGGCGGCGTGGTGATCGCCAACGAGGGGCTGACCAAGGCGAGCGCGCAAGGCTTGCTCGACGCCGGCACGGCGGATGCCGCCGCCTGGGGCAAGGCCTTCATCGCCAATCCCGACCTGGTGACCCGCCTGCGCCGCGACGCCGAGCAGAACCAGCTCGACCTCGCCACGGTCTACGGCAACGACAACGGCCCGAAAGGCTACACCGACTATCCGGCGATGGCGGTGGAAGAGGCGTGAGCCAGCGGTGCCCCGTCACGCGTCGATCAGCTCGAAACGGTCGACGTCGACGAGGCCGAGGTCGGTGACCTTGAGGTGGGGGATCACCGGCAGCGGTAGGAAGGCCATCTGGAGGAAGGGCTCGGTCAGCGTGATGCCGAGCCCCTTCGCCGCCGCGCGCAGCGGGATCAGCAGGTCGTGGACCTGTTCGTGACTGCCGATGCTCATCAGCCCGGCCGAAGCCAGCGGCAGTTCGGCGAGCACGCGGCCGCCCTCGACGACGACGAAGCCGCCCTCGATCTCCGCCATCCGATTGACCGCCACCGCCATGTCGGCGTCGTCGACGCCGCACACCGTGATGTTGTGGCTGTCGTGGCCGACGGAGGCCGCGATCGCGCCGCGCTTCAGGCCGAAGCCCTGGGTGAAGGCGCGGCCGATGCCGCCGGTCTTGCCGTGGCGTTCGACCACCGCGATCTTGATCACGTCCTGGTCGAGATCGACGAAACGCTCGCCGTCGCGGAAGGGCAATGTCAGATCACGCCGTTCGGTGACGATGCGGCCGGGCAGGATGCCGATCACCGGGGTCGACGGCCCCCTCCCCGGCACCCGGAAATCAGCGGCCGACACCCGCCGCGCCCTGATCGAGCGCCGGCCGATCGGGGCGACGAGGGCGCGGGTGGCGAACAGCGCCTCGTCGACGAGGCGGCCGGCGGAGATCACCCGCGACACCCGGCAGTCCTCGAAGTCGTCGAGGATCACCAGATCGGCGCGCCATCCCGGCGCCACCAGTCCGCGATCATGGAGGCGGAAGGCCCGCGCCGCCGACCACGACGACGCCCGGTAGGCGGCGAGCGGCGGGACGCCGAGTCTGATCGCGGTGCGCACGACGAAGTCGAGGTGGCCCTCCTCGGCGATGTCGAGCGGATTGCGATCGTCGGTGCAGAAGGCCATGAACGGGCTCGTCCGCTCGGTCAGGACCGGGGCGAGCGCATGGAGATCCTTCGACACCGACCCCTCGCGGATCAGCACCGTCATGCCCTTGCGGATCTTCTCCAGCGCCTCCTCGGCGCCCGTCGCCTCGTGATCGGTGCGGATGCCGGCGGAAAGATAGCCGTTGAGATCGAGGCCGCGCATCAGCGGCGCGTGGCCGTCGATGTGGCGGCCGGCGAAGGCGGCGAGCTTTTCCATGCATCCGGGATCATGGGCGAAGACGCCGGGGAAATTCATGAATTCGGCCAGACCCGAAACCTGGGGGTGGTCGGCGAAGGGCAGGAGATCGGCGGCGCCGAGACGGGCGCCGGAGGTCTCCAGGTGATCGGTGCAGGGCACGCAGCTCGACAGCTGGATCCTGAGATCGAGGATCATCGTCGCGGCCGAGGCGAGGAAGAACTCGAAGGCCGGCAGGCCGAGGACGTTGGCGATCTCGTGCGGATCGCAGATCGCGGTGGTCACCCCGTGGGGCAGGACGCAGCGGTCGAACTCCTGCGGGGTGAGAAGCGAGGATTCGACGTGGAGATGGCTGTCGATGAAGCCGGGCACGATCACCTTGCCGGTCACGTCGATCTCGCGCGCGCCGCGATACTCGGCGAAGGTGCCGACGATGCGGTCGCCGCAGATCGCCACGTCGGAGGCGACGAGCTCGCCGGTGACCAGATCGAGAAAGCGGCCGCCCTTGAGGACGAGATCGGCCTCGGCGACGCCCCGCCCCTGGTCGACGGCCCGGGCGATCCGGTCTGCCAAGCGATTGCCCATCGGACGACTCCTCCAACCAGCGGGTTCTCAGGATACATACCCAGCCCGAGCCCGGCCAACAGTCCTGGATCACCGGAATGGCGAAGTCGTGAAGACTCTCCATCCGAACCGGTACAATTCGGCGAAACCGCTCTATAAAGAGCGCGGTGCGCGATCCCGCCGGCCGACGCCGACGAGACGGGAGACTTCGTCTTCCCCGACGTCGACGACGGCCCGAGATCCCCGCGCGCCCGCGCCGCCGAGGAAACCGGCGTTTGAAGAGACCCAGACGCGGCCCGACGCCGCGACCGACCAAGAAGGGCAGATCGATGGTTCACTCGACCCGCATGGCCGCTTTCGCGGCGACCCTCCTCGCCGGCACCGCGGTCGCGTCGGCCGATCCGGTCAAGATCGGCTTCCTGGCGACGCTCTCCGGCCCGCCGGCCGCCCTCGGCGTCCACATGCGCGACGGCTTCCAGCTGGCGGTCAAGGAACTCGGCGGCAAGCTCGGCGGTCAACCGACCGAGGTGATCGTCGTCGACGACGAGCTCAAGCCCGACGTCGCCGTCACCAAGGTCAAGGCGCTGATCGAGCGGGACAAGGTCGACATCGTCGCCGGCGTCGTCTTCTCCAACGTCATGATGGCGATCGCCAAGCCGGTGTTCGAGGCCGAGACCTTCCTGATCTCCGGCAACGCCGGCCCCTCGCCGCTCGCCGGCAAGGCCTGCTCGCAGTACTTCTTCTCGGCGTCCTACCAGAACGACCAGAACCACGAGACCATGGGCGCCTATGCCCAGTCGAAGGGCTACAAGAAGGTCGTCCTGATGACGCCGAACTATCAGGCCGGCAAGGACTCGATGGCCGGTTTCAAGCGCGCCTTCAAGGGCGAGGTGATCGACGAGATCTTCGTCCCCCTCAACCAACTCGACTTCTCCGCCGAACTGACCAAGATCGCAGCCGCCAAGCCCGACGCGGTCTTCACCTTCATGCCCGGCGGCATGGGCGTGAACCTGGTCAAGCAATATGCCCAGGCCGGTCTCGCGGGGAAGGTGCCGTTCCTCTCGGCCTTCACCGTCGACGAGACCACCCTGCCGGCGACCAAGGACGCCGCCGTCGGCCTCCTGTCGGGCGCTCAGTGGGCGCCGAACCTCGACACCGTCGAGAACAAGGCCTTCGTCGAATCCTACGAGAAGGAATACGGCGTGGTGCCGTCGCTCTACGCGGCGCAGGGCTATGACGCCGCCAAGCTGATCGACGGGGCCTTGAAGGCGACCGGCGGCAAGGTCTCCGACAAGGCGGCCTTCCGCAAGGCGCTGCTCTCCGCCCCGTTCAAGTCGGTGCGCGGCTCCTTCACCTTCTCGCCCAACGGCTTCCCCAAACAGGACTTCTACGTCGTCGAGGCGGTGAAGCGCGCCGACGGCAAATACGCCACCCAGATCGTCTCCAAGGTCTTCGACAAGGCCGGCGACGCCTATGGCGCGGAATGCCCGCTGAAGTGAGATCGGCTTCGACGTCCCCCCTCGCTCCTCCCTCCCCCCTCGCGGGGGGAGGGAGGAGCGACCGTGCCGATGCACATGCGGTAACTGGCCTCGTGCTCCTGATCGGTTCGGTTACCGGCGCCATTCGCGGCAAGGCATCGACGGTGACGGCCACGATGCTCCGGGATAGGGCGATACTGAACAGCGGCACCCCTGCTCGGTCATATTTCGGCTTCTACACGGGCGTCCCATGAATGACGCAGTGGATGCGTATGCTCGTCGATCAGTGAACCCATTTGGGGGTGGCTCCTATCGAACCGGAATTGGCCCGAGCCACAGGCGTCTCGCTCGGGTCGGCCCAGCGCATCCGAGAGGCCAACGAACCAGCCTCGGCGCCAGCACACTTTCAAGCGGTCGAACGGTGAGGCCTTCGCAGCCGAGGTCGGCTCTCGGCGGCGAGGCCTGAGTGGATTCCGAAGCTCAGTTGGCCTCCGCCGATCCGTCAGGAGTGATCACCATGTCCCATCGCGCCAAACCTGCCCCGACCGCCCCCGTTGCGGCGGCTCCGCCGTCGACGGGCCTCCCCCACGCCGACCTGCTCGCCGAGATGCTGGCGCTCCGCGAGGACGTGCGCGTCCGCGCCGACGAGATTCTCGCCGGCTTCGGGTCGGCCGACCCGGCGCCGCCCGACATCGCCAACCTCGCCCATTATCTCGCCATTCGTCATCGCGATCTGCGTGGCCTGCAACGGCGCCTGATGTGCATCGGTCTGTCGTCGCTGGGAAGGATGGAGAGCCGGGTTCTGCCGA
Organism: Prosthecomicrobium sp.; assembly: GCA_048497495.1. Taxonomy (GTDB): domain Bacteria; phylum Pseudomonadota; class Alphaproteobacteria; order Rhizobiales; family Ancalomicrobiaceae; genus JAFHCF01. The sequence goes on from JAFHCF010000110.1 coordinate 24,438, forward strand.
CCCTCGACGCCGTGATCGTCGCCCTCGGCGGCGAGGCATCCGGGGCCAACTCCGTGCCGACGGCGCCGAGCGAAGCGGCCTTCTTCGCCGGCGAAGCCCGATTGGTGGCGGCCACCGACGCCTTGTTCGGGCGGGCCCGCGAGTATCGGCGCGGCCGCATCATGGTGACGCTGCCGGGGGCGGCGGCCGAGGATCCCGGCTTCGTGCTCGACCTGGTCGAGCGCGGCATGGATGTGGCGCGGATCAACTGCGCCCACGGCGATGTCGACGCCTGGCGGCGGATGGCCGAGAACGCCCGCGCCGCCGCCGCCGCGACCGGCCACGAGGTGCGGGTGTTGATGGACATCGGCGGGCCGAAGATCCGGACGGCGGCGGTCGCCGTCCACGGCAAGCATCCGCGGATGGAGAGCGGCGATCGGCTCATTCTCCTGGCGGAAGGTGAACCGGAGGCGAGCAAGACCCGGCCCTTCGTCGCCACCGTATCGCTGCCACAGATCGTCACGGCCCTGGCGATCGGTGACCGCGTCCTCTATGACGACGGCAAGATGGAAGCGGTGGTCGAGGCCAGGGCCGAGGGTGCGGCGACCCTGAGGATCCGACGCATCGCCGCCGGCGGCCTCAAGCTCAAGGTCGAGAAGGGGTTGAACCTGCCCGACACCGCGCTCGGACTGTCGCCACTGACCGCCCGGGACGAAGCCGACCTCGATGCGGTGATCGAATGCGCCGACATGATCGGCTATTCCTTCGTCTCCAAGGCCGACGACATCGATCTCCTGGAGGCCGCCCTGGCGCGCAAGAGCCCGGGCGGCAAGACGCTCGGACTGGTCGCCAAGATCGAGCATCCCGAAGCGATCGGCAATCTGCCCGCGCTGATCGCCCGGGCGCTCGGCCGAAGACCTTTCGGGATCATGATCGCCCGGGGCGACCTCGCCGCCGAGATCGGCTTCGAACGGCTCGCCGAGATGCAGGAGGAGATCCTGTGGATCTGCGAGGCGGCGGCGGTCCCGGCGATCTGGGCGACCCAGGTGCTGGCGGACCTGGTCGAGACCGGGGTGCCGACGCGCGGTGAGATGACCGATGCGGCGATGGCGTCGCGGGCCGAATGCGTGATGCTCAACAAGGGACCGCAGGTCGGCGCGGCGGTCGACCTGCTCGACAGTCTGATCGCCCGGATGGGCGACAACATCTGGAAGAAGACGCCGATCCTGCGGGCGCTGCGGTCCTGGTAGCGACCGCGCGGCACGGTTGTGGATCGGCGCGGCGGCGCGCTGGTGAAGAGCGGCCACGCCACGGCGGCCTGCGCTACACCGTCGACCCGGCGTGCCTGATCGAGGCGGTGTCGCCGGCGAGAGTTGGGCGGCGCTCCGCGTGCCCGATCA
>JAFHCF010000111.1:0-15820 GCA_048497495.1 Prosthecomicrobium sp.
CGGACCGGGGGGCCGGCGGGGGCGGGGGGGTGGGCGGCGGGCCGCCACCGCCGGGGTGGCGGCCGCCGTTGCCGCGAGCCTCGAAGAAGGTGCGCGCCGACAGGCAGCCGAGCGGGATCACCACCAGGGTGAGGAAGGTGGCGACCAGCGAGCCGAACAGCAGCGACACCGCCATGCCCTGGAAGATCGGATCCGACAGCAGCACCATCGAGCCGATCACCAGCGCCAGCGCGGTGATCAGGATCGGCCGCAGGCGGACGCGACCGGCCATGACGATGGCGTCACGCACCGTCCAACCCTCGGCGACCTTGGAACGGGCGAATTCGACCAAGAGGATCGAATTGCGCACGATGATGCCGGCGAGCGCGATGAAGCCGATCATCGAGGTGGCGGTGAAGTCGGCGCCGAGCAGCCAATGGCCGGGGATGATGCCGATCAGCGTCAACGGGATCGGCGCCATCACCACCAGCGGCAGCAGGAACGAGCGGAACTCGGCCACCACCAGGATGTAGATCAGCACCAGGGCGGCGCCGAAGGCGATCCCCATGTCGCGGAAGGTGACGTAGGTGACCTCCCACTCGCCGTCCCATTTGAAGCCGGAGACGCCGGTGTCGGAGGGCCGGCCGAAATAGTGGCCGGAGATGGTCAGCCCGTCGGGGGTGACGTAGTTCTTCAGCGCCGCGTCGACCGCCAACATGCCGTAGAGCGGCGCCCCGAGCCGGCCGATGACGTCGGCGGTGACGTATTCCAGCGCCCTCAGGTCCTTGTGATAGACCGGCGGATCGATCGGGCGCGGCACGAAGCGGCCGAGTTCGCCGAGCGGCACCGAGGCCCCGGTCTGCGAGCGGATCGGCAGGACCAGCAGGTTGCCGAGATTGACGCGGGTGGCGAGCGGCACCTGGAGGACGATCACCGTCTGCTCGAGATTGGTGCCGCCGGCGAGCGGGCCGACCTCGAAGCCGCCGGTCGCCATCTTCAGCTCGCGGTTGATGTCCTCCGCCGCGACGCCGAACATCCCGGCCTTGATCCGATCGATCTCGAACTGGATGTCGTCGTGGCGCGCCTCCATGAAGGTGTTCACGTCGGCGACGTCGGGCGTCTTCTGGAGGATCTCCATGATGTCGCCGGCGACCTTGCGGCGGATCTCCGCCGTCGGGCCGTAGAGCTCGACCACCACGGGGGCGAGCACCGGTGGGCCGGGAGGGGCCTCGGCGATGGTCAGGCGGGCGCCGGAGGCCCGGGCGATCGGGGTCAGGACCTCGCGCACCTGCGTCGCGATCTCGTGGCTCGAGCGGGCGCGCTTCTCCTTGTCGAGGAGTTGGACGGCGACGTCGCCCTGCCACGGCTGCGAGCGCAGGAAGTAGTGACGCACCAGGCCGTTGAAGTTGAACGGTGAGGCGGTGCCGACATAGGTCTGGAAGGCCGAGACCTCGGGGATCGCCTGCAGCTCGGTGCCCAGTCGATGCGCCAGATTGGCGGTGACGAAGAGATCGGTGCCCTCCGGCATGTCGATGACGACCTGCAATTCCGACTTGTTGTCGTAGGGCAGCATCTTGAATGGGACGAGCTTGAACATGAACATCGACATGGCGAGCATCATCGCGACGATGATCGCCAGGAGCGTCACGAGACCGCGCGCCTTCGAATTCATGATCGGATCGATCAGGCGGCCGTACCATTTGGCGATCGCCACCGACTGGCGATGCTCGCGCTCGGCGGCGCGCTTCAGGTCGGCCATCTTCGGCTTCACCCGAGCGGCGAGCCAGGGGACGAAGACGAAGGCGGCGATCAGCGAGAAGATCATCGCCGCCGACGACAGCACCGGGATGGGCAGCATGTAGGGGCCCATCATGTCGGAGACGAAGCCCATCGGCAGCAGCGCCGCCACCACCGTGAAGGTGGCGAGGATGGTCGGGTTGCCGACCTCGTCGACGGCGTCGACGGTCTCCTCGTCGGCGGTGTCGCCGGCCTGGAGCCAGCGGCGATAGATGTTCTCGACCACCACGATGGCGTCGTCGACGAGGATGCCGATGGCGAAGACCAGGGCGAACATCGAGACGCGGTTGATGGTGAATTTCAGGATATAGGCGACCGCCAGCGACATCAGCAGCACGGCGGGAATGGTGATCAGCACGATCACCGCCGGCCGCGAGCCCATGGTGAGAAAAGCGAGTACCGTGACCAGCGCCGAGACGATGAACAGCTTCAGGATGAGGTGCGAGACCTTGTCGTGGGCGGTGGCGCCGTAGTCGCGCGAGACGTTGACGACGACGTCGGCGGGGATCAGCGAGCCCTTCATCGCCGCGAGTTCGGCGTTGAGCGCCTCGGCGACGTCGACGCCGTTGGTGCCGCGCTTCTTGGCCACCGCCACGGTCACCGCCGGCAGGGTGACGAACCTGCCGTCGGCCCGGCGTTCGGAGGCGTCGACGATGGTCCGGGTCTCGCGCTCGCCCTGGCGGATGTAGGCGACGTCGCGCAGGAAGATCGGCTTGGCGCCGATGACCGAGACGACGAGGTCGCCGATGTCGACGGCATTGGCGAGGAAGTCGCCGGTGAAGACGTTGAACCAGCGATTGCCGTCGATGACGTCGCCGGCCGGCATGCGCTGGTTGGCGGCGGAGATCACCCTGGCGACCTGGCCGAGGGTGAGGCCGTGGGCGGCGAGCGCCGAGGGATCGATCTCGACGCGCACCTGCTCGGGGCTGCCGCCGACGACGAAGCTCTGGCCGGTGTTGGGCAACGACTTGAAGCGCTGCACCACGTCGAGGGCGAGCTTGCGCAACTGCACCAGATCGAGCGCCGGCGAGGACAGCGTGGCGGTGAGGACCGGCACGTCGTCGATGCTCTTCGGCTTCACCAGGGGCTGCATGACGCCCTTGGGGATCAGGTCCATGTGGCTGTAGAGCTTGTCGTAGAGCTTGACCAACGACGGTTCCAACTGCTCGCCGACGTCGAAGCGCACGGTGACCATCGACAGGCCCTCGCGCGACATCGAGTAGACGTGCTTGACCCCCGAGAGCTCCGACATCAGCCGTTCCAGCGGCTCGGAGATCAGGTTGACCACCTCGGACGCCGGGGCGCCGGGATAGGCGACGAAGATGTCGACCATCGGCACCGAGATCTGCGGATCCTCCTCGCGCGGCGTCACCAGCATGCCGAGGGCGCCGATCAGGAAGAAGGCGACCAGCAGCAGGGGCGTCAGCGGGCTCTCGATGAAGGCGCGCGCGGTGCGGCCGGCGATGCCGATGCCGTTCCCGTGGCCCTTGCGAGGGGTTTCACCGTGGCCCGCGTCGTGGGAGATCTCGGTCATTCCACCTCCCCCGATCACGGCCGCCCGGCGAAGAGCTGATCGCCGGACTTGAGGTTGGGGGCGGGGCTGGCGACGACCCGTTCGCCGGCCTGGAGGCCGGAGAGCACGGCGATGCGGTCGCCGGTGACGTCGCCGAGGCGGAGGATGCGCATTTCGGCGCGGCCGTCGCCGTCGACGACGAAGGCGAGCGGCTGACTGCCGCGATGGACGATCGCCGAGGCGGGAATGGCCGGCGCGTAGGCCGAGGGCGTGTTGCCGCCGGCCTGGGGGATCCAGGCGAGGGCGTACATGCCGGGCGCCGCGGGAGCGCCGGCCGGCAGCGCCAGCTTGACCGAGATGGTGCGCTGGGCGCGATCGGCGGCGGGATGGATCTGGGTGATCGGCGCCCAGACGTTGCCGCCGGTCAGGCTGACCGGCACCGCGTCGCCGAGCTTCATCTGGCCGACCAGATTGGTCGGAACCTCGATGCGGACCTCGAGCTGGTCGACGTCGGCGAGATCGGCGAGCGGCTGGCCGGGCTGGACGACGTCGCCGACGCGGACGTGGCGGGTCATCAGCACGGCGGCGACCGGGGTGATCGCCCGCCGGGTGCGCAGGCGCTGATCGAGGCCGTCGATGCGGGCCTGGGAGGCGGTCAGCGCCGCCAACTGGCGCTCGTAGTCGGCGCGGGCGTTGTTGAGCGCCGGCCAGCTCTTCTGAGATTGGGCCTGGGTCATCATCGGCCCGGTGGAGCCGAAGGGCGAGCCGGGTCCGCCGGCCATGCCGGGGAAGGCACCGCCCATGAAGCTCTGCGCCATGTTGTAGAAGGGCGTGAACATCCGCTCGTAGGCGTCCTGACCCGGACCGCCCATCGGCGAGGTGCGCTGGCCGTAGATCGAATGATAGAGCTGGGTCTGGGCGTTCTGCTGGGCGGCCATGTCGCCGGCGAGCGCCGCCCAGGCGGAGCGGTACTCGGGCTTCAGGGCGTCCTCGTCGAGGCCGACGACGATCTGGCCGGCGGCGAGGCGCTCGCCCTCCTGGCCCGCCACATAGGTCACCCGGCCGGGGCCCTGGGCGCTCAGCTTCACCGTGGTGCGCGGCTCGACGTAGCCGCCGAGCTTGAGGCGGGCGGCGGCCGGCATGCGGCCGACCTCGATGATCGAGACGGTCGGGCCGGCGGGTTGGCCGCGCGATGCGCGCGCCGTGGCGGCGCGATCGGCGGTGCCGCCGTTTCCGCCGAGCCAGGAGACGACGAGCCCGCCGATCACCGCGGCGACCAGGAACCCCGTCAATTTCAGGAGAGTGGACAGCATGGCGCCGTTCCCGTCAGAACTTCGAAGGGGCGATCAGGTCCGTGGAACGGTTCCCATCACGGAGAAGCTCTTGATGAACGGGCCGGCCATCGCCGGGTTCTTGACCATGGCGCCGTAGTCGCCGACCTTGAATTTCAGCTTGCCGGTGGTGTAGGCGAGGCCGAGGGCCATCATGCCGATGCCGCCCTTGCACCATTTCTCCCAATCGGCCGGGCTGGCGCGCAGATCCCAGTTCAGGGCCTGGCCGGCGAAGCCGGCGGCGGCGGTGACGTAGCCGTTTTCCACCGTGATGCAGCCGCGCGGGGTGGCTTCACCGTCGAAGCCGTAGCCGATCACCGAGTTGAAACCGATCTTGGCCAGGGCATCGCCCAATTCCGGCTCGTCGTTCCAGGCATTTCCGAAGTCGACCATCCAGTCGTCAGAAAACAGAGCAGCCATTTCATCCCCCCGATGTCTTGTTTCGCGGCGTATCGCCGTCGTTTGAAATCAGTCCTCATGCACGATCGATGGTCTCCCGACGCCGCACCGTCTCCCCCGAGACGCTGCGTCAGACGAAGAGATTGACCCTCGAGTCCAGGGCTTCCTCCATGTAGGTGGCGGCACCGCCGAGGGTGACGCCGTCGATCAGGTCCTTCGGCTCGAAACCGAAGAGATCCATGGTCATCTGGCAGGCGATCACCTTGGCGCCCGCCTCGATGGTCAGGGCCCGCAACTCCTCGAGGTCGGCAACCCGCGTCCGGGCGAACATGCGGCGCATGTGATCGCTCAACTCGCCCTCGAAGCCCGGCAGCGCCGACAGCATGTCGACGATGCCGACGTGACCGCCGAAGGCGGGAAGACGCAGCGCCGGATTGCCGAGGGCGGCGACGCCCGCGTCGATCCGATGGGTGAGGAGGGAGAGGCCGTAGAAGGTGAAGAACATCGTCACCTCGACGCCCATCGCGGCGCCCATCGTCGCCAGGATGAAGGGCGGGTAGGCCGCGTCGAGCGCGCCCTTGGAGACGATGATCGTCATGCGCCGCGACCGCTCGTCGCGTCGATCCTCCATGACCATTTTCCTCCCTGTCCGATTTTCGGATCTTAAGTCGGATCGCCGATGCAAGATATTAGTGGCGACTGCATTAGTAGATTAAATTATCCTAATCGATTGAAGCAGAGTCAAGCGTGACGTTTCAAGGATTTAGTTATCCCTAATAAGTAGGTATAGTTACTCATAAATTGCTTTTGTCGATCGCTTCGACTGTGTTACTGCTGCGTAATGTGGCATTTCAGTACTATTTCCATCGAACGACATTGAACCCTAATCGTCATCGTTGCTTGATATTTCTAATATTTTAGAATTCTCGAATGTAATAAAATCGTGACAACCTGGATGAGGCATTCGGTCTTGGTGCGCTCCGGCGCGCGCCGCGCCGGCACGTCTGGGAACTATTAGAAATTTTAGATGTATTCCAAGGACGCGATCGCGACGCGCGTTCCTTCGCCGGCACCAGCGGACGGGTCGGCGGCGCCGTCGCTCCGCGAGGTTCAGGCACGGGACCGGCCGTCGGCGAATGCCCATCGGGCGAGGCGATCGAGGCGGGGGCCGCAGGTCGCCACTTCGCATTCCCAGATCACCAGGACGCGGAAGCCCGACGCCCGGAGGCGGCGGATGGCGACGGCGTCGCGCGTCCGATTGGCGGCGAATTTCGCGGCCCAGAAGGCACGGTTGTTCTTGGGCAGCGTGGCGCGGCGGCAGCCGGTGTGTCGGTGCCAGAAACAGCCGTTGACGAAGATCGCCCAGCGGCGGGCGCGATTGGCGAAGTCCGGGGAGCCCGGCAGGGCGCGAACCCCGCGGCGATAGGCGAGACCTCGGGCGCGCAGCAGCGCCGCCACCGCCTCCTCCGGCGCCGTCCGCGCCTGCCGCACCCGGCCGAGCAGCCGGGAGCGTTCCGGCGACTGAGGGGTCGGCCGATCGCCGCCGCGTCGTTTCGCCGTCTCGTCGATCGGATCGGCCATCCCGCCCTCTCGCCTCATTCCGCCGCGCGCGCCGTGACCCGGCGGCGCGGCTCGGGCGCCGGCGCGAGCGCCATCACCGCGCGGTGGGCGACGACCCGTTCGACGAACCCCGGCGGCAGACGCAGTTGCGTCCGCGTCAGGCGGTCGAGGAACCCGGTCGTGGCGCGCAGCGACAAGGGTTTGCCGGCATGGGCGAGGAAGGCGTCGAGCGGCGGCCGGGCGGCCCAACGCGGATGGGCGGAGATCGCCACGGCGTGGCGCGCCCGACCGTCGAAACGGGCCGCCGGCGGCCATTTCGCGGCGACGGCGAGGTCGCGGTCGCGGGCCCGATCGTGGCGGCCGGGGTGGGCCAGGCGCTCGCCGACCCAGCGGGCCACCGGCACGCTCACGGCATTGCCGACCAGGGCCCAGCGCAGGCGCTCCAGGCCGATGTCGGCGGCGGCGCAGGTCCAATCGGCGGGAAAGCCCTGCAGGCGTTCGGCATCGCGGATGTCGGGGGTGACGATCGTCCCGTCGGGCCTGAGGATCGCCGGCGGCGAGGGGATGCCGACGGTCGAGCCGTTCTTCAGGGTCGGCACGCAGTCCGGACCCCAGCCGAGACCGCGCACCCCTTCGGTCCAATAGAAACCGTGGGCATGGGTGGCGAGGTCGGTGGTGATCGGCGGCGGGATCTCCTCGTCGGCGAAGAGCACCTCGGCCGGATCGAGCGCCCGGCTCGCCACCAGGAAGACCCGCTGGCGGCGTTGCGGCAGAAAGGCGAGGGTATCGACGGTGCGATAGGCCCAGCGGTAGCCACGGTCCTCGAAGGCCCGGGTCAGGCGGGTCATCGCCGCGCCATTGTCGAGACGCAGCATGAAGGAGACGTTCTCGAGCAGCACCGTCGGCGTGGCGCTCTCGTCCATCAGGCGGAAGACGTGGTCGACCAGCCCGGACTTGGCCCCGGCGATGCCGGCGGTGCGACCGGCCTGGGAGAGGTCCTGGCAGGGAAAACCGGCGGTGAGGAGATCATGGGGGGGAAGCGCCGTCGCGGCGCGGACGTCGCCGAGATTGACGGTGTCGGGAAAGCGCGCCGCCAGCACGGCCGCCGCCGGCGCCCAGGTCTCGACCAGCGCGCAGGCCTCGTGACCGGCCGCCGCCAATCCGCTCTCCAGTCCGCCGATGCCGGCGAACAGTCCCGCCACCCGCATGACCAAGGCCCCCGATTCGCCGCCATCCTCGAGCCCGCCGCCCGAGGCGTCAAGCGCCGGCGATCACGATCGGGCAATCGCCCGGGAGCGACCGCCCGCCGTCACGATCCGGGGGCGTGGAGGGGGGCGGCGTGGCGGAAGGCGAAGCGCGAGTAGCCGTAGTAGGAGACGAACATCGCCACGCTCGAGCCGACCACCGCCGCGACCGGCGGCGAGAGATCGGCGGTGCCGAGGATCTCGCGGGGCAGCGAATAGAGCGTCAGGGCATAGACGGCGTAGTTGACCAGGGCCGCCGTCACCGCCACCAGCCCGTAGCGGCCACCCTCGGCGACCAGGCCGCGGGCATCGGTGACCTTGTCGTGGACCTTGAAGGTGAAGCGGCGGTTGATCAGCCAGGTCACCGTCATGGCGGTCGCCATGGCGAAGACCCGCGCCAGATAGGGGTTCATGTCGAAGACCACGGTCAGAAGCGACAAGACGCCGACGTCGACGACGAATCCGAGCCCGCCGGTGAAGGCGAACTTGATCAGCCGCTCCAGGCGGGCCGCCGTCGGCGGCGAAAAATAGAGTTCCAGATCGATCATGCGATCGGCCATCCGTATCGTTGGTCGTCCATGTTCCCAGACCGCCCGAGAGGGGCGCGCGCCCCGCGCCTCGGTCGATCGTGGCGAACCTCGCCGACGACCATGGCGCGGACATGGTCGCGCCCAGTCTATCGCAAAGAAGTTTCCGATGTCGCAATCGCGCCACGGTCGCCGCATGCGGCCGGCGAGAGCGGCGGCATTCGTATCGCCCCTGTTGACCGTTTCGCCGACATCGGCGAACAGTCGCGCATGGATCGTACCCGCAAGCCCCCGAAATCCGCCGAGACCGCGTCGCGACGCGGCAAGCCCGCCGATCGGCCCGGCCCGCGCGCCCGCCGCGAGGCGCCGCGTCCGGCCGCCGAGGTCTCGCCCCCCCGACCGCCGCTCGACCCGACGGCGCTGGCGCCGCGCTCGATCGCCGGCGACGCGCTCGCCCCCGAGATGCTGGAGATGGCGGGCTGGGACGACTATGCGCTGATCGATTCCGGCCATGGCCGCAAGCTCGAGCGCTATGGCCACATCCGCATCGTCCGTCCCGAGGAGCAGGCGCTGTGGAGCCCGCGTCTCGACGCCGCCGACTGGGAGCGCGCCGACGCGGTCTTCACCGGCGACGTCGAGGAGGAGGGACCGGGGCGTTGGCGCTTTCCCGCGCCGGTGCCCGAGACCTGGCCGATGCGCTTCGATCCCATCCGCTTCTCCTGTCGCTTCACCTCGTTCCGCCACACCGGGGTCTTCCCCGAGCAGGCGGCGCATTGGCGGCGGATGCGCGACGACATCGAGCGCGTGGTCCGCGCCGAGGGCCGACGGCCGAGGCTCCTCAATCTCTTCGGCTACACCGGCCTCGCCTCGCTGATCGCGGCGGACGCCGGCGCCGACGTCACCCATGTCGACGCCTCGAAGAAGTCGATCGCCTGGGCGCGCGAGAACCAGGGCGAGAGCGGCCTCGATCATCTGCCGATCCGCTGGATCTGCGACGACGCGATGAAATTCGTCGCCCGCGAGACGAGGCGCGGCAATCGTTACGACGCGATCATCCTCGATCCGCCGAAGTTCGGGCGCGGCCCGGAGGGCGAGGTCTGGCAACTGTTCGAGCATCTGCCGCCGATGCTGAGGGCGACCCGCGACCTGCTCTCCGAGCACCCGCTGTTTCAGATCCTCACAGTCTATGCGATGCGCTCGTCCTATGCCTCGTTCCACGAGTTGATGGCCGAGGTGATGGGCACCCGCGGCGGACGGCTCGCCTCCGGCGAGTTGTTCATCGCGGAAGACCCGGCGCCCGGCACCGACGTGCGCCGCCGCCTCGCCACCTCGATCTGGGTGCGCTGGACCCCGGAGACCCGCCGATGACCCGCCCGCCGCCGCCCCGCGACGCCTCGCGCGACCTCTACCGCCGTTCCAAGCCGCGCCCGGCCGAGGGGGGCCCGCCACGGCAGGAACCGGCGCCGACGCAGGGCACGTCGAAAGTGGTGACCAGCCTCGCCAATCCGCTGATCAAGGATCTGCGCGGCCTCCACATGAAGAAGGAGCGGGCCGAGAGCGGCCTGTTCCTCGCCGAGGGGCTGAAGCTCGTCACCGACGCGCTGGAAGAGGGCTGGCCGATCCGCACTCTGGTCCATGGCTTCCGGGTCAAGGACCAGCCGCTGGTCGCCCGCGCGGTGGCGACGGCCAGGGCGCGCGGCGCGCTGGTGCTCGAGGTCTCCGACGAGGTGCTGACCAAGATCTGCCGGCGCGACAATCCGCAGATGGTGGTCGCCGCCTTCGAGCAGCGCCTCGGCCGGCTCGACGACATCGCCGCGCCCTGCGGCGTTCTCGTGGCGCTCGAGGGCGTCAAGGATCCCGGCAATCTCGGCACCATCATCCGGACCGTCGATTCGGTCGGGGCGTCGGGAGTGATCCTCCTCGGCGACACCACCGATCCCTTCGCGCTGGAGGCGGTGCGCGCCACCATGGGCTCGCTGTTCCACGTGCCGCTGGTCGCCGCCTCGCTGGAGGAGTTCGTCGCCTGGAAGCGGGCGCGCGGCATCCCGGTGTGGGGGACCCATCTCGCCGGCGCCGTCGACTATCGTTCGGTAGATTGGCCCGAGACCTGCGTGTTGATGATGGGCAACGAGCAGTCGGGCCTGCCGGAGCAATACGTTCGGGCCTGCGACGGCATCGTCAAGATCCCGATGGCCGGCCGCGCCGACAGCCTCAACCTGGCGGTGGCGACGGCGGTGATGCTCTACGAGATCCGCCGGTCACGCCTGACGGTGTGAGGGCTTGCGCCGCCCGGCCCGACGGCGAGCGGCAGCAGCGCGAAGGCGATCTGGGCGGCGAGGCCGAGGGCGCCGGCGGGGGTGACGAAGAGGGCCGCATAGGCGCTCGGCGGTGTGCCGAAGGCCGAGGCGAGCGCGAATTCGGTCGCCTGGAGCATCGCGAAGGCGAGGCCGCCCATGGCGAGCCGGGTCCGGGCACGATCTGCGACGGCGAAGCGGCGCACCGCCCAGCGGGCCGCGAGCCACGATACGCCCAAGAGCAACGGCACCTCGATCGCCACCGCCGCGAAGGCCCCGAGACGCGGCGCGACGACGGTCTGGCGCACCGCCCCGAGGACGAAGGCGACGGCGAAGGTGACGGCGAAATAGCCGAGGGCCGCCTTCACCGTGTCGCGCGCCGCCGGGCTCATCGCTCGCCTCAGAAGAACGCCTGCAATCCCGTCTGGGCGCGGCCGAGGATCAGGGCGTGGACGTCGTGGGCGCCCTCGTAGGTGTTGACCGTCTCGAGGTTGGCGGCGTGGCGCATCACGTGGAATTCGATCGAGATGCCGTTGCCGCCGTGCATGTCGCGGGCCTGACGGGCGATGTCGAGCGCCTTGCCGCAGTTGTTGCGCTTGATCAGCGAGATCATCTCCGGCGCCATCCGACCCTCTTCGAAGAGCCGGCCGACCCGAAGCGCGGCCTGGAGGCCGAGGGCGATCTCGGTCTGCATGTCGGCGAGCTTCTTCTGATAGAGCTGGGTATTGGCGAGCGGCCGGCCGAACTGCTTGCGGTCGAGGCCGTATTGACGGGCGCGCAGCCAGCAGTCCTCGGCCGCGCCCATGGCGCCCCAGGCGATGCCGTAGCGGGCGCGGTTGAGGCAGCCGAAGGGGCCCTTCAGCCCCGAGACGTTCGGCAGCAGGTTCTCCTCCGGCACGATCACGCCGTCCATGACGATCTCGCCGGTGATCGAGGCGCGGAGCGACAGCTTGCCGCCGATCTTCGGGGCGGAGAGGCCCTTCATGCCCTTCTCCAGGATGAAGCCGCGGATCTCGCCGTCGTGGGCGGCGGATTTCGCCCAGACGACGAAGACGTCGGCGATCGGCGAGTTGGAGATCCACATCTTCGAGCCGATCAGGCGATAGCCGTCGGCGACCTTCTCGGCCCGGGTCTTCATACCGGCGGGATCGGACCCGGCGTCGGGCTCGGTCAGGCCGAAGCAGCCGACCCATTCGCCCGAGGCGAGCTTCGGCAGGTACTTCCGCTTCTGCGCCTCGGAGCCGTAGGCCTCGATCGGGTACATCACCAGCGACGACTGGACCGACATCATCGAGCGATAGCCGCTGTCGACCCGCTCGACCTCGCGGGCGACCAGCCCGTAGGAGACATAGCCGGCGCCGGCGCCGCCGTAGTCGTCGGAGACGGTGACGCCGAGAAGCCCCAGTTCACCCATCTCCTCGAAGATGGCGCGATCGGTCTTCTCCTCCATGTAGGCCTCGACGATGCGCGGCTGGAGCTTGTCCTGAGCATAGGCGCGGGCGGTGTCGGCGATCAGCCGCTCGTCCTCGGTCAGCTGGTCGACGAGGAGGAAGGGATCCTCCCACTTGAAGGCAGCGTGGGTCTTGGGGGCCATGGCGTCCGTTCCTTCTCAGCTCTCGACGTCGAACTTGACGCCCTGGGCGAGCGGCAGCGACCGGGAATAGTTCACGGTGTTGGTGGCGCGGCGCATATAGGCCTTCCAGGCGTCGGAGCCGGCCTCGCGGCCGCCGCCGGTCTCCTTCTCGCCGCCGAAGGCCCCGCCGATCTCGGCGCCCGAGGGGCCGATGTTGACGTTGGCGATGCCGCAGTCGGAGCCGGTGTCGGAGACGAAGGTCTCGGCCTCGCGCAGGTCGGAGGTGAAGATCGACGACGACAGGCCCTGGGGCACGGCGTTGTTGAGCTTCACCGCGGTCTCGAACTTGGTGTAGCGCATGACGTAGAGGATCGGCGCGAAGGTCTCCTCGACGACCGGGCCGGACTGCGACGGCATCTCCACCAGCGCCGGGGCGACGTAGTAGCCGCCGTCGTAGCCCTGGAGCCCGACGCGGCCGCCGCCGGTGATGGTGCCGCCGGCCTCGCGCGCCGCTTCCAGCGCCTTCTGCATGCGGCCGTAGGCGTCGCCGTCGATCAGCGGGCCGACCAGGGTCTCGGGCTGCGACGGATCGCCGACCTTGACCGAGGCATAGGCGCGGCGCAGCCGTGTGACCAGCGTGTCGTAGATCGAATCGTGGACGAAGAGGCGGCGCAGCGAGGTGCAGCGCTGGCCGGCGGTGCCGATCGCGGAGAAGGCGATGGCGCGGAGCGAGAGGTCGAGATCGGCCGAGGGGCAGACGATCGCGGCATTGTTGCCGCCGAGTTCGAGGATGGCGCGGGCGAAGCGCTTGGCGAGCTTCGGCCCGACGACCCGGCCCATGGCGGTCGAACCGGTCGCCGAGACCACGGGCACGCGCGGGTCGCCGACCAGGATCTCGCCGATGTGGCGCGAGCCGTTGATCAGCCCGACCAGGCCGTCGGGGGCGTCGTTGCCCTCGGCGCGCCAGCGGGCGACGGCGCGGGCGAAGAGCGCGACGACGGCCAGCCCGGTGAGCGGCGTCTTCTCCGAGGGCTTCCACACCACCGAATCGCCGCAGACCAGCGCCAGGGCGGCATTCCACGACCACACCGCGACGGGGAAGTTGAAGGCGGAGATGACGCCGACGACGCCGATCGGGTGCCAGGTCTCCATCATCCGGTGGCCGGGACGCTCGGTGGCGATGGTCAGCCCGTAGAGCTGGCGCGACAGGCCGACGGCGAAATCGCAGATGTCGATCATCTCCTGGACCTCGCCGAGGCCCTCGGAGACGATCTTGCCGGCCTCGATGGTGACGAGGCGGCCGAGTTCGGTCTTGTGGGCGCGCAATTCCTCGCCGAGCAGGCGGACGAGTTCGCCGCGCTTGGGCGCCGGCACCAGACGCCAGACGCGGAAGGCGGCGTCGGCGCGGCCGATGACGGCTTCCGCCTCTTCGGTTTCGTGTTCGACGACACGGCCGATCTCCTCGCCGGTGATCGGCGAGGTGACCTTCAACGACCCGACGGTGTAGTGGGCGCGGTCAACGCCGAGGGCGGTGAGGAGCTCGTGGGTCTCGGCCGCGAGCGAGGAATGGGCGGACATGAACGCGACCTCGATTGTCGGAGAAGAGGGGAGTGTCGGAGCAAATGGCATCACACGGCGGCGGCGTTGCGGCCGTCCCGGGCGAGGTCATGAATATTCCGCTCGACAAGGCGGGAATGAAGCGAGAAATTCTCACGATATCATGAATTTTTGGAATGAATCTCGATGTTCCGTCGCGGCTTCCTCCCTCCCATCGGCTCCCTCGTCGCCTTCGAATGCGCGGCCCGGCACGAGAGTTTCAGTCGCGCGGCCGAGGAACTGAACCTGACGCAGGGCGCCGTCAGCCGGCAGATCCGGGCGCTGGAGGAGATCGTCGGCGTGGCGCTGTTCGAGCGCGTCCGCCAGCGGGTGGTGCTGTCGGAGGCGGGTCGCACCTATCTCGCCGACGTGCGCCGCTCGCTCGGCGATCTCGGCGAGGCGACCCATCGGGTGATGGGCTTCGCCGGGACGCGCGGGGTGCTCGAATTGGCGGTCTTGCCGACCTTCGGGGCGCGCTGGCTGGTGCCGCGCCTGTCGCGCTTCCTGGCGCTCCACCCCGACGTCACCATCAACCTCGCCGCCCGCATCGAGCCCTTCGACTTCGCCGCCGAGCCGTTCGACGCGGCGATCCACGTCGGCCAGCCGGTGTGGGCCGGCGGCGTGCTCGACCATCTGATGGACGAGGAGGTGGTGCCGGTGGCGCCGCCCGACTGGCGGGCGCGGCATCGGCTCGCGGCGCCGGCCGACCTGGCGCGGTTGCCGTTGCTCCATCAGTCGACCCGGCCGAGCGCCTGGGCGGACTGGTTCGGCTCGGTCGGGGTCGCGACGGATGCGGCGTGGCGGGGTCCGCGCTTCGACCAGTTCAACATGGTGGCGGAAGCGGCGGCCTCGGGCCTCGGGGCGGCGCTGGTGCCGCGCTTCCTGATCGAGGAAGAACTGGCGAGCGGCCGCCTGGCGGTGCTCTTCGCGCAACCGCTCGCCACCCGCAGCGCCTATTACGTCGTTCATCCGGCCTCCAAGGGCCGCTCCGCCCTGCTCAGAGCCTTCGAGGAATGGATCGTGGCGGCGGCGAAGGGCGGATGACCTACCAGGGCTCGACGCCGAGTTCGGGCCACAGCGCCGCCATGCGTTCGGCCTTGGCGTGGTGCGAGGCGGCGTTGTCGAGAACGCGATTGGGTCGCAGCCGCATGGCGAAGACGTCCTCGAGCCCGAAGGGGGCGTGGATCTCGAGTGTGCCGTCGACCGCGAGCCCGATGCCGACCGCGTGCGCGACCGAGGCGTAGCGCGCCAGACCCTCAGCCGCCGACCCGAGCGGTGCGTAGGGCACACCGAATCGCCATTCGAACCAGAGGTGGACGCGCGCCTGATTGCGCACCTCCACCGGAAGGGGAAAGCCGTCGAAAGCGGCTTCGGCGCGCCTGATCACGCGATCCTCGGCGTGCCAGGAGACATTCGTCGCGTCGAAATAGACGAGGTCGAGATCTCGAATGCCGTGACCGGGCGGGCGACCGGTGAGGGTGTTCCAGACCGTCTGGTAGACCGCGCCGGAGACCACCATCCAATTCGGCAGGGCGAGCGCGCGGGCGATGGACAAGGCGGGCGCCAGGATCGGATCGGCGGCGACGATCGCGGCGAGATCGGCGGCGTGGGGTGCGTTCGGTTCGAGCGGTTTCGGCATGGCACGCAGAGGGTTCGGGGTATCCGCCGGATCTTCCACGGCTGGGTGACGGTCGTGTGACGCGGATCGAATGGCAGCTGCGCCATTCCGCATTGGCGGCGACCGCCCCGCCGAGGCATGATCGCTTCGACGCGACGTCTGATGAACGGCACTTTGTTCACCATGCGAACGTCGCCGCCGCTGCCGCCCATCGTCGGATCGGAGACAGTGTCGCAAGGGAACCAACGACGGCGGGGCCACTCATCACCCGCCGCGACGCACGACAGGGAAACGCCATGACACTCGCCAACATTCTCGTCCACGTCGATTCCAGCCCGCGCTGCGCGGTGCGGCTGGCCTTGGCGGTGAAGCTCGCCGTCCGCCACGGC
>JAFHCF010000112.1:0-4312 GCA_048497495.1 Prosthecomicrobium sp.
ACACCCGAGAGGGTCGCGCGGCCTTCTCTTTTGGCGGGGTCACGGTCGCGATCGCCGGGCGCGGCGCGTCGTCCGATCCGTTCCGGGCGGACGGGAGAGGGCGCGCGCGCCAAAAAGAAGAAGGCGCCCCTCTCTTTCGAGAGGAGCGCCCGCGACAGGCGGAACCGGACCGGGGCGATCGCCCATCACACCGGTCGGCTCGCCCCCGCTTTCAAGGCGGCGATCGCCGCCGCGTAGTCCCCGTGCTTGAAGATCGCCGAGCCCGCGACATAGGTGTCGGCGCCGGCGGCGGCGATCGACCCGATCGTCTCCGGCGTGACGCCGCCGTCGATCTGTAGGCGGATCGGCTTGCCGAGCGCGTCGATGCGGCGACGCACCTCGGCGACCTTGTCGAGCACGTGCGGCAGGAAGGCCTGGCCGCCGAAGCCCGGGTTGACCGACATCAGCAGGACGAGATCGACGGACTCGAGCACGCAATCGAGCGCCGCGACCGGCGTCGCCGGATTGAGCACCACGCCGACTTCCGCCCCGCAAGAGCGGATCAGCCGGAGCGAGCGGTCGAGATGGCGGGTCGCCTCGACATGGATCGAGATCAGATCGGCGCCGGCTTTGGCGAAGCTCTCGATCAGCGCGTCGACCGGTTCGACCATCAGATGGGCGTCGATCTTCAGCTCGGTCCACGGTTTGATCGCCTGGAGCACCATCGGGCCGAAGGTCAGGTTCGGCACGAAGTGGTTGTCCATCACGTCGAAATGGATCCAGTCGGCGCCGGCGGCCTCCACCGCCTTGACCTCCTCACCGAGGCGGGCGAAGTCGGCCGACAGGATCGACGGGGCGATGACGGTGGGAAGCATCGGGGTATCCTCGGGTTCGAGCGCCGGTGGGAACGTCGGGGGAGCGAAAGAGCGCGGGCCATGCGCCCTTCCCCTCCCCCTCTGTCCCCTCCTCGTGAGGAGCTCAGGACTTCAGTTGACGATCTGGGCGAGCTTGCCGGAGGCGTAGCCGGCGGCGACGGTCTCCAGGTCCATCGGCTTGATCTTGGAGGCGTTGCCGGCGGTGCCGAAGGCCTCGAAACGCGCCTTGCACACCGCCTTGGCGGCATCCTGGGCGGCGGCGAGGAACTTGCGCGGATCGAATTCCGACGTCTTGGTCGCCATCACCCGGCGCATCGCGGCGGTCATGGCGAGCCGCAGGTCGGTGTCGATGTTGACCTTGCGCACCCCGTGCTTGATGCCCTCGACGATCTCCTCGACCGGCACGCCGTAGGTCTCCTTCATGTCGCCGCCGTATTCGCGGATCTCGGCGAGGAGTTCCTGCGGCACCGACGACGAGCCGTGCATCACCAGGTGGGTGTTGGGGATGCGCGCGTGGATCTCCTTGATGCGGGAGATCGCCAGAATGTCGCCGGTCGGCTTCTTGGTGAACTTGTAGGCGCCGTGCGAGGTGCCGATGGCGATGGCCAGCGCGTCGACTTGCGTCTTCTTGACGAAGTCCGCCGCCTGATCGGGGTCGGTCAGGAGTTGCTCGCGGGTCATGGTGCCCTCGGCGCCGTGGCCGTCCTCCTTGTCGCCCTTCATTGTCTCGAGGCTGCCGAGCACGCCGAGTTCACCCTCGACCGAGACGCCGATCGAATGGGCGAAGGCGACGACGGTGCCGGTCACCTCGACGTTGTAGTCGTAGGACGCGACGCTCTTGCCGTCGGCCTGGAGCGAGCCGTCCATCATCACCGAGGTGAAGCCGGAGCGGATGGCGCCCTGGCAGATCGCCGGCGAGGCGCCGTGGTCCTGGTGCATGCAGACCGGGATCTCGGGATAGGCCTCGATCGCCGCCTGGATCAGGTGGCGCAGGAACGGCTCGCCGGCATATTTGCGGGCGCCGGCCGAGCCCTGGAGGATGACCGGGCTGTCGGTCTCGCGCGCCGCTTCCATGATGGCGCGGATCTGCTCCATGTTGTTGACGTTGAAGGCCGGCAGGCCGTAGCCGTTCTCGGCGGCGTGGTCGAGCAACTGGCGCATGGATACGAGCGGCATTTCGGTTTCCTCTCGGGTTTTCATCGATCTCGCGGCGTGACCGCCCGCCTCGTCGGGCCGGGTCGGGTCGGTCACGCCCATGTCGTCAGGCGCGGGCGAGAACGCCCTTCACGGCTTCCGTCACCTTCTCGACGGTGAAGCCGAAGTGCTTCAAGAGTGCCTTGTCCGGGCCGCTCTCGCCGAAGCGGTCGATGCCGACCACCGCGCCGGAGCGCCCGACCATGCCGCGCCAACCGCGCGTCGATCCCGCCTCGACGGCGACGATCGGCAGGTCGCTCGGCAGCACGCCGTCCTGCGCCTCGGCGTCGAGCCGCTCGAAGGCCTCGACGCAGGGCATCGAGACGACGCGGACGTGGATGCCCTCGGCTTCCAGCGCGTCGGCCGCGCCGATCGCCAGCGCCACTTCCGAGCCGGTGGCGACGATCGTCGCCCTCGCACCGTCGGGATCGCGCAGGATCGGGCTGCCGGTGCCGTTCGGCGCCTCGTTGCGCACCTGGGGCGGAAGGCCCTGGCGCGACAGGATGAGGGCGGTCGGTCCGGTCCGGCGCGACAGGGCCGAGGCCCAGGCCGCCGCCGTCTCCACCGCGTCGGCCGGCCGCCAGACGTCGAGATTGGGGATCAGCCGCAGGCTCTCGACATGCTCGACCGGCTGATGGGTCGGTCCGTCCTCACCGAGCGCGATGGAATCGTGGGTGAAGACGTAGACGACGCGCAGTCCCATCAGCGCCGACATGCGGATGGCGTTGCGGGCGTAGTCGGAGAACACCAGGAAGGTCGCGACATAGGGGATGAAGCCGCCGTGGAGCGCGATGCCGTTGGCGATCGCCGACATGCCGAACTCGCGAACGCCGAAGTACACCTGGTTGCCGGCGGGATCGCGCGACACCGGCACGCCCTTGGGGTGGGTCGTCAGGTTGGAATGGGCGAGATCGGCGGAGCCGCCGAACATCTCCGGGCAATGGTCGGCGAAGGCGCCGAGCGCGATCTGGCTGGCCTTGCGGGTGGCGACCGTGCCGGCCGCCTCCGCGGCCGTCAGCGCCACCAGCGTGGCGGCGGCGAAGCTCGGCGACGGATCGCCGGCGACGCGGCGGGTGAATTCGGCGGCGAGGTCGGGATGGGCCTTGGCATAGGCCGCGAAGCGGTCGCGCCATTCGGCCGAGCGGGCGGCACCGGTGGCGCGGGCGTCCCAGGCGGCATAGACCTCGGCCGGGACCTCGAAGGGCGCATGGGACCACGCCATCGCGGCGCGGACCTTCTCGATCTCGGGCTGCCCGAGCGGCGCGCCGTGGCAGCCCTCGGTGCCCTGCTTGCCGGGCGAGCCACGGCCGATCACGGTGCGGCAGCAGATCAGCGACGGCTTGCCCGTCTCCGCCAGCGCCAGAAGGGTCGCCGCGTCGATCGCCGCCGGATCGTGCCCGTCGACGCCGCGCACCACGTGCCAGCCGTAGGCCTCGAAACGGGCCGGCGTGTCGTCGGCGAACCATTCGGCGCACTTGCCGTCGATCGAGATGCCGTTGTCGTCCCAGTAGCAGACGAGCTTGCCGAGGCCGAGGGAGCCGGCGAGCGAGGCGACCTCGTGGGAGACGCCTTCCATCAGGCAGCCGTCGCCCATGAAGACGAAGGTGCGGTGATCGACGATGGTGTGGCCGGGACGGTTGAACTGGGCGGCGAGCGTGCGCTCGGCGAGCGCCATGCCGACGGCATTGGCCAGCCCCTGGCCGAGCGGCCCGGTGGTGGTCTCGACCCCCGGCGTATAGCCGTATTCGGGGTGGCCCGGGGTCCGGGAATGGAGCTGGCGGAACTGCTTCAGGTCGTCGATCGACAGGTCGTAGCCGGTCAGGTGGAGAAGCGCGTAGACCAGCATCGAGCCGTGGCCGTTCGACAGCACGAAGCGGTCGCGATCTGGCCAGGCGGTGTCGGCCGGGTCGTGACGCAGATGGCCGCGCCACAGGGTGGCGGCGATCTCGGCCATGCCCATCGGCGCGCCGGGATGGCCGGACTTCGCGGCCTCGACCGCGTCCATGGCGAGGGCCCGCACGGCGGCGGTGATCGGCCAGGCGAGCGAACCGGGAGCGGCGGAATCGATGGGGGCGGCGAGGTTCATGGCGTTTCCTCTTCGGGCGATTATCGTCTTGTCGTTTCGTTGGAAGCGCGACGCGCCCCTCGGTCTCTCGTTCTTCGACCGACCGGAGGCCGGACCCCTTCTCCCCTTGCGGGAGAAGGTGCCCGAAGGGCGGATGAGGGGTCTGTGACTCGCCATTCGCTCGGCGCGGGAGGCGACG
>JAFHCF010000113.1:0-7945 GCA_048497495.1 Prosthecomicrobium sp.
CACCAATCTGTCGACCGTTCAGATCCGCCAGG
The DNA here is from genome assembly GCA_048497495.1 of Prosthecomicrobium sp. Lineage (GTDB taxonomy): Bacteria > Pseudomonadota > Alphaproteobacteria > Rhizobiales > Ancalomicrobiaceae > JAFHCF01. The sequence goes on from JAFHCF010000113.1 coordinate 33, forward strand.
ACTGGACCAAGAACATGATCAACACGCTGTCGACCGGCGCCGACAAGCTGACGCTCGCCGACACCAACGAGGAAGGCGCCAATCTGCTCGCCCTGCAGACCCAGCAGTCGCTGTCCTCCAAGGCGCTGTCGCTGTCGGCCCAGGCCGGTCAGCAGGTCCTCCAGCTGCTGCAGTAATCGACGATTCGAGCCCATCGACGATTTCCACGACGGGCGGGGAGCCTCTCCCCGCCCGTTCGCGCGTCTCGCGCCGCCCCGGCCGCCGATGCCGTCAACCCGGCGTTAACCATGTCGGCATGAAGATGCCGAGGAACGTCCCGCCGCGCCCGCGCGCCGATCGGCGAGACCCCAGTCCTTCGCCGCGCCACGAGGTCTCATGTCGCTCAAAGTCGAACTGAAACCCGGCGAAAAGATCATCATCGGCGAATCGTTGATCACCAACGACCATCAGCGCACCCGGCTGTTCATCGAGGGAAGCGCGCCTATCCTTCGCGAGAAGGACATCCTCACCCCCAACACCGCGAACACCCCCGCCCGACGTATCTATCTAATTGTACAACTCATGTATCTGGCTCGTGACGTCAACAAGCTGAAAGACGAATATTTCAGCGCGATCAACGAGTTCATCCTTGCTTCCCCGAGTTCGATCGGATACATTACCGACATAAGCAAGAACATCTTGAGCGGCAATCTCTATCGCGCCCTCAAGGATGCTCGGCTACTGATCGAACACGAGAGGCGTCTGATCGATCATGTATCATCAGCAAGCAGCCCAAGCCTACCGCCAGGCGACTAAGACCGTCACCAATCCACGCGATCTCGAATCAGGACTTCTGTTGCGCGCCGCCGCCCGTTTCCAGGCGATCGCCGACGACTGGGCCGCCAACGAGCGCGACCTCGATCAGGCGCTGACTTTCAATCGCAAGCTGTGGACCATCCTCGTCTCCTTCGCCTCGGGCGACACCAGCGAATTGCCGCTCGAACTCCAGGAGAACATCGCCAATCTGGCGACCTTCATCTTCAAGCGGACGATGGACACGATGATCGAGCCGACGCCGGAAAAACTGACGGTGCTGATCAACATCAATCGCGCCATCGCCGCCGGCCTGCGCAACTGAAGCCTCGCCTCGCGCCGCCGCGCCGGAGAAACTGAAGAAAGGGCGGGAGGCAAACCTCTCGCCCTTCGTCGTCGCGGCACCCGCCTGCCCGTCCGATCGGCAAACCCGGCGCCGCGCGCCCCTCCGGATCCCTCATGCCGATGACCGGGATCAACGACACGCCCGGCCGCCGAAGTCGGGCGAATGTCTCATCGGCGGCGACGTCACGCGTAATTCCCCAGCCGAGGGGAGAAGAACGTCTCGAGCGCCCCGGACCTCACATGTAGTTGGTCAGCGACAACTTGTAGAGGATCGAGGTCGCCTGGTAGCTCGCCTGCATCTGGGTCTGCAATGCCAAGAGCCGCGTCGCCACCTCGGTCTGATCGCTGTTGAGCGTGCCGTCGATCACCTTCTGATAGGTGGCGCTCATCGCCTTGTGCCGGGTCGAGGCCTGGGTCGCCGACTGTGCCGCGCCGGCGACCTCGACCTCCACCGATTCGATGCTCTGCACACCGGGCGGAATCCCGAGATTGCCCTTGGCGCGCAGCAGCAGGGCGGAATGCACCGAGCTGTCGGTGGCGGTGCCGGCCGAGACGTCGACCGAGGCGACCACCGCCATCTGCCGCATCGCCCAACTGAACGCCTCCTCGTTCGCCCGCATGCCGTAGTTGACCACCACCGAGGTGTCGACCTGCGCCGTCGCGTCGCCGCGCGCCGACGACGCGTCGTTGGTGCCGACGTACCATTGGACGGTGTCGGCGTAGGTGGTGTCGCCGGCCAGCGCCGTGGCGGTGGCGAAGGGGGGCCCGACGATCCGTTGCGGCGCCGCGCCGTTCGCCGTGGTGAAGAATTCGTTGGAGGCCTGAAACGCCGAAGCGGCGACCAGCTCGGTCTTGCCGATCTCCTGGATCTTGGAATCGATCAGGCTCTCGAGATTGGCGGCGGTGTCGGCCGGCGTCGCGCCGATCTGGAAGGTGTTCGTCGACGGGTCGGTCGTGGTTCCCGCTTCGAGTTCGATCTTCGTGGTGGTCCCGTCCGGCAGATCGAAGGTCAGCGTGAGCTTCTCGCCCTTGTCCGGCTGCCCGGTGAAGGCGACCGAGAGCGAGGCCGGCGTGCCGCTCGGGCCGGTGGTGGTGGCGTTCGACAGTGTCGAGGTGATCGCCGACAGCTTCATGCCGAAGGGATGGCTGCCGTCCTCGGCGAGGCTCACGGTGCCGGCGCCGGAGGTGAGCGTCATCCGGCCGCGGCCGTCGCCGCCCTGATCGGCCTGGAGCCGCTCGTTCATCACCTGCTTGAAGCCGGCCTTGCCGTTGGCGCCGTCGAGCATCTCGTCGACGCCGATCACCGGCTGCGTGTCGGTGGCCGAGCCGGAAAAGATATACCGCCCGGCGACGTCGGTATTGAGCAGCGCCGTGAAGGCGTTGAGCGAGTCGAGGGCGAATGTCTGGGAATCGGTGACGCCGGTGGTCGACAGATTGAAGCTGTTGGGATCGAGGTTGCCCTTCAACTCGGAGGCGAGCTTCGACAGTTGGGTCAGCGTCTTGTCGCCGACCTGCATGCGCACGTCGAGGGTCGCGATGGTCTCTTGGTAGGTCGTCACCCGGTTGAGCTTGCCCTGGTAGGACAGCGCCAGATCACGCGCCTCGCCCAATCCGCCGTAGGTCTGCGATCGGATGCCGGTGGTCAGCTGCTGCGACAGTTCGTCGAGCTGACCGCGCATCGATCCGAGCTGGCGGACCAGGAGATCGGAGTAGCCGGTGGCCTTGATGGTGCTCATGTGTTCACTCCCCCGTCGCCGCGTCAGATCTGCATCAGGGCGTCGAGCATTTCCTTGGCGGTCGACATCACGCGGGCATTGGCGGCATAGGACGACTGCAACTGGATCAGCCGCGCCAGTTCCTGATCGACGTTGACCCCGGATGCGTCGCTCATCCGCGTCTCGAGATTGGTCTGAATGATGGTCTGGCTGTCGAGCGCCGAGGTCGCCGTGCTGCTCGCCGCGCCCCAGTGCGACACCATCCGATCGGCGAAGTTCGAAAGCGTCGTCGAGAAGCCGTAGCCTTGCGCCGACATGCCGGTTTCGGCGCCGAAGTCGAAGGTCACCTTCTCCAGCCGGTCGAGCAGCGCCTGGGGACGGGTCGGATCGCCGGCGTCGGTGGCGGGACTGGTCTGCCACTTCACCAGGAGCGAGGGATCGGCGATCAAAGCCGAATTGACGGCGATCCGGGTGGCGAAGCCGGCCTTCTGGGAGCCGTTCTCGAACTTGCCGGTGTAGTAGTCGGTCGCGGCCCCGTCGGTGAAGAACGGCAATCCGGTCTCCGCGTCCTGAAGCGCCGTCGAGGTGACGTTCGCCGACAGCCCGGTGACGTCGACGGTGTTGCCCGCGCCGTCGTCGAGGATCCGAAGCGTCGTGCCGCTCGGGTTGGAGACCGCGAAGGAGGCGCCGAGCGCCGTCTGGATCTGCGACACCACCGAGGCCATGCCGCCGGAGAAGTCGATGCCGTGGACGGTGTCGTTCGGATTGCCGGTGACGGTGTCGTCGAGCGGCAGTACGCCCGGATCGTCGACCCGGATCAGCGTCACCGTCTGGGCCTTGCCGGTGGCGGTGTCGGTGTAGGAGAGCGTCACCCGGTTGCCCGACTGCAGGTCGGCGAGATCGACGTCGAAGCCGGTCGCCGCTCCCGACGTCGCCGCGGTGCCGTCGACGTCGTGGTTCGACATCGCCTCGGCGAGCCCGGCGGCGACGTCGTCGAGCTGCGCCTGAGCCTGCACCAGGGTGGTGTCGCGCAATTCGACCAAAGCCGCGATCGATCCCGATCGCAGCGAGCCGTTGGCGATCAGATCGACCGTCGACGAACCGTTGTCGGCGACCCGGATGGTGCCGACCGACCGCTCGGCGTCGTCGGCCGACCACACGGTGTTGGCGGTGAGGGTGCCGCGCGCGTCGAATTCGAACTGGGTGCCGTGATCGGAGACCAGCGACAGGCCGGTGGTGGTGAAGACCGTGAGATGGCCGTTCGAACTCTCCAGCGTGCCGATGTCCATGTAGGACGACAGATCCTTCACCGCCTGGTCACGGGCGTCGAGCAGGTTGGAGACGTCCTGCCCCGCCGCCTCCTGGCCGACGATGCGGGCGTTGAGGTCCGAGATCTTCGCGGTCAGTCCGTTGACCTTGCCGATCTGGTCGGCGATCTCCGCCTCCACCGAGGTTCTCAGACCCTGGATGTCGTTGCTCGCCTGATTGAGCTGGTTGGCCAGCACCTGCGCCTTGCCGATCAGCAGCGTCCGGCTCGACACGTCGTCGGGACTGGTGACCAACGACTGCATCGCCTTGTCGAAGTCGGCGAGCGCCGCCGGGACCGAGGCGCCGCTCGTCGTCTGCCCCATGAACTGATCGATCTGCGACAGATACTTCTGCTGCGTCTCGAGATAGCTGGTGGGCGCGCTGGCCTGCAGCAACTGGCCGTAGACCGCCTTGTCGAACTCGCGGCTCACCACCGCCCTGAGGCCGAAGACCCCCTGCAGCCCCTGGTAGTCGACGGTGCCGACCCGCTTGGCCGTATAGCCCGCCTGCCCGGCCCGTGCGATGTTCTGCGCGACGATCCCGGTTTCGGTCTGGTTGAGTTGCAGACCACCGACAGCGATCGAAAGCGCCGCACCGATCGTCATGAGAGCTTGCTCCCGAACAGTTTACGCGGGTTCACCGACCTCAGCGGACGATGGCGAGGATATCCTGCATCATGTTGTCGGCGGTGGAGATCACCTTCGAGTTGGCCGAATAGGCCTGCTGGGTGATGATCATCTTGGAGAACTCGTCGGCGATGTCGACGTTCGAGGCCTCGAGCGCCTGGCCGGTGATCGACCCGCCGGTCGATTCCACCGCCGCTCCGGATTCGCGCGTCACCGCGAAGGCCCCGCCGTCCATGCGCTTCAACGCCGCGTCGCCGGCGAAGGAGAACAGCGTCAGCTCGGCGACGTCGACCTGCTGGCCGTTCGAATAGGTCGCCGTCAACCGGCCGCTCGTGTCGACCGCCACGCCGGTCAGATTGCCCGAGGCGTAGCCGTCCTGAGAGATCGCGTTGACGGTGACGGTGGCGCCGGTGGTCGCATATTCGGTCAGGCCGTCGTCGCCATAGGCGAGGCGGACGGTGCCGAGGTTGTTGCCGTCGACGGTGAGCGCCGCGAGATCGAGATGATCGGTCGGCGAGGTCAGCTTGCCGGCGGAATTGAAGGTGAAGTCGGAACCCGCGTTCTTCCACATCGGCGACGCGCCGGTGGCGGTCGAATCGGTCTTGTAGAAGAGGTTCCACTCGTCGGGGCTGGACGCGGTCTTGGCCCAGCGCAACTGGACGTTCACCGCCGCGCCCTTGGCGTCGTAGCAGGTGACCTGACCGCCGTTTAGCGAGGCCGCCTGGAACGCCTTGTCGTCGACCGCCTGCACCGTCGCCAGCGTCGGATCGCCGTAGGACGACGGATCGATGACCGAGACGCTCGAATTGGCCGGCAGGTTCGCCTTGTAGTCGACCTGGGTCGAGGCCTTGGCGGCGAGCAGGCCGGTCGGCAGCTTGACCGGCGACGTGGCGTCGCCGAGCGGGTTGCCGGTGGTGGTGTCGATCGGCCGGCCCATCAGATAGTAGCCGGCGCCGTTGACCAGATAGCCCTCGCGGTCGATCTCGAAGTCGCCGCGGCGGGTGTAGTAGTTGGCGCCGCCGAGAACCGTGTTGCCGTCGGACTCGCCGGTCTTCGTCTGCACCTGGAAATAGCCGTCGCCGGAAATCGCCAGATGGGTCGCCGACGACGACGTCGAGACCGCGCCCTGCAGGGTGTTGGTCGCCCGCGACATCGCCAGAACCGAACCGGAGGTCTGGTTGACCGACGCGGTCGCGGCGCCCGCGACGAGATCCTGGAACGAGGTGTCGACCCGCTTGAACCCGGTGGTCTGCGAGTTGGCGATGTTGCCGGAGATGTTGGTCAGCGCGTAGGCCTGAGCCTGCAGACCGGCCACCGAAGTGATCATCGCATCGAAGATACCCATTCCACACTCCCGTCGACTGGATGTCGCCTTGCAGGCAGACCTGCTCGTGCCTCCATCAGCACGAGCCGTGCCATCCCTCGATGGACCCTGATATTCGCATTTGTTTCAACGAGTTGATCGAAAGTTGCCAGACTGCCCGCGGCCGCGCCGCCGCGTATTTCCGGAAATTTCTGCCGAGCCGGACCGAAATGCTCGGCGGAAACGACCCGGTTACAAAATCTGCCGCCTGCTTTTCGCCTCTGTTTCGTTGGCGCGGCCTCGTGCGCCCGCGCTCCGGTGCGCCGCGTCGGACCTCGTGCGCCCCGGCGTTCTTCGCGATAGAGTGGCGCCGCACCAGCCGACGCGGAGGACCGATGCGCTTCGAGGGCACCAACGACTATGTCGCCACGGAAGATCTTCGGATCGCCGTCAACGCCGCCATCACCCTGGAGCGCCCGCTCCTGGTCAAGGGCGAGCCCGGCACCGGCAAGACCGTGCTGGCCCGCGAGATCGCCGGCGCCCTCGGGCTGCCCTTGATCGAATGGCACGTCAAGTCGACCACCAAGGCGGCGCAGGGCCTCTACGAATACGACGCGGTGTCGCGCCTACGCGACGGCCAGATCGGCGACGAGCGGGTCAAGGACATCCGCAACTACATCAAGCGCGGCAAGCTCTGGGACGCCTTCACCGCCGAGACCCGGCCGGTGCTGCTGATCGACGAGATCGACAAGGCCGACATCGAATTCCCCAACGATCTCCTGCTCGAGATCGACCGCATGGAGTTCTACGTCTACGAGACCGGCGAGACGGTGAAGGCCCGCCGTCGCCCGGTGGTCATCGTCACCTCCAACAACGAGAAGGAACTGCCGGACGCCTTCCTGCGCCGCTGCTTCTTCCACTACATCCGCTTCCCCGACGCCGACACCATGACGGCGATCGTCGACGTCCACTTCCCCGGCCTGAAGAAGCGCCTGCTCGAGGAGGCGCTGCGCATCTTCTTCGCGGTGCGCGACGTGCCGGGCCTGAAGAAGAAGCCCTCGACCTCGGAACTGCTCGACTGGATCAAGCTGCTGCTCAACGAGGACATCGACGAGACGGTGCTGCGCCAGACCGACCCGAGGAAGGTGATCCCGCCGCTCGCCGGCGCCCTGCTGAAGAACGAACAGGACGTCCACCTGTTCGAGCGCCTCGCCTTCATCTCACGCCGCGACGGGCGGTGAGGCCGGACACGAGAGATCTCACCACATGGCCACGCTCGGTTTCATCCTGACGGCGCTGACGATCCTCCTCACTCCGGGGCCGACCAACACGATCCTCGCAGCTTCGGGCGCGGCGCTCGGCCTGCGCGGCGCCGTTCTGCTGCCGCTCGCCGAGGCGCTCGGCTACACGATCGCCATCTCGATCTTCCTTGCCGCCGCCGACGTGCTCGCCCATGTACCGCTCGGCATGTCGATCCTCAGAGGTGTCGCGGCGGTGTGGTTGCTGATCTCGGCAATACGGCTGTGGTCACGCCCGATGGTCCCCGGCCTCGCCGAGCGCCGCGGGCTCTTCGCCCGCGTTCTGGTGACGACGATGCTCAACCCCAAGGCCATGCTGGTCGGCACCATCGTCGTGCCGAGCCTGAGCCCCGAGGCGCCGGTCGTGGCGGTCGCGACCTTCGTCGGCCTGTCGACGCTCGCCGGCCTCGGCTGGACGGTCCTCGGCACACTGGTGCCGCCGACCCTGCGACGGCATTCCTATCGCGGCGCGGCACTGATCGTCGCCGGCTTCGCCTTCGCCGCCGCCCTCGGCGCCATCCATGGC
>JAFHCF010000114.1:0-22380 GCA_048497495.1 Prosthecomicrobium sp.
CTGGTCGACGAACGCGGCGCGCTCGACTTCTACCACGGGGGCTTGCGCGCTGTGGATGCCGGCGGCGCGCCGATCTTCGACCACGTCGACTATTCGACCTACGACGAGGTGCTGGAGGAAGAGGCCAAGTCCTGGTCCTACATGAAGTTCCCGCACATCCGCGCGCTCGGGGCGGAGAAGGGTTGGTACAAGGTCGGGCCGCTCGCCCGGGTCCAGTCCTGCGACTTCATCCCCTCGCCGCTCGCCGATCTCGAGCGCAAGAAGATGATGGGGCTCGGCCACGGCAAACCGTTGATGGGCACCCTGTTCTATCATTGGGCCCGGCTGATCGAGATGTTGCACGCCGCCGAGGTGATCCGCGATCTGCTCGACGATCCCGACATCCTCGGCACCGATCTGATGGCGGACAAGGGCGACCGCAAGGGCGAGGCGGTCGGCGTCGTCGAGGCGCCGCGCGGCACGCTGTTCCACCACTACCGGGTGGACGACAACGACCTCGTGACCTACTGCAACCTGATCGTCTCGACCACCAACAACAATCAGGCGATGAACGAGGCGATCCGCTCGGTGGCCAAGACCTATCTCGACGGCCGCGAGGTCACCGAGGGACTGCTCAACCACATCGAGGTCGCCATCCGCGCCTACGATCCCTGCCTCTCCTGCGCCACCCATGCCCTCGGGCAGATGCCGCTGGAGGTCGATCTGGTCGACGCTTCCGGGGTCCTGGTGCACCGGGGGCGGCGCAACATGGGCGGGGCGGCGTGACCGGCCGCGGTGCCACGGAAACGGCCGCGAAGACGGCGCGGGTCGTCGTCCTCGGCTGGGGCAACGAATCGCGCGGCGACGACGGGCTCGGCCCGGCGCTGCTCAGGCGGATCGAGGCGCTGGGGCTCGCCCACGTCACCGCGATCGAGGACTTCCAGCTCCAACTCGAGCATGCCCTCGACCTGAAGGGGGCGGATCTCGCCCTCTTCCTCGACGCCTCGGTCTCAGCCGCCGCGCCCTTCGCCTTCACCGAGACGGGGCCCCGCCTCGGCCTCACCCACACCTCCCACGCCATGGCGCCGGAGGCGGTGCTCGACGTCTTCACCCGCGTCATGGGCGAGACGCCGCCGCCGGCCTTCGTGTTGGGCGTGCGGGGGAATGCCTTCGAACTGGGCACGGATCTCGGCGCGGCGGCGGCGGCCAATCTGGAGGCTGCCTGGGCGTTCCTGTGGCCGCTGCTGGAGGCGCCTGATGTCGCGGTGTGGCGGAGGATGACGGGGGCGTGAGGGGACGTAGGCCCGTAGGGTGCATCAGCCGGAGGCGTAATGCACCGGCGGCGCTCGTCGTCAGGTGCCGAGGTTCCTCGCGGACTCGGCCGGTGCATTACGCTTCGCTAATGCACCCTACGACGTCGTGCCCGTCGCACGCATGGCTCCCCCCTCCCCTATTCGCCTTTCGTTGATCGACCTCAAGGACGGGCCGGCCGCGAACGTGGAAAGGTCGCTCCTCGGGTTCGACCACCTCGCATCGGTCGGCCTCACCGCGTCCGCGCACCGGAACCGAGATGACCGAAGCTCCCCTTCCCCATTTTCCCCGTCTGGTCGATCGGCTGATCGCCCGGCTGCCGACGTTGCCGCTCGACATGGCGCTGCGCCGCTTCATCGCCTCGCTCGCCGATCGGCACCCCGGCCTGTTCTCGCGATTGGATACCCAAGCGACCAAGGCCTTCCTGATCGATCCGACCGACGTGTCGATCGCCTTCCTGCTGCGGCCCGATCCGGCGATGCCGCGGCTCGAGGCGGTGAAACGGAGCGCCGACGGGACGATCACGGCGGCCTGCGACGCCCGCATCGCCGGGCCGCTGGCGGCTCTCGTCGGCATGGTGCACGGGGCGCTAGACGGCGACGCGCTGTTCTTCTCGCGCGACATCGTCATCGAGGGCGACACCGAGGCGGTGCTGGCGCTGCGCAACGCGGTCGACGACGCCGAGATCGATCTGGCGGCGGAGGTCGCGGCGATCTTCGGGCCGGCGTCGGCGGTCGTCGCCGAAGTCTTGCGCCGCGCCGCGCCGATCGGCGAACGGATGACCGGCGTGACGCTGACCCGCGCCGGAGGGACCCGGGCATGAACGTCACCGCATCGCTCGCGCGTCCCGAACTGGTCTGCCCGGCGGGCACCCCGGCGGCGTTCAGGACCGCCGTCGAGGCCGGCGCCGACGCGATCTATTGCGGCTTCCGCGACGAGACCAACGCCCGCAACTTCCCCGGCCTGAACTTCAGCCCGCGGGAGATGACCGACTCGATCCGCTTCGCCCACGACCACGGCGCCAAGGTTCTGGTGGCGATCAACACCTTCCCGCGCGCCGGCGCCGAGGCCCTGTGGCACGAGGCGGTGGCGCGAGCTGAAGGGGCCGGCGCCGATGCGGTGATCCTCGCCGACCTCGGCCTGATCGCCCATGCGGCGGAGAAACATCCGAAGCTGCGCCTCCATCTGTCGGTGCAGGCGGCGGCGTCGAACCCCGACGCGATCCGCTTCTATGCCGAGACCTTCGGTATCAAGCGGGTGGTGCTGCCGCGCATCCTCACCGTGCCCGAGATCGCCGCGATCAATGCCGAGATCCCCTGCGAGACCGAGGTCTTCGTCTTCGGCGGGCTCTGCGTCATGGCCGAGGGGCGCTGCTCCTTGTCCTCCCACGCCACGGGCAAGTCGCCCAACATGAACGGCGTGTGCTCGCCGCCGAGCCACGTGCTCTACCGGGAAGAGGGCGACGAGTTGGTCGCCAAGCTCGGCGCCTACACCATCGACCGCACCGCGAAGGGGGTCGCCGCCCCCTATCCGACCCTGTGCAAGGGGCGCTTCACCGCCGGCGGCTATTCCGGCCACGTCTTCGAGGATCCGGTCAGCCTCGACGCGGCGCAGTTGATCCCGCCCTTGTGCGCGGCCGGCGTCACCGCCTTCAAGATCGAGGGCCGGCAGCGCAGCCGCGCCTATACCCAGGCCGTGGTCGCCGCCTTCCGCAAGGCGATCGACGACCACATGGCCGGCCGGCCGATCGCCCCCGACATGACCCGGCGCCTGGCCGAGGGCCAGACCACCACCGCCGGCGCCTACAAGAAGACCTGGAGATGAGCCCGATGGCCGCGACCGCCCCCGCCCTGGTCATGGGTCCGGTGCTCTACAATTGGCCGGTCGAGACCTGGGCCGACTTCCTCGCCCATGTCGCCGACGAGGTCGACGTCGACCGCGTCCATGTCGGCGAGGTGGTGTGCTCCAAGCGCGAGCCGTTCTTCGCCGATCGGCTGCCGGAGGTGATCGAACGGTTGCGGCGCGGCGGCAAGACCGTGGTGGTCGACACGCTGGCCCTCGTCACGCTCAAGCGCGAACGCCAGATCGTCGCCGATCTCGCCGCCCTCGACGGGGTGGAGATCGAGATCAACGACTTCACGCCCTTGGCGACGCTCGCGCCGGGCCGGCGCTTCGCCGTCTCGCCGCTGGTCAACGTCTACAACGAGGGCACGCTCGGCTGGCTGGCGAAACGCGGGGCGTGGTCGGTGTGCCTGCCGCCGGAACTGCCGCTCGCCTCGATCGAGGCCTTGGCGCGCGAGGGGACGCGGCTCGGGGTCGAGACCCAGGTCTTCGCCTTCGGCCGGCTGCCGCTCGCCATCTCCGGGCGCTGCTACCACGCCCGTATCCACGGGCTCGCCAAGGACAGTTGCCGCTTCATCTGCGCCGAGGATCCCGACGGGCTCGAGGTCGACACACTCGACGGCGAGGCGTTCCTGGCGATCAACGGCGTCCAGACCCTGTCGCAGGACTGCGCCGTGACGATGGGCGAGATCGACGCGCTCGTCGCCGCCGGCGTCCAGGCCTTCCGCCTCTCGCCGCAGACCGGCGACATGGGCGCGGTGGCCGCCGCCTTCCGCGACCGACTGGCCGGCCGCATCGACGGGGCGGAGGCGATGACCCGGCTTTCCGCCTGCGGGCTGAAGGTGCCGCTCGGGCCGGCGATGACCAGCCGAACCTGGACCCCGGCCAACACGCCGGCGCGCGGATGAGGCCCAAGGACGACGGATCGCTCGCACGCCGCCCTTGATCTCGCCATCGACCCCGTGTTGACTCGGGCGTGACGCGGCGGCGACCTCATCGGGGTCGGCTCGCCGCCTCGGGGGTGAGATGGCCACGGCGACGAACGAAACCTTCATCGACCATCTCGCCCGCCTCGGCCTGGTCGCGGCCGGAACGCCGCTGCCCGCGCCCGACGCCGGCGGCCTCAGGGCGCTGCTCGAGCGCACGACGCTGGAGCCGACCGACTTCGCCGATCGGATCGCCGAACATTTCGGCCTGCCGCGCGCCGGCCTCGAGGCGATGCAGGCGGGTCGGCCGCTGATCTCCGGCCTGTCGCGGCCGTTCCTGCGCGATCACGCGGTCTATCCATGGGAGACGGCGGCGGGGGAGGCGCGGCTGGCGCTCGCCGATCCGACCGACGTCGCCTCGCTCCGGGTGCTCGAACTCACCCTCGGCCGGCCGGTGAAGCGCGAGGTGGCGAGTTTCGAGGAGATCGACGCGCTGCTGCGGGCCCAGACCGGCGGCGAGACGGAGACCCTGGACGGGATCGGCGACGCCGGTCCGCCGCGCGACGCCGACGATCTCGACGATCTGCGCGACATGGCGAGCGGGGCGCCGGTGGTGCGCGCCGTCAACGAACTCTTCGAGCGGGCGGTGGAGGCGCGGGCCACCGACATCCACGTCGAACCCTTCCGCAACACCCTCCAGGTGCGACTGCGCGTCGACGGCCTGCTCAACCAGATCCCCGCGCCGCCGGCGGCGATGGCGCGGGCGGTGGTGTCGCGCATCAAGATCCTCGCCGGCCTCAACATCGCCGAGCGCCGCCTGCCCCAGGACGGCCGCGCCCGCATCCGGGTCGGGACGGCGGAGATCGACCTGCGCATCGCCACCATGCCGATGGCCCATGGCGAGGCGGCGATCGTGCGCCTGCTCGAGCGCAATCAGCGGCTGGTCAACCTGTCGCGCCTCGGCCTCTCCGACCGCGATCGCGCCGTGATCGAGCATCATATCGAGGCGCCGCACGGGATGATCGTCGTCACCGGTCCGACCGGCTCGGGCAAGACGACGACGATCGCCGCCATCCTCGCCCATCTCAACCAGCCGCTGCGCAAGATCCTGACCATCGAGGATCCGATCGAATACGAGATCACCGGGGTCAACCAGAGCCAGGTCAAGCCGGCGATCGGCCTGACCTTCGCGACCGCCCTGCGCGCCTTCCTGCGCCAGGACCCGGACGTCATCATGGTCGGCGAAATGCGCGACGGCGAGACCGCCAAGATCGGCGTCCAGGCCTCGCTGACCGGCCATCTGGTGGTGACGACGCTGCACACCAACACCGCCGCCGCCGCCGTCATGCGCCTCGCCGACATGGGGGTGGAGCCCTATCTGCTGGCCTCGACGCTGCGCCTCATCGTCGGCCAACGGCTGGTCAGGGTACTGTGCCCGGAATGCCGGACGGTGGAGCGGATCGAGCCGGCCGCGATGGCGCGCGAGCCGCGTTACGCCGCCCTCGGCCTGAAGGCGGGCGACGGCGTCGGCAAGGCGGTCGGCTGTCCCCATTGCGCCGGCTCGGGCTATCGCGGCCGCATGGCGGTGTTCGAGGTGCTGGAGGTGAGCGAGCCGATCCGGCGGATGATCACCCGGGGCACCGGCGACAGTGAGATCGAGGCGCAGGCGGAGGCCGAGGGCATGGCGACGATGATCGCCGACGGGCTCTCCAAGTGCCGCGCCGGCCTGACCTCGATCGACGAGATTCTCCGCGTCACGGCGAGCCGATGACCATGGCCCAGGTGCGCTACAAGGCCCTCGACGCCGGCGGACGCTTCGTCAGCGGGACGATGGAGGCGGCGAGCGAGCAGGACGCCGCCGAGCGGCTGACGCGCGGCGGCCACGTGGTCCTGGAAACGGCGTCGGGCAGGACCGCCGAGGCCGGCTCGAGCTTCTTCTCCTTCGGCAAGAAGGCCGGCGGGCGCGACGTCACCACCTTCCTGCACGATCTGGCGCTGGTGCTGCGCGCCGGCCTGCCGCTCGACGAAGCCTTGGCTCTGCTCGCCTCCGAGGAGAGTGGATCGATCGCGGCGGTGTCGAGGGATCTGCGCCGCTCGGTCACCGGCGGGGCGTCGCTGGCCGAGGCGATGGCCGGCCACGGGCGGCTGTTCGGCGCCGACGTCGTCACCATGGTGCGGGTGGCGGAGGCCGCCGGCAACATCGACAAGGTACTGCAGTCGGTCGCCGAGGCGCGGGCGAAGTCGGAGCGGTTGACCGAGACGATCTCGTCGTCGCTGCGCTATCCCGCCTTCCTGCTCATGGCGGCCGCCGCCGTGCTGCTCTTCTTCCTCACCGTGGTGGTGCCGCAGTTCGCCGGCGTGCTGCGCGACTTCGGAGCGAAGCAGACCGGGATCGTCGGTTTCGTCCTCTCCGCCTCCGATCTCCTGGTCGAGGACGGCGAGGTGATCGGCGCGGCGGCGGCGGCCGTCGTCCTCGCGCTCTTCCTGATCTTCCGCCGGCCGCAGGCGCGGGCGCGGGTAGGCGAGATGCTGGCGCGGCTGCCGGGCCTCTCGGGACTGGTGATGCTGCGGCGCACCGCCGTCTTCTGCGGCGGCCTCGCGACACTGCTGGCCAACGGCGTCACCCTGACCGAGGCGCTGCGGGTGCTGGCCGATCTGCCGGGAGCGACGGGCACCGGACTGCAGCGGGTGGTCGAGGGGGTTCGGCGCGGCAAGCGGCTGGTCGAGGCGATCGCCCAGGAGAACTATCTGCCGGCGCTCGCCCTCAACATGCTCAGGCTCGGCGAGGAGACCGGCGAACTCGCCGAAATCGCCCGGCGCACCGCCGACTTCTACGAGACCAAGCTCGGCGCCCGGCTCGACCGGCTCGCCGGCATCGTCGGGCCGGCGGCGATCATCGGCATCGCGGTCATGGTCGGCGGGCTGATCGTTTCCATACTTTCCGCGCTATTGAGCATCAATCAATTGGTGCTGTAGGGTCGGGCGACGGCGCGCCGCCGGACGGGAAGGATCGAATTCATGCGGTTGACCAGGACTTCGGAGCGGACCGTGGTGGCGGGTTCGGCGAACGCCGGCTTCACCCTGGTCGAGATGCTGGTCGTCCTGGTGATCATCGGCCTGATCATGGGCCTGGTCGGACCCCGCGTGCTCAACTACCTGACCGACGCGCGCGAGAAGACCGCCAAGATCCAGATCGAGAGCTTCAAGAGCTCGATCGACCTCTACTATCTCGACACCGCCCGCTATCCGACGACGAGCGAGGGCCTCAACGCCCTGGTCAAGAAGCCGAGCGGCATCGACGGCTGGAACGGGCCCTACCTGCGCGGCGGCAAATTGCCCAACGATCCCTGGGGCCGCCCCTACGTCTATCGGTCGCCGGCCGAGAGGGCGCCCTACGAGATCACCACGCTCGGACCGCAGGGACGAGAAGGAGGGGCCGGCGGTGGCACGAGGAGCCAACAGCGCTGAGCCGGCCCCGCGTCGCGCGCGGCGTCGCGCCCGCGACGGCGGGGACGATCCGCGACACGCCGGGCAGCGGGGCGTCATTCTCCTCGACGTCGTCCTGACCCTCGCCGTCCTGCTGCTGGCGTTCCGCGTCGTCTGGCCGCTGATGCCCTTCACCACTTCACCGGCCCGCCAGGTCGCCTATGCCCACGAGATCGCGGCGTTGATCGACGCCGATCGCATCGCCGCCGCCCGCCGGGGACAGGTGGTGACGACGCGGATCGACGTGCGCGGCAAGCGCTTCGTCGGCGGCGCGGGCGGCTGGTCGGTGGCTTTGCCGAGCGACGTGGCGCTGGAGGTGCTGACCACCACCGAATGCACCGTCGACCCCGACCACTTCGCCCTCGGCTTCGGCCCCGACGGGCGCTCCTGCGGCCTGTCGCTGGGGCTCGCCCGCGACGGCCGGACGATCCGCGTGTCGGTCAATTGGCTGACCGGGCTCGTCGAGGTGACGGGAGGCGCCCGTGGTCGAGGATAGGCGCTCCGGCTTCATGCTGCTCGAGGTACTGGTGGCGGCGGTGGTCGCGGTGGTGCTGCTGACGCTCCTGACCCGCCTCGCCATGGACAACCAGTACCGTGTCGCGGCGGTGCGCGGAACCTCCGGGGCGATGGCGGTGGCGCGCAGCGTGCTCGAGGAGGCCTCGGCGCGCAAGGGACTGGCGGCGGGCGAACTGCGCGGCATGGCCGGCGCCTATCGCTGGGTGGTGGTGGTGGAGGCGCTCGGCGAGGTGGCGACGACGCCGAAGATCTCCGGCGCCGACCAGGAGACCGACGCCACCGTCTCCGACGAGTCCAAGCCGACCTGGGCGCTCTTTCGCGTCGACGTCGCGGTCGTCGCGCCGGACGGGCGGAGCACCACGCTCGTGGCCCATCGCCTCGGCCGGATCGGATCGTGAGGGGACGCCGATGAACCAGCCCGCCCCGCGCCCGATCACGCACCCGCCCCCCCGCCGCCGACGCCCCCCGACCGGACCTCGGGCCGGATTCGGCCTGATCGAGGCGATCGTCGCGCTGGCGATCGCCGGATTGGTGCTCGCCGCCGTCACCGAATTGGCCGGGCGGACGCTCAGATCCTGGGATCACGGCTTCGCCACCCTGGCGGCGGTGGAGCGCACCGACGTGGCGCTCGGCCGCATCGGCGCCGATCTCACGGCGCTCTTGCCCATTCCGCTCGCCACGGCGGACGATCCGAACATTCTCTTCGCCGGCGACGGGCGCGGCCTGGCCTTCACCGCCCTCACCCCCTTCGACCGATCCCACGAGGGCATCGCCATCGTCGAGATCGCGGTCGAGGGCACGGGCGACGGCGCCGTGCTGGTCAGGCGGCTGCGGCGCGGCCCCGACGTGCCGCTGCGCGACGGCGATCGGGTGGTGCTGCTCTCCGGCCGGCTCGACCTCGCCTTCTCCTATCGTGACCAGACCGGACAGCGGGTCGATCGCTGGAGCCGCCCCGGCGAAGTGCCGCGCGGCGTGGTCGTCACCCTGACCGGCGAACGCGGTGGCGGCGGCCTGCCGGTCGAGGTGATGCTGCCGATTCCGGTGGCGATCTCGGTCTCCTGCCTGGTCCAGACGCCCGGGGAGACGGTCGACGCGCCACCACGGGACGAGAACGCCCCGCCTGGCGACGGGCGCCCGCCCCGGGCCGGACGGCAGCCACGGAGCGGCGAGGAAGCCGACACCGGAGCGGAAGACGGTGACGCCGCGCCGGTCGAGACCCTCGAGGATCGCGCCAAGCGCTGCGCCACCGGGCCCTCCGCCACGGAGGCACAGCCGGCCCGCGATCGCGCCCGCGCGCCCGGCCGGCGTTCGGGAGAGAACCGATGAGGGCGCGGCGCGGGTCGATCCTGGTGGCGGTCCTGTTGATGGCGAGCCTGCTCGTCGTCTTCGTCGGGGTGGCGAGCCAGCGCACCTGGGTAGCGAGCGCCGCGGCGCGCAGCGCCGCCGAGGACATCGCCGCCGACGTGGCGGTGCGCGGCGCCGTCGAACAACTCTTCGCCCGCACCGGCGGCCATTTCGGCGATCTCGCCAGCGTCGCCACGGTGACCTATCCCGGCATCGTCGTCGACATCGTCGCCGCCGACGAGGGCCGGCGCATCGATCTCAACATGGCGGCGCCCGAGTTGATCGCCGGCCTATTCCGCGTCGCCGGCGTCGGCGCGGCCGAGGCGACGTCCTATGCCCGGGTGATCGCCGATTGGCGGCGCGACCCCAAGGACAAGTCCAAGAGCCGGAAGCCGCCGAGCGTGCCGCCGCACGGCATCATCGAACACATGCGCCAACTCGACACGATCCCCCGGATCCCGCCCGAGGCGATCCGCGCCATCGCGCCCTGGGCGACCGTCACCGGGCTCACCGGCAAGGTCGCGGTGCTGAGCGCGCCGGCGCCGGTGGTGGCGGCGCTCCCGGGAATGGATCCGGGGCGGGTGGAGGCCTTCCTGCAGGATCGGGTCGGCTGGGACGGCAAGTTCGAAACGCTGATCAAGCGTTACGGAATCGTCGCGGATCATGTATCGAAGGACGGTTCGACGGCGACCCGGCTGACCATGACGGTTCGGATCGGATCGCATCGCATCCGCGGCTACGAGGTGGTGGTGGCGGTCATTCCCGACGACGACGAGCCGTATCGCATCCTGTCGTGGAACGGCTACGCCCAAACGGGCGGCACGATGGGCCGATAGGGGACGTCGAGGCGGGATTTCTTCGGCCGCTCGGGGGGCTTGCCTCGCGGACGAGACCACGGACGCGGGGACGGTCGGGGACGGCGTTCGAGACACGAGACGGGGGATCCGCGACGCGATGTCGGGACGTCTGCAAGAGGCATGGCGATGGTGGATCGACGGGCTCGTCGACGCCGTCCTCCTGGTGGAGGCGCGGGTCCGACGCGACCGGCCGGTGCGCCTCGTCGGCGTCGACGGCGGCTGGGTGATCGCGCATGCCGGCGGCCGGCTCGGTCGTCGACGTCTCGTCGCCGGGCCGCGAGGGCTCGCGCCCGCCCGTCTCGCAGAGGCGATCGCCGGACGGTCGATCGAGGTGGTGATCCGGCCCGAGGAGGTCGTCACCCGGCGTCTCGGGCCGCTGCCGCCGGAGAGCCGACCCTATGTCGAGGGCATCGTCACCCATCAGCTCGAGCGGATGACGCCTTGGCTCGCCGCCGACACGCTGACCAGCCATCGCATCGAGACGGTCGGGCCGGACGACCCGCGCCTGATGGTGACGGTCGACGCCACGTCGCGGGCGCTGCAGGCCGAGATCGTCGTGGCGATGGCGCGGCTGGCGCCGAAGGAACTGCATCTGGTGCGGCCGGCGACCGAGGCGAGCCCCGAAGTGGCGCTGCCGATCGCCGCCGCCGATCACGCCGCCAAACGCCGGCGCCTCTCAACCGGCGTGACGATCGGGCTGGCGGCGCTCGCCCTGATCGCGGTGGCGACCGGGTGGTGGATCGTCTCGGCGACGGCGGCGATCGACGCGCAAGTGGCGGAGACGGAGGAACGCATCGACGCCTATCGACGGCGGTTGGCGCCGACGGCGGGCGCCGCGGCGAGCGACCGTGACATCGTCGCGGCGCTGTCGCGCGACACGCCGATGGCGGTGATCGCGCTGGAGAACCTCTCCGCCGTGCTGCCCGACGACACCCATCTCACCAGCCTGCAGATCGGCCGGGGCCGGCTGCGGATGATCGGTATCACCCGCGACATCACGGCGCTGACCCGGGCGGTGGAAGCGGCGCCGGCGTTCAGCGAACCGTCGTTCTCGGCGCCGACCGTGCGCCTGAGCCAGGGCGATCGCTTCACCCTCGACCTCACGGTCGCCGGCACGGTGGGGGGCAGGCGATGATCGCTACAACGCTCGCCGCCACGCCGCATCGCCGGGCGATCGTCGCCAGTGCCGTTCTCGGCGCGATCCTGCTCGGCCTCCTCGTCGCGGCGGTTCTCGGGTGGTTGTCGCTCGCCGATCGATCGGACCTGCTCGACCGGCGTTGGGTCGAGCTCCAGGCGACGGCGGCGCGGGCCCGGGCGCGCGGCCCCGGCCTGGCGCGCGCCGAGCGGACGCTGGCCGCCGATCCGTTCCTGCCCGGCGACGGCCCGTCACAGGCGGCCAACGGATTGCAGACTCGGATCGTGGCGCTCGCCGAGGCCTGCGGCGTGACGCTCAAGACGATCGGCGCCGAACCGGTGGTCGACGTCGAGCCGGGGACGCTGCCGCACGTCAATCTCCAGGCGAGCGCCGTCGGGCGGATCGCGGCCTTGCAGAAACTGCTCTATCGCATCGAGACCGAGGCCCCCTTCGTGCTGGTCGAGGACGTCACCGCGCGGGCGCCGCAGGGCGGCGGCGGCGGTCTCGGCTTTTCGCGCGACCCCGAACTCGAGGTGGAATTGCGCCTGGTCGGCTACCTGCACCGGAAGGGGGGCTGAGACATGGACCTTCGCCGGCTCCGCGCCCTCCCCCTGATCGCCGCCCTGATGGCGCCGGCTTCGTTCGCCGCCGCCCTCGCGACCGCCTCGTCGTTCGCAGCCGCCGAATCGGCGGAGCCGAAGCCGCGCGACCCGGCCACCGACGCCGATACGGCGCCGGCGGTCGAGACCGACCCCGGAGAGGAGACCCCCGTGGACTCCAAGGAGGGCGACCGCGTCACGATCGAGACCGAGGACGCGCCGGAGGTCATGGAGCCGACGACGGGCGAGGCGGACGGTGTGAAGGTGGGGATCGAGGATGCGCCGGAGGACGAGACGACGCCCGCGGCGGAGATGCCCGACGATGCCGCTTCGCCGGCCGACACGGCGCCCGATTCCGCTTCGACACCGGACACTTCCGAAGCGCCGGACGCCCCCGACGCGCACCGGCCGCCGCCCGGGACGCCGCCGGGACGCGAGCCGCCCGGAGGCGGCCCTCCCCCGCCCGGAGGCGGCCCTCCCCCGCCCGGCGACCGCCGCCCGCCGCCACCCGGATCGCCGCCCGATCCGATGCGACCGCGCGGCGACCCGCGTCCGGGCGAGGGCGCGCCGAAGCGGCCACCGCCGAAGCTGACGCGAACGGCGCCGCCGGTGGCGCCGATGCCGACGGACGAGGATCAGGCCGCCGCCGGTCTGCCGACGCTCTCGGCTCTGACCAGGACCCGCGACCGGCCGCTGTTCGTGCCGGGACGGCGCGGGGTTCAGCCGGCGCCGACGATGCCGATCCGGATCGAGCCGAAGGAGGGGCCGGAGGAAGCCCCACCGCCGCCCCTGACGCTGGCCTTGCGCGGCGTCGTCACCGGCCCGGGGGTGGCGATGGCGATGCTCGCCGATCCGGCGGACGACAAGATCACCCGGATGAAGGTCGACGACGAGCACGACGGCTGGCGGCTGACCGCGATCGACCGGATCAGCGTCACCTTCCGTCGCGGCGTGGAAGAGCAGGTGCTGCGTCTTCCCCCGCCGGGAACCGGCGAGCCGGGAAAGGCGCGACCCCACGGCAAGACTCCGCAGAGCGAGGAAGATCCCCTGTAGGTTCGGCGACCCGAGCGACCGGCTGCCTCGGGAGCGGCTCGCGGCGCGCTCAACCGCCGGCGAAGGGCCAGAAGCGATCGAGGAAGCCGCCGCGCTCGGCGAGGAAGCCGAGCCACAGCGCCGGGGCCAGGAAGACCCCGAAGGGCACCATGAGGTCGAGGCGCGGACGCTCGCGGGCGAGCCGGGCCTCGATCACCACGGCGATCAGCGCCGCCACCACCGCCAGCTCGAGAACCGGCACCAACGTCGTCCAGGCGAGCCAGGGCGCGCCGGCGGCGGCGAGCTTGACGTCGCCGAGCCCGAGCCCCTCCGCCCCGCGCCAGGCCATGTGGAGGGCGCGCAACGACCAGAGGAGAAGACCGGCGGCGAGCCCGCGCGCCACCGCCTCGCCGAGCGTCGGCGCCCAGGCGGCGGTCGGCAGGTCGCGGACCGCCAGGGCGAGGCCGCCGGCGAGAAGGGCGAGGCCGGCACTGTCGGGAATGACGAAGAAGCGGCGGTCGACGGCGGCGATCACCGCCGCGAGCCCGGCGAGGGCGGCGGCGAAGGCGGCGTCGGGCATCGAGAGGAGGATCAGGCTCGCGGCCACGGCCACCGCGGCGGCGACGACGTCAGGGAGATAGGAGAGGGCTCGGCCCATCGATCGCCTCGGTGCCCCGGCGGGCGAAGGGCGGCGGGCGGCGGCCCGACGCGCGGGATTTCGTCGCTCAGTATTTGACGGTGACCGGGCCGGAGGTCGGCGTGCCGGCCCGCCGGCGCATCACCTGGAGCTTGTTGCGCAACTCCTCGGAGACCATCTGGGCATCGACGCTGTCGCGGACGATCTGCGGCCGGATGAAGACGATGATCTCGGTGCTGGAGACCACGTTTTCGTTCTGCAGCGAATCGGCGAGGCGTCCGAGGAAGGGCAGTCCCGACTTGGTCTTCTCCTGGCGACTACCGATCATGCCGCCGAGGACGACGGTCTGGCCGCTCATCACGGTGACGGCGGAGCGGATCTTGCGCTGAGAAATGGTCGGGGTGAGCGAGTCGGTCGTGCCGGAGGAGGCGGACGCCGGCACGACGTTGGAGACTTCCTGCTCGACCTCGAGGTTGACCGACCCGTTGGCGGAGACGCGCGGCAGGACCCGCAGGATGACGCCGGTGTCGCGATAATCGACGCTGTTGAGGGTCGGGGCGAGCGGATTGGTGACGTCGGTCGCCTGACGGGTGGTGATCGGCACCTGATCGCCGACTTCGAGCGAGGCGATCTGGTTGTTGACCACCACCAGGGACGGCGACGACAGCACCTTGACGTCGGTGACGCCCTTCAACGCGTTGATGATGACGCGCGGGTTGGAACCGGGTCCGAGCACCGCGTTGAAGCCCGGCAGCGTCTTGGAAATCGGTTGCGACGAGCCGCTGTTGAAGCCGAGCGAGGAGCCGGACTTGTCGCGCAGATAGAACTGCACGCCGTATTGCAGTTCCTTGTTCAGCGTCACCTCGGCAATGGTCGCCTCGATCGCCACCTGGACCGGGGCGGTGTCCATCTCCTGGATGGCGCGCTCGATCAGCTTGTACTGCTCGCGGCCGGCGGCGACGAGAATGGTGTTGTTGGCGACGTCGGCGGTGATGCGGATGTTGCCGGAACCGGAGCCGCGCCCCTCGCCGAGGGCGGCGAGCGCCGACGAGCCGGTTCCGCCGCCCGGCGCGCCGTCCTGGCCGCCATCGGCCGCCTTGCCGAAGCCCTGGAGATCGCCGCGATTGAACATGCCGCTGGACGATCCCGACGATCCCGACGACCCGGACGAGGACGAGCCGCTGCCGCCCATGCCGCTCGAACCGGAGGACGACGAGGAGCGTTGGGTGGACGAACCGGGGGAGAGCCCGGCGGTCTGCGACGAGCCCCCCTCCGACCCCGTGCCGGAGCCGTGGCCGGTGAAGATCTCGCGCAGCAGGCCGGCGATGACCTTGGCGTTGCCGTATTTCACCCGGTAGACGCGCAGCGAGCTGTCGCCGTAGTCGGAGCGGTCGAGGCGTCCGACCCAGGTACGGACCCGATCGATGGCGGTCGACGAGCGGGCCACCGCCAACACGGCGTTGAGACGCGGCATCGCCAGGAAGCGAACCACGTCCTGGCCGCCGCCTTCCTTGCCGGCGTCGAAGATGTTCTGCAACTCGGTGACCACCGCCTCGGGGCTGACGTTGGAGATCGGGAAGATGCCGACCGACTGGTTCTTCATGAAGTCGACGTCGAGGGCGAGGGCGGTGTCGAGGACGGCGGCGCGTTCGGGCGCGGTGCCCTGGATGATCAGGAGATTGCGGGCCGAATCGGCGCGCACCGCGCCGGGGCGGCTGGCGAAACTGTCGAGGGTGCGCACCACCGCCTGCGCCGAGACCCAGCGCATCGGCATCACCGTCAGGCCGAAACCGGGTTCCAGCCGACCGCCGGCGTCGATGCCGCCGCCGGCGGAGACCTCGCCGGAGGGCATCACCTTGTAGAGCGGACCCTCCTTGACCAGCGTCGCGTTGGCGAGCTTCAGGGCGCTCTCGAGCAACGGCATGAGATCGCGCTTGGGCACGGCGCGGGCCGAGGACAGGCTGATCGGGCCGGTGACGCGCGGGTCGATCGAATAGGTGACGCCGAGGATGTCGCCGAGGATGACCTTGCAGACGCCGGCGACGTCGGCGCTCTCGAAATTGAGGTCGAAACTGTCGCCGCCGACGCTGGCGCGCGCCCCCGGGGCCCCGGCGGCGAACTCCTCGGAGGCGCCGTGATAGACCTGGGGCGCCGGCGTCGCCCCGCCGACGGAGGCGCCGTTACCGTGGGGCTGGCGCTGGAACGAGGCGAAGCGCGCCCTGAGATCCTGGCTGAAGACACCATCGGGCGCCGAACCGTCGATGCCGAGCTCGCGCCTCTCCAGCTCCGAGCAGCTCGCCAGCAACAACGCGACACAGATGGTGGCGACGAAACGGAACACCCTCTGCCCTCTCGAGAGGTAAACAAATCGTTAAGCACATCATTACCGGAGCGGGGGGCGCGGCGCTACCGTCCCGCATGATTTCGTCGTGGACGGTAGGCCAACGTGTCCGAAATGACGCTGAACGGCATCCGGTTCTTCGCGCCGGATCGGCGGCAATGCTCCGCGCAGATTTGCCGCGGGGCGCGGTTTCGCGCCGAAGGCCGATCGATGTGGCGACGTCGGCTCGGGCGTGGCATAGGTCGGTCGCCGCCGGACGGGCGGCGCCCGGGGACGGAT
Source organism: Prosthecomicrobium sp. (assembly GCA_048497495.1). GTDB lineage: Bacteria > Pseudomonadota > Alphaproteobacteria > Rhizobiales > Ancalomicrobiaceae > JAFHCF01. Next base: position 16,285 of record JAFHCF010000114.1, read on the forward strand.
ACATGAAGGAAAAGAGTTCAGACCGCCGCCGAGTTCGGACCATCCGTGGCGCATCGGTGGCGCTCGCCCTGCTGGCGTCGGCGCCGGCCTCCGCCGTGGTGATTCTCGACGGCACCTGGCGCGACCAGGGCGGCGCGCCGGGATACGAATGGGTGGGTTTCGCCGCCCACCTGAAGCTCGCCTCCGAGCCGCAATTCCGCGGCGTCCTGGCGCTGGCCTCGGACGGCGAGACCTGGGGCGAGGCCTCCGGCACCTGGATCGGCAACGACGACACCCACGGCTGGGTGCTCACCGCCGCCCATGTCTTCGACCTGCCGGCCCGGCCCGACGCCTATGTGGTGCGGGCGCCGAACGGCTCGGTGATGAAGGCCGACCGCGTCTTCGTCCATCCGAAGTGGAACGGCGACGCCGAATCCCGCACCGGCTACGATCTGGCGATCCTGCGCCTGACCCGACCGGTCGCCGGCGCCGGCGCGCCACCGAAGCTCTACGGCGGAGGCGACGAGGCGGGAAAGCTCGTCACTTTCGTCGGCTACGGCAGTCGCGGCATCGGATCGGTGGGCGAGAAGGCGAAGTTCTATCGCGGTTCCGACAAGGCGGCGGCGCAGGGCGTCGTCGACCAGTGGGTCGACCTGGTGCGGCCACCGCCGCGCTCCGGCGACGGCGGCAACTATCTCGGCGTCTTCCTGCCCAAGGAGGACGGCAGCCTCGCCAATCCCTACGGCGGGGCGCGCCGACCCGCGACGCCGCTGGTCGGCCTGCTCGGCTCCGGCGACAGCGGCGGATCGGCCTGGATGAAGCTCGGCGCGACCTGGGTGATCGTCGGCGTCAACGGCAACGGCACCGGCCGCGCCCGCTACGGCGACAGCTCGTGGATGGCGCGGGTGTCGCCGCATCGCGACTGGATCACCGGCATCTTCCCCGGCGCCGCCTTCACCGTGCCCTGAACGCCAGGCCGCGCGCCGGGCACAGGGCGGTGCGACCAACGGCACGGGGCGGCACGACGCCTTCTCTGCTAGGCTCGAGACCGGTCCGGCGATCACCGATCGCCGCCGAACGGCGCGGAGGTCGAAGATGACGACGCTCGTTCCCGCGGGAGGGTTCCCGCTCTCTCCCATCCCATTCGACGACCTGCCGCTCGGCACGGTCTACGGCCATATCGAGCCCGGTCCGGTGGTGCTGCTCACCACCTGCGACGGAGCGCGCGCCAACGTCATGACGATGTCCTGGCACATGATGGTCGACTTCGACCCGCCGCTGATCGCCTGCATCGTCGCCGGCGGCGATCATTCGGCCGCCGCCCTCGAGGCCACCGGCGACTGCGTCATCGCCATCCCGTCGGTGGATCTGGCGAAGACGGTGGTCGAGATCGGCAACTGCTCGGGACGGCAGGTCGACAAGTTCGCCGACTTCGGCCTGACCCCGGCGCGGGCGGCGAAGGTCACGGCGCCGCTGGTGGCGGAATGTTTCGTCAACCTCGAATGCCGCGTGGTCGATTCCTCGCTCGCCGACCGCTATGGCCTGCGCGTCCTCGAGGTGGTGAAGGCGTGGCGCGATCCGGCGCAGATCGGCGCCAAGACCGTCCACCACCGCGGCTTCGGCCACTTCGCCGTCGACGGGCGATCGCTGACCTTCGCCTCCAAGATGCCGTGAGCCGCGATCAGCCGCGCTTGCCCCGCCCCTTGGGCTTGGCCCAGCCGGGGCCGCGTTTTCTCGCGCCGGCGGGACCGGACGGGCGATCGTCGCGCGGCTCGGCCATGGGCGCGGCGGGGTGCCGTACGCGCGTCGCCTTGGGGGAGGCGGGGCGACGCTCGGGCATCGGCTCAGGGGAGGCGGGACCGGAGCGCCCGAGCGTGGCGCGATCGGCGCCCTTGGTGAGGAACACCTGCTCGCCCTTCTTGGCGCCCATGCGCCTGCCCTCACCGCCGGAGAGGCCGGTGCCGGCGGGCTGCCAGGTCGGGATCAACTGGTGCTTGCGCGGCCCGATCAGGTCGGCGCGGCCCATCTCCTTCAGGGCCTCGCGCAGCAGCGGCCAGTTCTCGGCGTCGTGGTAGCGCAGGAAGGCCTTGTGCAGGCGGCGCTGGCGGATGCCCTTGACCGTGTCGACCGGTTCGGAGGCGCCGTGGCGCACGCCCTTCAGCGGGTTGACGCCGGAGTGGTACATCGCCGTCGACAGGGCCATCGGCGAGGGCAGGAAGGTCTGCACCTGATCGGCGCGGTACTTGTTCTTCTTCAGCCAGATGGCGAGGTTCATCATGTCCTCGTCCGACGTGCCGGGATGGGCAGCGATGAAATAGGGGATGAGGAGATATTCCTTCCCCGCCGCCTTGGTCGCCGCGTCGAACAACTGCTTGAAGCGATCGTAGGCGCCGATGCCCGGCTTCATCATCCGGGCCAAGGGGCCGTCCTCGGTGTGCTCGGGGGCGATCTTGAGATAGCCGCCGACGTGGTGGGTCACCAGTTCCTTGATGTAGGCCGGCGACTTCACTGCGAGGTCGTAGCGCACGCCCGAGGCGACCATCACCTTCTTGATGCCGGGGAGTTCCCGCGCCTTGCGGTAGAGCTGGATCAGGCTGTCGTGGCTGGTGTTGAGGTTGGGGCAGATGTCGGGGAAGACGCAGGACGGCTTGCGGCACAGGCTCTCGGTGCGCTCGTCCTTGCAGGCCATGCGGTACATGTTGGCGGTGGGGCCGCCGATGTCGGAGATGATGCCGGTGAAGCCCTCGGTCTTGTCGCGGACCAGCTCGATCTCCCTCAGGATCGAGCCCTCCGAGCGCGACTGGATGATGCGGCCCTCGTGCTCGGTGATCGAGCAGAAGGAACAGCCGCCGAAGCAGCCGCGCATGATCGTCACCGAATGGCGGATCATCTCCCAGGCCGGGATCTTGGCACCCTCGTAAGACGGATGCGGCGCGCGGGCGAAGGGCATGCCGTAGACCCCGTCCATCTCCTCCGTCTGGAGCGGGATCGGCGGGGCGGTCAGCCACAATTCGCGATCGCCGTGCCTCTGCACCAGCGGCCGGGCGTTGCCGGGGTTCGACTCGCGATGGAGCACGCGCGAGGCGCGGGCATAGGCCTCGCGGTCGCCCGCCACCTGCTCGTAGGCCGGCAGGCGCACCACGGTGTTCGCGGCGGAACGGTGGGCGCCCTCGTCGGCGCTGTCGAGGTCGTCGGCGTGGAGTTCGGTCCAGCCTTCCGGCACCGCCGACTTGATCAGGGCGACGCCTCTGATGTCGTCGAGATCGGCCGCCTTGGCCCCCTTGGCCATGCGATGGGTGACCTCGACCAGGGCGCGCTCGGCGTTGCCGTAGAGCAGGATGTCGGCCTTGGCGTCGACCAGGATCGAACGGCGGACCTTGTCGGACCAGTAGTCGTAATGAGCGATGCGGCGCAGCGAGCCCTCGATGCCGCCGAGCACGACGGGGACGTCCTTGTAGGCCTCGCGGACGCGCTGGGCATAGACGATGACGGCGCGGTCGGGGCGTTTGCCGCCCTCGCCGTTCGGCGTGTAGGCGTCGTCGTGACGGAGCCGTCGATCCGAGGTGTAGCGGTTCACCATCGAATCCATGTTGCCGCCGGTGATACCGAAATAGAGCTCGGGCCTGCCGAGCGCCTTGAACGGCTCGGGGCTGGTCCAGTCGGGTTGAGCGATGATGCCGACGCGGAAGCCCTGCGCCTCCAAGAGCCGGCCGACGATCGCCATGCCGAAGGAGGGATGGTCGACGTAGGCATCGCCGGTGACCAGGATGACGTCGCAGGCATCCCACCCGAGCAGGTCCATCTCGGCGCGGCTCATCGGCAGGAAGGGCGCGGTGCCGAAGCGGTGCGCCCAATGCTTGCGATGGGAGAAGAGGGGTTTGGCTTTGTCCATGGCCGTTGAATAGGGCCGGACGGCCGCGCGTCAATGGCAAAGCCGAGACGGCGGACACCGGCCGCGGCGCTCCTAGCCCGACACGGCGCAGGCCAGAGGGCGCCTTTCCTCTGCGAAAACCCGTTTCGGTATACAGCGATACGCGAAGGAGAGCATATCTCGCTCGATATAGGTGCTTTTACACAGATTTTCCTTGATCCTCACGCCGATCCTGCGTATCTTTGTATACATAATAATTCGAAGGGAGCACGCCATGAGCACAGGGACGGCCGAACGATCGAAATCCTGGCCGATGAACGCCTGGTATGCGGCGGCCTGGGATCACGAGATCAAGCACGAGCTGATGCCGCGCACCATCTGCGGCAAGAAGGTCGTCATGTACCGCCGCACCGACGGCGAGGTGGCGGCGCTGGAGGATGCCTGCTGGCATCGCCTGCTGCCCCTGTCGATGGGACGGCTCGACGGCGACGAGGTGGTGTGCGGCTATCACGGCCTGGTCTTCGACGGCTCGGGGCGCTGCACCCACATGCCGTCGCAGGAGACGATCAATCCTTCCGCCTGCGTGCGCGGCTATCCGGTCGTCGAGGCTCACCGCTTCGTCTGGCTGTGGATGGGCGATCCGGCGCTGGCCGACCCGTCGAAGGTGCCCGATCTCCACTGGAACAAGGACCCCGACTGGGCCGGCGACGGCAAGCTGATCGAGGTGAAGTGCGATTACCGGCTGGTGGTCGACAATCTGATGGACCTCACCCACGAGACCTTCGTCCATTCCTCCTCGATCGGCGATCGCGCCGTGGCCGAGGCGCCCTTCGAGGTGACCCACGGCGAGCGCACCGCCACCGTCACCCGCTGGATGGAGGGGATCACCCCGCCGCCCTTCTGGGCCGGCCAACTCGGCCGTCCCGGGCCGGTCGACCGTTGGCAGATCATCCGCTTCGAGGCGCCGTGCACCGTGGCGATCGACGTCGGCGTCGCGGTCACCGGGACCGGCGCGCCGCAGGGCGACCGCTCGCAGGGCGTCAACGGCTACGTGCTCAACACCATCACCCCGTCGACCGAGGGCTCCTGCCTCTACTTCTGGGCCTTCGTGCGCAGTTGGGATCTGACCAACCAGCGCCGCACCACCGAGATCCGCGAGGGCGTCTCCGGGATCTTCGGCGAGGACGAACTGATCCTCGAGGCGCAGCAGCGGGCGATGGACGAACATCCGGAGAAGCTGTTCTTCAATCTCAACATCGACGCCGGGTCGATGTGGGCGCGCCGGCTGATCGATCGGATGATCGCCGCCGAGGAGCCCGGATTGCGGGTCGTGGCGGCGGAATGAGCCGGGTGACGGCGAGGCACGGAGACGGGCGATGAGCCGCGAGGCGGAAGGGTCGCAGACCCGCAAGGCGGAACTGGCGTTGCGCGAGGCGATCGTCGAGGGGGTGTTCCCGGTCGGCGAGCGGCTCTCGGAACTCACCCTCACCGAGCGGTTCGGCGTCTCGCGCACCCCGCTGCGCACCGCCATGGTGCGGCTCGAGGCGGAAGGGCTGATCGAGACCCTGCCCGGCGGCGGCTACGTGGTGCGGGCCTTCTCGGAGGCCGACCTCAACGACGCCATCGATCTGCGCGGCGTGCTCGAGGGCTTCGCCGCTCGGCGGGCGGCGGAGCGCGGCCCATCGCGCGGCGAACTCGCCGAGGCCAAGCTGATCCTCGCCGGCATCGACCGCCTGCTCGCCGCCCCCGATCTCGGCGAGGAGGGGTTCGCCACCTACGTCGATCTCAACGCCCGCTTCCACCAGGCGCTGGTCGGGCTCGCCGCCAGTCCGACGCTGGCGCGCGAGATCGAGCGGGTCTCGGCGCTGCCGCTGGCCTCGCCCTCGGGCTTCGTGCGGCTGCAGTCGCGATTGCCGGAGGCGCGCGCCGTGGTGGTTCTGGCGCAGGACCACCACACCTCGGTGATCGAGGCGATCGAGGGGCGCGAGGGGGCGCGGGCGGAGAGCCTGATGCGCGAGCACGCCCGCCTCGCCCGGCGCAATCTGCAAGCGGCGCTGGCCGATCGTGCCCGGCTCGACGACCTGCCGGGCGGCAACTTCATCCGTCGCGCCACGGCGATGTGACGCGACGACGAGACGGCCGGGGTGGACGAGGGGTCGGACGACACGACCCGCCGCCACCGGCTCGGGACCATTCCAGGGAGGACACCCATGAAACGCACCCTCGCGGGGCGCGCGGCGACCGTC
>JAFHCF010000115.1:0-36736 GCA_048497495.1 Prosthecomicrobium sp.
CCCGGTTCTCCCGGGTTCGGCGAAGCGCCCGGTTCTCCCGGGTTCGGCGAAGCGCCCGGTTCTCCCGGGTTCGGCGAAGCGCCCGGTTCTCTCGGGTTCGGCGAAGCGCCTCAGGCTTCCTTCGACGTCGGCGCGACGCCGTTGTCGGGGGCGATCGGCGACTGGGCCGAGGAGATCGCCAAGGCGGCGGCATCTCCCTCCCCTGCCCCGGTCAAGCCACGCGGGCGGCCGAAGAAATCCGACGGCAGCGCCACCGCGACCGAGCGGGTGGCCTCCGGCCTCAACGCCGTTTCGGGGCTGGAGATCGGCCTCGAGGACGCGGCGAGCCTGCCGCAGGGCGGCGCCACGGCGACGGTCGAGGCGCTTTCGGCGCTGATCTCGTCGGGCAATCCGCTGTTCAAGGACGGCAAGCTGTGGACGCCGCATCGGCCGGAACGGCCGCCCAAGTCGGAAGGCGGGTTGCGCTTCGTCCTGGAGAGCCCCTACGAGCCGGCCGGCGACCAGCCGCAGGCGATCGCCGATCTGGTCGAGGGCATCGAGCGCCAGGACCGCACCCAGGTGCTGCTCGGCGTCACCGGCTCGGGCAAGACCTTCACCATGGCCAAGATCATCGAGGCGACCCAGCGCCCCGCCCTGATCCTCGCCCCCAACAAGACATTGGCCGCCCAGCTCTACGGCGAGTTCAAGTCGTTCTTCCCCAACAACGCGGTGGAGTATTTCGTCTCCTATTACGACTACTACCAACCGGAAGCCTATGTGCCGCGCACCGACACGTTCATCGAGAAGGAGTCCTCGATCAACGAGCAGATCGACCGGATGCGCCATGCCGCCACCCGGTCTCTGTTGGAGCGCGACGACGTCATCATCGTCGCCTCGGTGTCCTGCATCTACGGTATCGGCTCGGTCGAGACCTACACCGCCATGACCTTCTCGATCGAGGTCGGCGAGCGCATGGACCAACGCCAGCTCTTGGCCGATCTCGTCGCCCTGCACTACCGCCGCAACGACGCGGCGTTCCAGCGTGGCGCCTTCCGGGTGCGCGGCGATACGGTGGAAGTCTTCCCCGCCCACTTGGAGGATCGCGCCTGGCGGATCTCCTTCTTCGGCGACGAGATCGAAACCATCGCCGAGTTCGATCCCTTGACCGGGCAGAAGAGCCAGGACCTCAAGTTCGTCAAGGTCTACGCCAATTCGCACTACGTCACGCCCAAACCGACCCTTCAGCAGGCGATCCAGTCGATCAAGAAGGAACTGAAGCACCGCATCACCGAGTTGGAGGCCGCCGGGCGGCTGTTGGAGATGCAGCGCATCGACCAGCGCACCACCTTCGACCTGGAGATGATGGAGGCGACCGGGGCCTGCGCCGGCATCGAGAACTACTCGCGCTATCTCACCGGCCGCCAGCCGGGCGAGCCGCCGCCGACGCTGTTCGAGTATCTGCCCGACGAGGCGCTGGTCTTCGCCGACGAGAGTCACGTCACCATTCCGCAGATCGGCGGCATGTATCGCGGCGACTTCCGGCGCAAGGCGACGCTGGCCGAATACGGCTTCCGCCTGCCGTCCTGCATGGACAATCGGCCGCTGCGCTTCGAGGAATGGAACGCCATGCGGCCGCAGACGGTCGCGGTCTCGGCGACGCCGAGCAGTTGGGAGATGGAGGAGGCCGGCGGCGTCTTCGTCGAGCAGGTGATCCGCCCGACCGGGCTGATCGACCCGCCGATCGACATCCGCCCGGCGACCAAACAGGTCGAGGACCTGCTCGGCGAGGTGCGCGAGGTGGCGCGCGCCGGCAACCGCGTGCTGGTCACCACCCTGACCAAGCGGATGGCCGAGGACCTCACCGAATATTTCCACGAGAACGGCGTGCGGGTCCGCTACATGCATTCCGACGTCGAGACGCTGGAGCGCATCGAGATCATCCGCGACCTCAGGCTCGGCGCCTTCGACGTGCTGGTCGGCATCAACCTGCTGCGCGAGGGCCTCGACATTCCGGAGTGCTCGCTGGTCGCCATCCTCGACGCCGACAAGGAGGGCTTCCTGCGTTCGGAGACGGCGCTGATCCAGACCATCGGCCGTGCCGCCCGCAACGTCGACGGCCGGGTGATCCTCTACGCCGACCACATGACCGGCTCGATGGAGCGGGCCATCGCCGAGACCGACCGCCGCCGCGAGAAGCAGAAGGCCTACAATCTCGCCCACGGCATCACGCCGGAATCGATCAAGCGCAACATCTCCGACGTGCTGCACTCGGTCTACGAGCAGGACCACGTCACGATCGAGGCGGGCTTCGCCGAGGCCGGCCATCTGGTCGGCCACAACCTCGCCGCCCATCTCGACGACCTGCGCAAGCGGATGAAGGCGGCGGCCACCAACCTCGAATTCGAGGAGGCGGCCCGCCTGCGCGACGAGATCAAGCGGCTGGAGGCGACGGAACTGATGCTCGCCGACGATCCGCTGGCACGGCAGTCGTCGGTCGACGACGTGACGGGGGGCTACGCCGGCGAGAAGAAATACGGCCGCTCGGCCAATCTGCCGCCGACCAAGGTGCGGAAGAACACGCTCGACGAGATGACGGTGGGGCGGACGGAGGTGCCGCTGGGGACGGGGGAATTGCCGAAGCGCCCGAGCTCGAGCACCTCGGCGGGAATGGCGGGGAGCAAGGGGAAGCGGGGGAGGTATCGGGGGAAGTGAGGGGTATTGTGTTTTAGTCGCCCTCTATGATTGTGATCGAGAGTTTGTCCGATAATGCCCCTTATCTGATATGCGGAGGGCAGGTCGAATCATGTTCAGCATTGACACGTCACGAGACTTTCTCGCCAAGCTGGAGGCCGACTTCGCCGATTATGAAAAAGATCCGGGTTCTGGCCGTCTGGCGCTGAACTGCGCGATGACGGCCTTCCACATGCACGAATGGGTCTGGGGCGATTGGCTCAAGACGGATTTTGCTGTCTGGAAGACCTTAGGTATTCGTGACGTCCAATCCTTTCTTGCCTGGATTGATCGCACCTGTCCTTGGTTTCCAGTGGTGCAGGATTTAACCAACGGCGCGAAGCACTTCATTCGTAGCCAGTCCTTTCAGGCGCTGCGTGTCAGCGCGCCGCCGTTCATTTTGGATTTTCCGGGTTGCGGCTTTGATGAAGGATCTTTGGATGGGCCTCGGCCGTACGTGACAGGCGGCAAGGAATTCTTGCTCTTTGACTTCGGCCCGGAGGCTGCCGAGCCTCGCTGGTTGCCAGCTGCAATGCTCCTTGATGATGTAGTGAGGTTTTGGAGGGAATTTTTCGAACGATACGCGCCTTGTCCTCCGGATGAGGGCAGTGCCGGTCAGGAGGGGGAGGTATAGCGGCCCTCCTTCCCTCCGCCGCCGTTGCTCCCGCCCTGATAGCCGCCTCCGGCGATCGGGCGTATTGCTTCCTCGGCTTCTCACCGCATCCTCCACAACCAAAATGTCCGCCGCTCGGGGCACCAGCGTCAGTTCCCCATTCTCCATGCCTCGGTGCGCGATGGTTCGAGACGGCGTGCTTCGCACGCCTCCTCACCATGAGGCTCTTGAATTTGCTCACCATGAGGTTCTTGAATTTGCTTCGAAAACTCCAAAGACGCCTCATGGTGAGGAGGGCCGAAGGCCCGTCTCGAACCATCGCGCACGGCGTCCGGCTCGCCACCCCACTCGGCGATGAGATGAGATTGCGCGGCCACCCCACAATCTTCATACTCCCCTGAGTTGTAGCCCCGACCATCCCAGACCGCCCATGGACGCCTCCCGCCCAGGTCCCACCGTCTACATCCTCAGATGCGCCGACGGGTCCTATTATGTGGGCATCGCCCGCGAGGATCTGATGCGCCGCGTGGCGGAGCACCAGAACGGCACCTACGCGGGATACACCAACCGTCGACGCCCGGTCGAACTCGCCTGGGCGGCGGAATTTCCTCGGTTCGACGAGGCGATCGCCTTCGAGCGGCAGGTGAAGGGGTGGAGCAGGCTCAAGAAGGAGGCGCTGATCCGGGGGGATTTCGGGGCTTTGCCGGCGTTGGCGCGACGGCGCAAGTAGGCCCCGGCTCGGGACGCGGAACGAGGCGGGTGCGCAGGGGCACAGAGATCCGTCTTCGGCCCTTCCCGCGACGAACACCAGCGGCGCCGGCGCCGTGCCACGGTGCGCGATGGTTCGAGACGGCGCGCGAGGCGCGCCTCCTCACCATGAGGCTATTGTTTTTGTTTCGAAAATTCCAATAGCGCCTCATGATGAGGAGGGCCGAAGGCCCGTCTCGAACCATCGCGCGCGGACGAAAGAAGCGATCGACCCACTCGAACCGGCGGACCGGTCCGTGCAATTCGTCACCACGACACGTCCGCGCGCGCCCGGCAGAAGCGCGAGCCCCCCCCACCTCACCCCCTCGACCGCCCCGCCAACAGCGCGACGCAGTCCGCCAGGCGCGATCGGTCGGCGTCGGTCAGGGCGCGGAAGGGTTCGCGGCAGATGCCGACGTCGAGGCCCTGGAGTGTCAGGATGTGCTTTGAGCCGGGCAGGACGCCGACGTCGACGAGGACGTCGATGACCCGGTTGGCGGTGACCTGGAGCGCCAGCGCCTCGGCCATGCGGCCGGCGGCGAAGGCCGTGGCGAGATCGACGAAGAGGTCGCCCATGAAGTTGTAGGTGGTGCCGATGGCGCCGTCGGCGCCCATGGCGAGGCCGGCGAGGCACATCTCGTCGAAGCCGTTGTAGATCACCGCCTCGGGCCGGTGGCGCTTGAAGCGCTCGAGCAGATAGAGGTCCTGCGAGGTGTGCTTGATGCCGATCACGCGTGGGTCGTCGAGCAGTCGCAGCAGGTCGGCACCGGTCAGCCGGCCGACGCGCCCGCCGAAATTGTAGACGATGAGCGGCAGCGGCACCTGGGCGCCGAGGGCGCGGTAGTGCGCCATCAACTCGTCGCGGGAGAAGTCGTAATAGAACGGCGGGATCGCCGAGATGGCGTCGTAGCCGGCATCCGCCGCGACGCGCCCGAGCGCCAGGCTGTCGCGGGTGGCGACCGCGCCGATGTGGGCGATCAGCCGGCAGCGCCCGGCGGTGGCCTCGGCGACGGCGACGAGGACGGCGGCGCGCTCCTCGGTGCTCTGGAGGAAGGCCTCGCCGGTCGAGCCGCCGACGTAGAAGCCGGCGACCCCTTGCGCCAGTTGCGCCTCGACCAGCGCCGGCACGACGGCGAGATCGAGGCCGCCGTCGGCCGAAAACGGAGTGACCAGGGCGGAAAAGATGCCCGCGAGATCGCGGCAGGGTACGAGCGTTGCGGACATCGTCATCCTCGAGGAGCTTGCGTCAGGGTCGCGCCGTCGGGGCGGCCGTGCGGCTGGAATAGCGGGCGTGGGAATCGCCGAGATGTTCTCGGACGGCGTCGATCGCGGCGACCAGATCGCGGCGGCGGATCATCTCCAGGATGGCGCGATGCTGGGCGTGGCTGCAGCGGTTGTTCTCCTCGGTGTTGAGGCGCACCGGGCGGACGTGGATGATCCACTCGACGATGGCGTCGTGCATGGCGAGGAAGATCGGATTGCCCGGCATCTCGGTCAGCACCCGGTGGAAGGCGACGTCGGTGGCGATGAAGGCGTCGCCCCGGCCGATCGCCGCCCGGTTGGCGTCGAGCGCCGCCTCGAGGCGGGCGAGATCGTCGTCGTCGGCATGGGCGCAGGCGTAGCTGATCAGGTAGATCTCCAGCGCCAGCCGCGCCTGTTCGAAGTGGTCGAGCCCATTGGGCTGGTCGAGCAGCAGGCGGGCGGTGGAGCCGAGTTCGTCGAGCAGATGGCGCGGCGACGGGCGCATCACCTTCGGCTTCTCGCCGGCCCCCAGTTGCACCAGCCCACGCTTCTGCAGCGCGAACAGCGCCTCGCGAACCGACGGTCGCCCGACCTGGAACATGGCCATCAATTCGCGCTCGGAGGGCAGGGACTCACCCGCCGGATAAGTGCCGTCGCGAATGGCCGATTCCAGGCGCTCGATCACGTCGTCCGACAACTTGCGCTTGCGGACCGGCGACAGGAGCGTACCGGCGCGTCTCATAGCCGATCTCTGGTCATGGCGTCTCCACCTCGAACCAATTCAATTCCGTGGCGCGATCCTAATTCCGCGATCTTTCCGTTGACAAGGGAAATCTGGTGTAGATGTTATACCACTCAAGCGAGGTCGTACGAACCTGGCGGAATCCAGAAAATGGGAGTGAATTCGCATGTCCCGAATTGGTGCCGGACTTTCCCGCCGCAGCTTCACCGCAGGGCTGACCGCCGTCGGCGTCTTCCTGCCCGCGATCGGCGCCCGCGCCGCCTCCACCGTCATCCGCTGGGGTGACTCGCTCGCCACCACGCACCCGCAGGTGATGATGATGGACCGCGTCGCCGCCGCGGTGAAGGAGAAGTCGGGCGGTCGCATCGACATCCAGCCCTTCCCGAACGGACAGCTCGGGACCGGCAAGGAGATGATGGAGAACGTCTCCGCCGGCGTGATCCAGATGACCACCGACGGCGCCGGCGCGCTCTCGGTCTTCCTGCCGCCGCTGTCGGTGCTCGAGGCGCCCTATCTGTGGCGCGACGCCGCCCATCTCGCCAAGCTGGTCAAGGCGCCGGTCTTCGCCAAGCTCGCCGACGACCTCGCCGCCAAGCGCAGCATCCGCCTGCTCGGCGTCACCTATTACGGCAAGCGGCATCTGACGACCGGCAAGAAGGCCCCTGAACATTAAAGGGGCACAGATATACGGTAGAAAGTTCAGATCACGAACAGCGACGGGCTTCCGCGCCACAGTCGAAGGTCGTAGAAGGGTGGAACTTTGCCGTTCGTCTCGCCCATCGGAACGAGACGCCATTCACAACACAAGCACCTAGGTTTGAACGCGGAAATGAGACATTTGCGGATGTAACAACCTTGCCGCAATGCAGCATCGTCCGCCTTGCACGCGGCGAAGGGTCACTTCACTGACGGATAGAGTCACAAAACCTTCGCGACCTTGACATCGAAGTGTCATCCACGAGCCCTACTGTATTGCGAAACGCAATCTCTGCGTCATTCACATTACAGATGGTGATCCATGAAGCCCAGCGATGCCGAGACCGACCGCAAATACGTGTTGCGGCTCAGAAATGTCGGTGTGACCTATTCAGGCGGAGTGGTGGCGCTCAGATCGACCACCCTCGATTTCTTCCAGCGCGAGTTCTCCGTTTTACTCGGCCTGTCGGGTGCGGGGAAATCGACACTTTTGCGCTCCCTGAACCTCCTTGTTAAACCTACCTCCGGCGAGATTGTCTCATCGGATTTCGGTGTCCTTGGCCCGACCGGCGCACTCCGCCAGCACCGGCGCCGAACGGCACTCATTTTCCAGCACCATCAGCTGATCGAGCGACATACGGCCCTCGCCAACGTCCTCACCGGCCGACTCGGCTATCACAATACCTTGCGCAGTTTCTTCCCGCTGCCCCGCGCGGACCTGGAACTGGCTCTCCACTGCCTCGAGCGCGTCGGTCTGGCCGACAAATCCATGACGCGTGTCGATCAGCTCTCTGGCGGCCAGAAGCAGCGTGTCGGGATTGCCCGCGCGCTGGCGCAGCAGCCCAACATCATTCTGGCCGACGAGCCTGTCGCCAGCCTCGATCCCGCCACCTCGGAGAAGATCCTCGAACTGCTTCGCCAGGTGTGCAAAGAAGACGGCATCACCGCCATCGTGTCGCTGCACCAGCTGGAATACGCGCAGCGCTTTGCAGACCGGATCATTGGCCTTGCCGGTGCACATGTTGTGTTTGACGGCGCTCCTGATGAGCTCAATGACGACAATTTCGCCGCGATATACGCCGGGCACCGCCGTGAGCCAATCGCACCCAGCCGGACGAGTAACCCCGCCTACGCCCAGCCACCGTTTACGCCTGAGATGGAGATGTCCCTATGAACCGCCTGCTGAAATTTGCCATTGCTGCCGCCCTTGCCATGGGGCTGGCAGCGCCAGCCCACGCCGCCAATCCGAATCCAGAGACTTTAAAGGTCGCACTGTTACCGGATGAGAATGCGTCCGAGTTGATCAAGCGCAATCAACCGCTCAAGGACTACCTCGAGAAGGAACTGGGCAAGAAGGTCGATCTGGTTGTGACAACAGACTACTCGTCGATGATCGAGGCAATGCGTTTCGGCCGGATCGACATAGCCTATTTCGGTCCGCTCTCGTACGTGCTTGCCAAGGGCAAAGCCGATATCGAGCCGTTTGCGGCAATGGTCAGCGACGGCAAGCCGACTTACCGCTCTGTCGTCATTGCCAACGCGAATGCCAATGTGAATTCGCTCAGCGACATCAAGGGCAAGAAGGTCGCTTTCGGCGATCGCGCTTCCACCTCCAGCCATCTGATTCCGAAGACGTTGATGGCGGAAGCCGGTGTCGTGAATGATCGCGATTACCAGCAGCACTTCGTCGGCAGCCACGATGCGGTTGCGGTGAATGTCGCCAACGGCAATGCGGAAGTCGGGGGCCTTTCCGAGGTGATCTGGAAAACTCTTCTTGAGAGAAAGCTCGTCGACGCAGGCAAGGTCAAGGTCATCGCCTACAGCAAGGAATATCCCCAATACCCGTGGACGATGCGCTCCGACCTGAAGCCGGAGCTGAAGGACAAGATCCGCACCACTTTCGTGAACCTGAAGGACCCCGCAGTTCTGAAGAACTTCAAGGCGGACGGTTTCGCCCCGATCACGGACAATGATTACGACGTGATCCGCGATATGGGAAAGTTGCTTGGAATCGACTTCGGAGCGATGTGAGGACGTGATGACGACGCTCGGCGCAACCACAATCAACACAACAAACCATTATCTCGATCAGTACAGTCGGGCGTGGATCCGGCAGTCTGCCCAGGTTGCTGCGGTACTCGCTATTGTGCTGGTTGCATTCTGGTATGTTGGTCTTCTGGATTTCGGGACCCTGGCAAACGGGGTTCCGGCCATCTTAACGCTGGCCCGCGAGGCGATGCCGCCGGATTTCACCAATGCGCGCGCGTGGCTCAAGCCGCTGGTGGACACCTTGGCAATGAGTATTGCCGGAACGGCAATAGCGGTGCTTCTGTCATTTCCGCTGGCTTTTCTTGCTGCCCGGAACACGTCGCCGCACACGATCGTATTTCATGTCGCCCGTACCCTGCTAAACGCTCTTCGCTCGGTCCCGGAGCTGATTATGGGCATCATTTTCGTTGCTGCCGTAGGCTTTGGTGCTTTACCCGGCGTTCTGGCATTAGGCCTGCATTCGGTCGGTATGGTCGGCAAGTTTTTTGCGGAAGCAATTGAGCATGTCGATGAGGCCCCCATAGAGGCTGCGCGCGCCGCAGGTGCAACTCCGGTTCAAGTGTTGTTCCACGCCGTCCTGCCACAAGTGTCATCGCAGTTCGCAGACGTATCCGTCTATCGCTGGGAATATAACTTCCGCGCATCCACGATAATGGGAATGGTTGGCGCAGGCGGTATTGGGTTTGAGCTGATGGGATCGCTTCGAATCATGTTGTATCAAGAAGTCAGCGCCATTTTACTCGTCATCCTGATAATGGTGACAATCGTCGATGGCCTGAGCGGCTATTTGCGGAAGAAATTCAAGTAAGGACCGGCCATCGTGAAACCGCGCGTCGTCATCACCCACAAAGTGCATCAGGAAACCTTGGATCTCCTCTGTGACCATTGTGAAGTCACTCCCAATCAAACTATGGAAACCCTGCCCCGCGAAGAGATTCGCCGCCGTGTCGGCACGGCGGATGCAATGATGGCCTTCATGCCGGACTGGGTCGACGCCGATTTCCTGGCAGCTTGCCCGCAGATGAAGGTCATCGGCGCGGCCTTGAAGGGCTACGATAACTTCGATGTCGCGGCCTGTACGGCCCGGGGCATCTGGCTGAGCATCGTGCCTGACCTCCTGACCGTGCCGACGGCTGAGTTGGCCATCGGCCTTACCATCGGCCTCACCCGCAAGATGATCCAGGCCGATGCCAGGGTCCGCTGCGGCAAATTCGCCGGTTGGCGGCCGGAGTTTTTCGGCCTGGGCATCGCGGGGTCCGCCATTGGTATTCTCGGAATGGGGGCGATTGGGCAAGCCATCGCCGAACGGCTGAATGGCTGGGGCGCAACGCTGCTATACAACGACCGGGTGCCGATCCCAGCACCCGGCGGCGAAGCTCGACCTAGTGTTGCTCGGCGCAGCCTGGAGGAGGTATTATCCGAATCCGATATCGTCATCCTGGCCCTGGCGCTGGCCCCAGACACCATCCATCTGATCAACGACAGGACGCTCGCCCTGATGAAACCAGGCGCATACCTCGTGAATCCATGCCGCGGCTCTGTCGTGAGCGAAGCTGCTGTTCTAACTGCGCTCACCAGCGGTCAGCTCGGCGGGTATGCCGCCGACGTGTTCGAGCTGGAGGATTGGGCTCGCGAAGACAGACCGCGGGAGATCGCTCCGGGCTTGCTGGGTCACCCAAACACGATGTTCAGCCCGCATATTGGCTCTGCTGTTAAGAAAGTTCGCTTGGCAATCGAACTGCGCGCTGCAGAAAATATCCTGCAGGCCCTTTCGGGTAAGCCGCCAATGGATGCCGTCAACAATCCGAGACAAGTGGCTTAGATCGGCAATGCTGAATCTAGTATGGGTGCGGACATTTCTGGCCCTGGCGAAGCATAAGAGCTTTCAAGCGTCCGCAGAATATCTTCGGATCGCTCAGCCGACGGCCTCATCACATATCCAGAAGCTTGAGGAGCAGCTGGGTGTCCTGCTATTCCATCGCTCCCGAACGGGGTGCGAGCCGACGCGGGAAGCGATGAACTTTCTGCCTTATGCCCAGAGCATCCTTAGGGTTAACGAGCGTGCACTCGCCGCGGTCTCTGGGGAGCGCACGCGGATCGGTGCCAGTTCCAATATCGGAATCTATCTGCTGCAGCCCTATGTCCGGTCATATCTGGAAGGCCGCGATCCAGCGGCTTTTGATATGGTGATTGACCGCAATCCGTCCATCGTCGAGAAACTGGAGAATGTCGAAATAGATGTGGCCGTGTTGGAATGGTGGGACAACCGCGACGGCTGCCAAGTCGAGCGCTGGAGAAGCGAGCCCGTCGTCGTCATCGTTCCGCCCGATCATCCATTGGCGTCTCAAGACCACATTGATCCGGTTCAGTTATCCGCATTTGAGCTTCTCGGCGGCGAACCTGGCACCGGGACCGGGCGGATGCTTGCGAAATATTTCGGCGATCACGCTCAAATGCCGCGGGTTTCCCTACAGTTGGGTAGCACCGAGGCTGTCAAGCAGGCGGTAAAGGCTGGAGTTGGCATCTCTCTAGTTCTGGCGTCAGCCGTATCGGACGAGGTGCGGGCCGGAAGCCTGCGTGCCTTACCCTTCCCTGACCCGCCGCTACGAAAGGACCTGTTTGTCGCTTGGCGCACCGGCATTTCGGGCATGCCTATACCGGCCTTCGCCCAGCATCTATTGAACGCTCACTGCAATGAGACGGTATCCGCTCGCTGACGTCAGCGCCTCTCGAATCGGCTACATGCGCGTTTTGTTGGTCATGAACGCGTATTTCGCACGGTCTAAGCGGTCGCTCAACCGGTTCGATGATTGAGTGAGGAGCTTAAATGCGACGTCAAAGAGCGTGGGTACAGGCGATCTGTTTTCGCATGCGCTCTGCGGTCAGCTGAAGGCGGCCCAGCTCCATCAACCCATGTCATGGGTTCGTGTTTCTTAGTCGATCTGGCTAGCTTCTCCTGTGGCGAATGTCCGCAAAGTGGCAACCAAGCCGCCCTCGGCAACCAATCGAAAGCGCAGAATTCCACTCCACCGCGACGTTCCTGCCCTCTGCCGGAAAAGGCCGCAGTGGCTCATGGCTTGCCGTACAACTTTCTCGAACCAAGGTCCGAAAGGGGTCCGGGAGCGGCCGGAGAAGGCACGAAGCTGTCCCCCTCGCATACTTCAGGTTTCGCGCTTGCGACGACTGAGCAGCTTTTCACCATCGGCTCTCAACTCGCCTTCTGGCCCGACAAACCGGTAGAGCGTCTGCCGGGTAATTCCGAGTTCGGCACAGAGATCGCGCACCTTGGTTGCCGGTTGTCCCATGGATGCGGCGGCAAGCCGCAGCTTGGCTGGCGTCATCTTGAAGGGGCGGCCGCCGTTGCGCCCTCGGGCGCGGGCTGACGCCAGGCCTGCCTTAGTCCGTTCGACGATCAACTCACGTTCGAACTCAGCCAGCCCGGCGAAGATGGCGAATACCAGTCGGCCGTTGGTAGTGGTGGTGTCGATCGATGCGCCTTCGCCAGCCAATATCTTCAGACCAATGGCGCGTTTGGTTAGATCGCCGACCAGGTTGACCAGATGACGTAGATCACGGCCGAGCCGATCCAGTTTCCAAACCACGAGTGTGTCGCCAACACGCAGCGCCTTCAGGCATGCCTCAAGACCGGGTCGGTCGTCGCGGCGGCCCGAGGCTGCATCCTCATAGATATGGTCAGGCAGAACGCCGGCCCTGATCAGGGCGTCGCGCTGCAGGTCGTGGGCTTGACTGCCATCAGCTTTCGAGACCCGTGCGTATCCGATCAACAATGTCATTTATACGTCCGTTTGTGTGACATTCTTCATTTGGTCGCGCCAAAGTCTGTAGATTGTCACATAACCCGTCTTGCAATGTAAGCTCCATGAACGGTTATCTCCGATCTTTTTGTGACGAACGGAGTACCCATGCCCCGCCGGATGATTTTGACGGATGCCGAACGGCAGAATTTCCTTGCTCTTCCCATTGATGACGACACTCTGATCCGGCATTGGTGCCTCGATGACGATGATCGCCATCTTATCGAAACTCGACGCCATGATGACACTCGGTTGGGATTAGCGCTTCAGCTCTCTGCTCTTCGTTATCCCGGCCGCCTGATTCAGCGGGGGGAAGTCATCCCTTCTGTGGCGCTGTCGTTTCTGGCCGAACAACTCGGGATCGAGCCAGAGGCACTTTCCACTTTTGCACGGAGAGCACCAACCCGCTATGAGCAGCTCGCCATCCTGCGCCAGCACTATGGCTTCACTGAACTGTCACACCCGTTGCGCGCCGATCTGCTTGCATTTGCACGCGGCATTGCGATCGCTTCGACGAAAGACAAATTTGTCGTTGCAACACTGGCTGACGAGATGCGGCGGAGGCGCATCATTATTCCCGGCATTACCGTGCTCGAACGGTTGGCGGGGCAGGCTTGCACTGAAGCCGAGGAGGCGCTGTATACCGATGTCGCCGGAAGATTGACGCCGGACCTTGTTCTTCGGATGGAAACATTGCTCGGCGCGGGACGACGCGCAAAACAGAGCGGCATATCCTGGTTGCGAGAACCTCCCGGTAAAGCCGGGGCAACGGCCATGCGGGGATTGATAGATCGACTGGAGGCCGTGCGTCATGTCGGTGTCCCCAATGATGTGCTTCAAGCGATCCCGGCTCACCGTGTTCGTCGGATGGCACAGGAAGGTCGTCGTCTGACTGCCCAGAATTTTGAGCAGATGCGGCCAGGCCGCCGTCACGCGACATTGGCCGCGTTTTTTCTGGAAATGGAAATAGCACTCACCGACGCGGCGATCAGCATGTTCGAGACGTTGATTGGCAAGAGTTTTCGGCAGGCAGAGGCAGCCCGTGACAAGCAACTCCTCGAAACCGCATCGTCGGCGACATCCGCACTCGATTTCTTCGTCAATTTTGGCGAAGCCATAACCGCCCAACGCGAAGCTGGGCTTTCTCTTGATGAGGCGGTGACCACTGTCGCGAGCTGGGAAGAGCTCATTCAGGCAACAGCTTCGGCGAAGGCAGTGAGAAGGCCTCGCAGCGAGGATGATTTGATCACCTACCTGCCGGCTCAATATGCTCGCATCCGGCGGTTCGCGGCTGCATTTCTGGCCTCGTTCACCTTTGAAGGAAACCGCCGAAACGTACATATCATTGAAGCTATTGTGCAGATGGAAACTGCCTGGAGGAAAGGGGCCAGATCAAACGATCGGCCCTGGATCCGCAAGGCGTTGCTGCTGGCGAATGCGCGATGGCGCAAGGAAATCGTCGGCGCTGATGACGTGATCGACCGGAAGATGCTGGAACTCTTTCTCATCGTCGAGCTGAAAAACAGGATTGCCGCCGGCGACATATGGATCAGGGGTTCCCGCGCCTACCGCGCACTCGACGAGTACATGATCTCGCACCAGACGTTTGCCGTCATCAAAGCCGAGGCCCGCATTCCGGTCGCGATTCCGATCGATGTCGAGACCTATCTCGCCCAGAAGGCCGACGCTCTGGATCAAAAGCTGCGTGAGGCGACACGTCGCCTGGAAACTAGTCGAGGCGATACCCGCATCGGCGCAAAAGGATTGCGGGTCCCAGCGGTCAGAAGCACGGAAACCGAAGCCGCAATCGCGTTCGCAAGGCGGGTGGCGACAGCCATGCCGCCAATCCGGTTGACGGACCTTGTGGCCGATATCGACCGGATGACCGGCTTCAGTTCGTTATTCGAGCACCTCCAGACCGGTCGGTCACCTTCCGATCTGCGGGTGTTCTATGCGGCGCTGATCGCCGAAGCCACAAATCTCGGCTTCTCGAAGATGGCGCATGCCTGTCCCGGCATCACGCGCCGCCAGCTACAGCAGATGGCAATCTGGCATTTTCGCGAGGAGACATTCGCTCTGGCGCTCGCCAAACTGGTTGAGGCTCAACACTCTGCCCCGTTCTCAACAGTGTTCGGCTCGCACGCTGTTTCCTCGTCGGACGGACAACATATCCATCTTGGCGACGGCGGCGAAGTCGCAGGCGGCGTCAATGGCAGGTATGGAAACAACCCGATTATCAAGCTCTACACCGCAATCTCTGGTCGCTACGCGCCCTTTCATACCAAAATCATCGCCGCAACGGCAAGTGAAGCCGTTCACGTGCTTGACGCATTGCTGGAAACCGACGCTGGCCTTAATATTGTCCGACACCACGTCGATGGCGGCGGCGTCAGCGATCTTGTATTCGCCCTCTGTCATGCGCTCGGCTTCGCATTCGTGCCGCGCATCCCCGATCTCGACGGGCGATGCCTCTACGCCTTCGGACTGGCCAAACAATACGGAATTCTTCAGAATGTCATGGGTGACCGGATTGACGCCGATCTGATCCGGACGCATTGGGATGATATCTTGCGCCTGATGACCTCGCTACGCACGCGCACCGTCAGCGCCTCGCTCATGCTGAAGCGATTGTCGGCGACAACGAGGCAAAGCGGTCTTGCCCAGGCGTTGCGCCAGATGGGACGGATTGAACGAACCCTCTTCACCCTCGACTGGATCAACGACGAGCAATTGCGAAAGACAACTACCGCTGAATTGAACAAGGGCGAAAGCCGGAACAGCCTTGTTCGGGCAGTCAATCTTCATCGTCTCGGCCGTTTCCGCGATCGCAGTCAGGAAAACCTGTCGATCCGGGCATCCGCTCTCAATCTGGTTGTCACCGCCATCATTCACTGGAACACAATCTATATCGGCCGCGTCATCGATGCCCTGCGCAGTGCAGGACAGGCTATCCCGGATCATCTGCTGTCCAGCCTGTCGCCTCTCACATGGGAGCATGTGAACCTGACCGGCGATTACCTCTGGGAAGAAAAGCCGGCTCTCGACAAAAACGGGTTCCGAGCCATCCCGTTCAACCCATGATCCGCCTGCCGTATATCTGTGCCCCTTTAATGTTCAGGGGCCAAGAAGGAGGTCCATACCCCCGCCGACGTCGCCGGCCTCAAGCTGCGCGTGCCGCCGGTCGACGTGTTCCGCTCGATGGTCGAGGCGTGGGGCGCCCAGGCGACGCCGATCGCCTTCGCCGAGCTCTATCTCGCCCTGTCGCAGGGCGCCGTCGACGGCCAGGAGAATCCGCTGCCGACGATCCAGAGCGGCAAGTTCTTCGAGGTGCAGAAGTTCCTCGTCCTGACCGAGCACATCATCACGCCGCGCCTGGTCATGATCAACGAGGCCTTCTGGAAGGGCCTGCCGGCGGCCGATCGCGACCTCATCGCGGCGGCGGTCGCCGAGGCGGCCCAGTGGCAGGACGCCGAACTGCTCAAGCAGGAGGCCAGCCTCGTCGACACGCTCAAGGGCAAGGGCATGACGGTGATCACGCCGGACCTCAAGCTGTGGCGGGATCCGGTGCTCGCCAGCGTGCCGAAGAAGTACGAGGAGCGCTGGGGCAAGGGAACCTTCGACGGCCTGGCGGCTCTGTGATGCCTGCCGTCCTGAAGTGGATCGGGCGCGCCGTCGACCTCACGGTCGCCGGCGCGTCGGTCTTCGGTCTGGTGGCGCTGCTCGTCGTCGTCACCATGGGCATCGTCGGGCGCGCCGTCGGCGTGCCCTTCGCCTGGACCGAGGAACTCTCCGGCTACATCATGGTCTGGCTCGCCTGCCTCGGCACCATCCTGGCCACCCGCAATCAGGCGCACATCCGCATCCGGGTGCTGATCGACCTGCTGCCGAAGCGCGGTTGGCAGGTCACCGAGACGGTGACCCAGGCCCTGGTGGCGCTGGTCGGCGTCGTCCTGGTGGTCGAGGGCATCGACCTCGTCCACAAGAACAGCGACATCGAGACGGTGACGATGCCGATGGCCACGGCCTGGATGTACGTGCCGCTCGTTCCGACCGGCCTCGTCATCACCGGTCAGGCCATCGTCGATCTGATCGAGCGGGCGCTTGCCGGCCGCCGTGAAGCGGGCAAGGACTTCGTTCTATGATTGCCCTGATGACCAAGATCGCGATCGGTTGGTTGGCGATCATCTTCGCCGGCGTGCCGCTCTACGTGACGATGGCGCTCGCCACCCTCGCCTTCCTGTGGTTCGGCGGCATCCCGACCGAACTCCTGCCGCAGAAGATGGCCGGCGCGGTCAATTCCTTCCCGATCGTCGCCGCGCCGCTGTTCATCCTGATGGGCAACATCCTGTCGAAGGCGCAGATCACCGATCGCATCGTCGCCTTCGCCTCCGCCGCCATCGGCTGGGTGCGCGGCGGCTACGCCCATGCCTCGATCCTGACCAGCATCATCTTCGCCGGCATGGTCGGCTCGGCGGTGGCCGACGCGGCGGGATCCGGGGCGATCGAGATCCGCGCCATGACCAAGGCCGGCTACAAGCCGCAGACGGCGGCGGCGATCACGGCGTCCGCCGCGACCATCGGGCCGATCATCCCGCCGTCGCTGCCGATGGTCATCTACGGCGTCAGCGCCGACGTGTCGGTCGGCAAGCTCTTCATGGGCGGCGTCATCCCCGGCCTGCTGATGGGTCTGTCGCTGATGGCGATGGTGGTCGTCGTCGCCAATCGAGACGGCATGCGGCGCGAGACCTTCCAGGGTTTCCGCGCCCTCTTCCGCACCTTCCTGTCGAGTTCCTTCGCCATCGCCACCCCGGTGCTGATCCTCGGCGGCATGTTCTCGGGGATCTTCACCCCGACGGAAGCGGCGGCTGCGGCCTGCCTGTGGGCGCTGTTCCTCGGCTTCGTCGTCTATCGGACCCTGAAGACCTCCGACCTCGTGCCGATCCTGATCAATTCGGTCGAGACCACCGGCATCGTCTGCATCCTGGTGATGACCGCCGGCGCCGTCGGCTGGTGCCTCTCGGTGTCACGCCTGCCGCAGACGCTGACGCCGATGATCGTCGAGACGATCCGCGATCCGCTGGTCTTCCTATTGCTCACCAACGTCCTGTTGCTGGTGGTCGGGTGCTTCATGGAGGCGCTGGCGGCGATGCTGATCCTGATCCCGATCCTGGTGCCGGCGGCGGCGAGCTACGGCATCGATCAGGTGCAGTTCGGCGTCATCGTGGTGTTGAACCTGATCATCGGAACGATCACCCCACCGGTCGGCGTGGTGCTCTTCGTCGTCACCCGCATCGCCGACGTGACCTTCGAGACCATGGCGCGATCGATCGTGCCCTGGCTGATCCCGCTCATCGTGGTGCTCTTGGCGGTCACCCTGTGGCCGCCGCTGACCACCGCCCTGCCCTCGCTTCTCGGCGCCGGCGTGCCGTGAGGCTCGGCCTCGAGGAATCCGACCCGGGACCACCCGCCCTCGTGGCGGGTCCTCGCGTTCGGGGGAGCGGCGCGCGGTGGCCTCAGCCCGGTTCGGCGAGGCGGCGGGCGGCGTGATCGGCGGCGCCGACGAGGGCCGCGGCATCGCCGAGGCGCGCGGGCTCGACCGGGAGGCCGAGGGCTCGCGCCATCGCCGGACCGAACCGGGGGAAGTGCGCGGCGAGGCCTCCGCCGACGATCACCAGCCCGACGCCCGCGGTGCGCGCGTAAGGCACGAGCCAGCCGCCGAGGTCGACGCCGAAACGGTGGAAGCGCTCGCGCAGCGCCGCGTCGGCGTCGATCGCGCCGGGCCGAGCGGCGAGGCCGGCGCAGTCGACGCCGCGATCGGCGAGGCGAAGGTCGAGGCCACGGATCGAGAAGGCGTCGTCGGCGCGGCCACCGAAGGCCGGTTCGGCGAAGAGTTCACCGGTCGCCGACCAGGGGAAGGTCCGTCCGTCGATCGCCTTGCCGTCGAGGAAGGCGGTGCCGAAACCGGTGCCCAGGGTGATCATCAGCGCCCGGCCCTCGAGATCGCGCGCCAAGGCCTCGCCGACCGCCGCGGCGGAAGCGTCGTTGACGAAGGTGATCGGCAGCGGGTGGGCGAGACGTTCGGCGAGGCGGGCGCCGAGGTCGAGACCGTGGAGGGCGTCGAACTTGCCGAGCCCTCGCAGCAGCGGAATGCCGCGCTCGTAGTCGCAGGGGCCGGGAAACCCGATGGCGATCACCTCGGGCCGGGCGCAGCGCGCCGTCTGGCGATCGCAGATCTCGGCGAGACGGGCGACGATCGCTTCCCGCCCGGCGGCGCTGTCGATCGCCTCGCGCTCGAGATGGGCGAGGACTTCCGAGGCGCGCACCGGATCGCGGGCGAGAACGCGGGCGACCTCGGCCGGATCGCCGAGGAGTACGCCCGACTTCACCGCCGTGCCGCCCACGTCGAGCGCGACGATCTCGCGCCTCGCATCACTCATGTCGCTCACACCCTGCCGGCGTCGTCGTGAAGCCGCTCGATGTCGTCCTCCGCGAGATGGGCGCCGAGTTGCACCTCGATGAGGACCAGATCCTCGGTTCCGGTGTTCTCAATGCGATGCACCGCGCCGAGCGGGATCCACAGGGCCTGGTCGACCGCGATCGAGATCGTCGTCTCGCCGCTGATCGCCAGCCCCTGGCCGGCGACGACGACCCAGTGTTCCGAGCGGTGGACGTGACGTTGCAGCGAAAGGCGCTTGCCGGGGGTGACGGTGATGCGCTTGACGACGTGACCCTCGCCCGTCGCCAACACCTCCCAGCGTCCCCAGGGCCGTTCGTCGGTCTCGCCGACCGTATAGCTCGATACCATCGGCCCGATCCTCGATCGCCCGTGTTTCGTTCGGACCGCCGGTCGTGGCGGAGGATCCACGGGCCGAATTCGCCTCGCCCGATCCCCGCCCGGCTCGACGGCACGGGCCGCGCGGTCTCGGCGGCCGGACCTCGTCGTCCGCGCGGGCTCGGTGGAGACCGGTCTCGGCCTGAGCCGCCACCCGGGAGCGGCACGGCCACGAAAGCCGCGCTCCGGCATCCACCGCGGCAGCAAGACACTGTGTTGCAGGATATCCTACAAGTCAATATGATACCCCCGCACGGGTGGAGGGAGAGCGGAGGGCTCGCTGGTCCGGAGGGCTCTCCGGGACCGCGCGCGAGAGGGATCTCGTGGCAGTGGACCCGTTGGCCCGTGGACATTGTGCCAGTGGACCCGTCGTGCCAGTGGACCCGTCGTGCCCGTGGGACCTCGCGCCAGAGGGATCGTGTGCTCGAGGAACAGAGAGACCGACCCAGCGCGAGGTGGAGCCCTTCGGAGATCGAGATGGTGAAGACCGGCCTGATACCCCTCAAGCGATCGCCTCTGCTCCATGTTTCGGTGCAGGAGAGCCTTCGCGACTACATCGCCGACAATCGCCTCGGCCCCGGCGCGCCGCTGCCGCCGGAAGGGACGCTGGCGCGACAGCTGGGGGTCGGTCGCAACTCGGTGCGCGAGGCGATCAAGGCGCTGGAATCGGTCGGCATTCTCGAGTCGCGGCGGGGCATCGGCATCTTCGTCAGGGCCTTCTCCTTCGACCCCCTGCTCGACAACCTCGCCTATGGGCTCGGCAATGCGCTGAAGGAGATCGAGGAGGTCCTCGTCATCCGTCGGACGCTCGAGGTGGGGCTGATCGAGCGAACCGTCGCGGCGATCGAACCCGGCACCATCGCCGCCCTGCGCGCGGTGCTCGAGGACATGAAGACCCTGGCGACGCGCGGCGCGGCCTTCCCCGAGGAAGACCGGCAATTCCACCGGATCCTGTTCCGCGATCTCGACAACGAGGTGCTGTCGCGCCTGCTCGACGTCTTCTGGCTCGCCTTCCACAAGGCGTCGGACTTCGTCAATCTCGCCAATTCCGACCCGATGGCGACGTGGCGGGACCATGTCGCCATCGTCGACGCGGTCGAACGGCGCGACGCCGCCGCCGCCCGCGATCGTCTCGACGCCCACTATGCCGGGATCGGCCGAGTGATCTCCGACAACAAGACGGCCGTCGCCCGGTAGGTGGCGGCGATCCGACGGGACGACGGCCTCGAGGCCGACCCGCGAAGCGCCGCGGGCCGCCGCCGAAAGACCTTCCCCGGCCGCTGGACCTCGTGGCCCGGCCTCGGACATCATTCCGCCCGCCCCCGGTGGTCGATGAGATAGTGGTTCTGAATCACGAGACGGATGGGAACCATCCGTCTCGATCGACCCCCTGGGAGGACCTTCGACGATGACAGCGCGTGCGTCTCTTCTCCTCCTCGCTCTTTCGCTCCTCCTTCCTCCCCTCCCCGCCCGGGCGGCACCGCCGTCGTTCGACTGCAAGGCGGCGCGGCTGGCGGTGGAGAAGGCGATCTGCCGATCGGCCGGCCTGTCGGCGCTCGACGTCGAGATCGCCGCGGCCTACGGGCGGGCGATGCAGGCGCTGTCGGGGCCGATGCGCGAGGTGCTGAAACAGGCGCAGCGCGGTTTCATCGCCGCCCGCGACGACGCCTTCGGCCTGCCCGACGAGGACGTCGAGGCGCGGCTCGGCGACCAGGTCGCGTTCCTGAAGGCGATCGAGGTCGACGGACGCCGCGAGATCGCCGGCTCCTGGCGCAATGCCCACGGCTCGATCGAGGTGACGGCCCGGCCGAACGGCGACGCCGACGTGCTGATCGGCACGGCGGAGCCGACGCGGGCGCGCTGGCTGTGCGACGTCGAGGGCGTGGCGCGACGGGACGGCGACGCCTGGGTGATCGCCCCGGCGGCGGACGATCCGGAGGAATGGAGCGTGACGCTCACGCCGCGCGACGGCCTGTTGTGGCTGGCGGCGAAACCGGCGGCCGGCGACGAGGACTCGCCGCCGCCGTTCTGCGGCCACAACGGCACGATCGACGGCGCCTACCTGCCGGTTCGCCCGCCGCGCGACTTCCAATAGGCGGCGAGACGACCTGCCGGCGGCACAGAATGAACCGCATTCGAGTTCATTCCATCGTATCTGGCAAGTTCAACTTATTTTCGGTTCTTCGAGAAGACGATCGCATTCGGCATAGACGGTGAAGCGTCCGTCGCGGGCGAAGGCGACCAGGCAGACGCCGACCTTCTCCGCCAGTTCCACCGCCAGGCTCGTCGGCGCCGAGACCGAGGCGATCAGCGGGATCCCGCCGGCGGCGGTCTTGTGGACCATCTCGTAGGAGCAGCGGCTCGACACCACGACGAAGCCCGAGGCCGGATCGATCGCGCTCGACGCGAGCGCGCCGATCAGCTTGTCGAGGGCGTTGTGGCGGCCGACGTCCTCGCGGGCGAGGCGGATGCGGCCGTCGAGATCGGCGAAGGCGGCGGCGTGGGTGGCGCCGGTCTCGCGATTGACCGTCTGGCATTCGGGAAAGGCGGCGACCGCCCGATCGATCGCCGCGGCGGCGACGCGCGTGGCGAGCGTCAGGCGCGCGACGGGCCGCAACGCCTCGGCGATGCTCTCGGCGCCGCACAATCCGCAGCCGGTGCGACCGGCGAGCGACCGGGTCCGGGCCCGTAGCGCCAGGGCACGGGCCTCGGGAATGGACACCGCCAATTCGACGCCGCGCGGCAGGGCCGTCGTCTCGACGGCGAGGACTTCCGACGGCGTCTCGACGATGCCCTCGGTCAGGGAGAAACCGAGGGCGAAGTCGCGGAGATCGGCCGGGCTCGCCATCATCACGGCGAAGGCGTGGCCGTTGTAGACCAGCGCCACCGGGGTTTCCTCGGCGACGACCTCGTCGCGGCCGGCAGGGCGGCCGGCGCTTTCGTCCGCTCGGGGCGGTCCGCCGGGTCCGTGCCGTCGCGCGACGACGCGACGGGTCGCCGATCTCGGGATCTGCGCGTCGTCGCCGGTCATCTCGGGCCTATTCGATGACGATCTTGGGCATGGCGAAGGCGCTGCCGCCGCCACCGAGCGCGTCGCGCACCTTCGCAGCGATGTCGCGATAGACCGCGGCATGAGGCCCGTCGGGCTCGGCCACGACGATCGGCCGGCCATTGTCGGAGCCCTCGCGGATCGCCATGGTCAGCGGCACCTCGCCGAGGAAGGGCACGCCGAGCTTCTCGGCTTCGGCGCGGGCGCCGCCATGGGCGAAGATGTCGTGGCGGGTGCCGCAGTTCGGGCAGACGAAATAGCTCATGTTCTCGATGACGCCGAGGATCGGCACGTCGACCTTCTGGAACATGGCGACGCCGCGACGGGCGTCGATCAGCGCCAGATCCTGCGGGGTGGAGACGATCACCGCGCCGGCGAGCGGCACCTGCTGGGCGAGCGTCAGCTGAGCGTCGCCGGTGCCGGGGGGCATGTCGACGACGAGGACGTCGAGGCCACCCCAGTTCACGTCGCGCAGCAGTTGGGTGATGGCGCTCATCACCATCGGCCCGCGCCAGATCATCGGGGCGTCCTCGTCGACCAGGAAGCCGATCGACATGACGCGGATGCCGCAGGTCTCGATCGGAATCAGCATCTGATCGCGGATCTCCGGGCGGGTGCCGCCGAGACCGAAGAGCTTGGGCACCGAGGGGCCGTAGATGTCGGCGTCGAGCAGACCGACCTTCAGCCCGATCGACGCGAGGCCGAGGGCGAAGTTGGCGGCGGTGGTCGACTTGCCGACGCCGCCCTTGCCGGAGGCCACCGCGACGATGTGGCGCACGCCGGGCAGAGCCCCCTCGTTGGTGTTGGTCTTCGGCGCGGCGCCGGCCGGCGATGCCGGCACGGCGGCGGGTTTCGGCCGCTCGGCGGTGAGCGAGACCACGGCGCCCTCGACCCCCGGCAGGGCGAGGATCGCCTTCTCGGCGGCGGCGCGCAGGCTCTCCATGGTGTCGGCCTGGTTCGCCGCGACCGCGATCGAAAGATAGACCTTGGCGCCGTTGACGACGATCTCGGAGAGCGCCGGGGAGGCGGCGAGCGAACCGCGCCCGTCCGGTGCGGCGATACGGGACAGGGCTTCCAGGACGATCTCGCGGGTTACGGCCATCGATCTTCTCCGAGGGAATTTCTGGAGCGTCGGGGCCGAGCGGCCGGCCGACGAGGGGGTCATTCGATAGACAACGTCGCCGACCCCTCGTCAACCGACGAGGGACCACGACCAAGGAGGTACCGGGCGGGGATGCCGGCAACACGCAACATAGGTAGGCCGCGCGGTCCACTCGACAACCAGGGCTGCGGCGGCAGGTCGCGGGCGCGGCGGCGAGGAGCGGGGCGCGCGGCCGGCGGATCGCCGTCGGCGCACCGGAGTGGGAGGTCGCCTCGAGACAGATACGGGCAGACGCAGTCCATCATTTCGGCGGAGACGACGGTGCGACGTCGCTTCGACTTCCTCCCCCTCCACACACCGACCGCCGCCGCCTCCGACCGAGGACGCGGTGCCCGCCGTGCCCCGCCGATCCTCGATCGATGGAGACGGACCCGCCGCGAGCGAGGGCCGTCGCCTCGAGGTCGGCGAAACAGTCCCTCGAATTTCAACTCCGACGCCTCCGTCGGCTACCATTCAACTTCTCAACCGAGCAATAGCGAGCTAGGATTTCCAAAAACAAGGGCTTCGGAATACGACAACAGCGGATGGCTGTATCCCTCGTCGAAGGGTCACGGAGCCACATGTCCCTACGGTATATCGCAGCATCGCTGGGCCTCAGTGTCACCACCGTCTCGCGCGCGTTGGCCGGTTATGCCGATGTCGCCGAAGAGACCCGTCGACGGGTCAAGGAGGAAGCCGAACGTATCGGCTATGTGCCCAATGCCATCGCTCGGCGGCTGCAGAAGGGGCGCGCCGACGCCATCGGCGTGGTGGCGCCGGCCGGGCCGGACGCCCTGTCGGACGGCTATCTCTATGCCGCCTTCACCAGCGCCTGGAGCCGGCTCTCGGAAATGGACCGCGATCTGGTGATGCTGCCCTCGCTGTCGGAGGGTGACAGGAACGGCAAGGAGTATCGGACCTTCCGTCGCGCGGTCGAGGAACGGCGCGTCGATGGGCTGTTGCTGCTCAGGACGCATCGCGACGACTGGCGCATTCCCTATCTGCACGCCGCCAAAATTCCCTTCATCGTCTTCGGGGCGGTTCATGCCGGCATGCCCGACGTGACGGCGATCGGCATCGACAACGTCGACGCCGCCGACGTGGTCCTGACGCGCCTCGCCCGGTTCGGACATCGCCGGATCGCGCTGGTGGTGCCGGATGGCGACTACGACTTCGCGACGTCGCGTCTCGAGGCATTCGCGCAGTTCGCGGACGGCACCGATCTCGAGCTTTCGGTGGCGACGGGCGCCTTCAGCGAGGACGGCGGCTGCGGCGCCACCGCCCGCCTCCTGGCGGCCGAGGACCCCCCCACCGCGATCGTCTACTTCACCAATCGCATGGCGATCGGCGGTCAGCGCGCCTTCTCCGGCTCGCCCCTCGTCTCCGGCCGCCACGTCTCGGTGATCAGCTTCGGCGACAACATCAGCCTGCACTACGCCTCGCCGCCGATGACCGCGGTGCGCGCGCCGATCGAGGCGATGGTCCGCCATGCCGTCGACGTGCTGGTCGCCGGAAGCGAAGGCCGACCAATCGAACCGATCCGACGTTGGCCGGTGAGCCTGATCGAGCGCCAATCGGACGGGCCACTGATGCTGCGTCCGGAGCGCGATCGCTTCGCGACCGCCTCGACCCTCGAGACGCCGCTCGAGGACGGGTGAGGCGGAACGCCGGCGCTCACGTCACCGCTTCGAGATCGGCCTCCACCGACGAGCCGTCGGAGAGACGGTCGATCGCCGTGACGACCTCCGGCATCCGCACCCGGAAGAACAGCGCGTAGGCCGCCGGCAGGACGATGATGGTGAGGACCGTCGCCGCCAGGATGCCACCCATCATGGCGTAGGCCATCGGACCCCAGAAGGCCGACTGGGCGATCGGGATCAGCGCCAGCACCGCCGCCGCCGCCGTCAGCATGATCGGGCGGAAACGCCGGACCGCGGCCTCGATGGTGGCGTGCCAGGGATGGAGGCCCGCGTCGATGTCCTGGCCGATCTGATCGATCAGGATCACCGCGTTGCGCATGATGATGCCGGCGAGCGCGATGACGCCGAGGATCGCCACGAAGCCGAAGGCGGAGTTGGTCGCGATCAATGCCGCGGAGGCGCCGATCAGACCGAGCGGCGCGGTCATGAACACCAGCATGGTCTTGCCGAAGTGCTGCAACTGCAACATCAGGATGATCATCATGATGATGATCATCAGCGGTGCCCGGGCGGCGATCGATACCTGGCTCTTGGCCGATTCCTCGACGGCGCCCTGCATCTCGATGACGTAGCCGGGGGCGAGCCCGGCGCGCAGCGGCGCCAGCTTCTGATAGATCCGCTCGGTGATGTCGTTCGACTGGACGCCGTCGGGAACGATCCCGCGCACGGTGATCGAGGGCAGGCGGTTGCGTCGCCATTCGATGCCGGGCTCGAGCACCGGCACCACCTTGGCGATCTGCGACATCGGGATCGAACGGCCGGACAGCGTCGGCACATAGGCCTCGTCGACCGCCGTCAGCAGAGTCCTCCCGCCTTCGGACTCGCGCAGCACGATCGAGACGGATTCCTCGCCGTCTCGGAATTCGCCGATCGGGGTGCCGGAAAGAACCGCCTGAAGGGTCTGGCGGATCATCTGCGACGTGACGCCGAGGGCGCGAGCGCGGTCCTGATCGACGACGAGGCGCAGCGCCGAGACCGGCTCCAGCCAATCGTCGTGGACGGTGGAGAGCGCCGGATCGGCGCGATACGCGGCCTTCACCTCGTCGGCGATGCGGCGGACCTCCTTGCGATCGGAGCCGGTGACGCGCATCTGCACGGCCCAGCCGACCGGCGGTCCGTTGAACAGGCGATCGACCTTGAAGCGGATCGCGGGGAAGTCGGCGGCGATCTGGGCGCGGATCTTCCTCACCAGACGCTCGCGTGCCTCCAAGTCCTTGGCGACCACCAGGAGCTGCGCGTAATTCGGATTGCGCAGTTGCTGGTCGAGCGGCAGATAGAAGCGCGGCGCGCCCTCGCCGACGAAGCTCGCGACGAAGGCCTGATCGGGATCGGCGAGGATGAGCTTCTCGATCTCGCGGGTGCGGGCGTCGGTCTCCGCGATGCCGGTGCCCTCGACGAACCACAGGTCGACGAGAAGCTCGGACCGGGTCGATTCGGGGAAGAAGCTCTTCGGCACGTGTTTGAAGCCATAGACGCCGACGCCGAAGGCGACGAGGGTCAACGCCAGCACGGCGGCGCGATGGCGCATGCTCCAGCCGATGGTGGCGCGCAGCGAACGGTAGAAGCGGGTATCGAAAGCGGAGTGATGTTCGCCGCTGTGCGGCCGCGACTTCAGGATGGCGTTGCCGATCCAGGGGGTGAAGTAGACCGCCGCGATCCACGACACGATCAGCGCGATGCCGACGACCCAGAACAGCGAGTTGACGTATTCGCCGGCGGTGGACTTGGCGAAGCCGACGGGAATGAAGCCGGCGGTGGTCACCAGCGTGCCGGTCAGCATCGGGAAGGCGGTGGAGGTATAGGCGAAGGAGGCGGCGGAAATCTTGTCGAGACCCTCGTCGAGTTTGCGCTCCATCATCTCCACCGCGATCATGGCGTCGTCGACCAGGAGGCCGAGGGCGATGATCAGGGCGCCGAGCGAGATGCGTTGGAGGTCGATGCCCAAGACCTCCATCACCGCGAAGGTGGCGCAGAGCACCAACGGAATGGTGATGGCGACCACCGTGCCGGCGCGCCAGCCGATCGACAGGAAGGACACCGCCAGCACGATCACCAGGGCCTCGACCAGCGCCTCGAAGAACTCGGCGATCGAATGGGCGACCACGTCCGGCTGATCGGAAATACGGGCGAGTTCGACGCCGACGGGCAGGCTCTCCTCCAGCGTCTTCATCGCCGTCCCGAGGGTCTTGCCGATCGCGGTGACGTTGCCGCCCTTGGCCATGACCACGCCGAGAACCACCGTATCCTTGCCGTCGTAGCGGAAGAGGCGGTCGGGCGGATCGATCAGACCGGAGGAGACGTTGGCGATGTCGCCGAGGCGGATGACTTCGTTGCCGGCGCGGATGCGCAGCTCGCGCAGTTCCTCCACCGTGTGGAACATGCCGTCGACGGCGACGCGCACCGACCGCCCTCCGGTCTCGATGCGGCCGGCGGGATCCATGGCATTCTGCTGGGCCAGCGCATCGGCGATCGAGCCCGCGGTGATGCCGCGTTCGGCCAGCGTCTTCGAGGAGACGTCGATGTAGATCTTCTCGGCCTGATCGCCGAGGATCGGCGCCTTCTCGACCCCGGCGACGCGTAGCGCCACGTCACGGCCGCGCTTGGCGAAGTCCTTCAGCTCCGGAAACGAATAGCCCTGCCCGGTGAAGGCGTAGAGCGCGATGTAGGTGTCGCCGAACTCGTCGTTGAAATAGGGACCGAGCACCCCGGTCGGCAGGGTATACGCGATATCCCCGACCTTCTTGCGCACCTGATAGAACGCCTCGGCGACGTCGCGGTTGTGGACGTCGCCGCGGATCGACACCATCACCACCGCCGAACCGGCGCGAGTGTAGGACTTGATGTTCTCGAGGCCGGGCGTCTCCTGGAGCTTGCGCTCGATCTTGTCGACGACCTGGTCCTGCATCTCCTCGAGACTGGCGCCCGGCCACAGCGCCTGGACGATCATGACGCGAAAGGTGAAGTCGGGGTCTTCCTTCTGACCGAGGGAGACGAGCGACATCACCCCGGCGAGCACCGTCAGGACGAAGAAGAAGCGGGTCAGGTGACCGTGGCGGATCGCCCAGCGCGAAAGATTGAAACCGGACGTGGACGGGGACGGGTGGAGCATGGCGTTCTCCTGCCGACGATCGGCGATCAATTGGCGGGAGCGGCGGCGGCGGTCTCGGCGGGCAGCGCCACCTTCTTGCCGGGCACCAGGAACTGCACGCCGGCGGTGACGACGCGATCGCCCGGCGTCAGACCGGAGAGGATGCGGACGCCTTCCGGCGCCACCGGGCCGAGGGTGACCTCGCGCGGCATCACCGTCGAGGTGGCGGTGTCGACCACCCACACCCGGGGCGCCGCCCCTTCGGCGGCGAGGGCGGAGAGCGGCACCACGACCGACCCGGCGGCGACCGGCACGCGGGCCTCCACCGTGGCGGTCATGCCGAGGCGGACGCGGGCGTCGGGGGGTAGCGTGACGCGGATCGAATAGGTGCGCGACGCCGGATCGGCGGAGCCGGCGATCTCGCGGACCCGGCCGGCCAGACGCAGCCCGTCGTCGGCCCAGAATCGCACCTCGACCGCCTGATCCTTGGCGAAGCGGACGACGTCCTGCTCCGGCACGGCGATCGCCACCTCCTTCTCGTCGTCGCGGGCGACGACCGCCACCGGGGTGCCGGCGGCGACCACCTGACCGACGTCGGCGCGAATGTCGGTGACGATGCCCTCGGCATCGGCGACGAGATCGGCATAGCCCATCTGGTTCACCGCCTGATCGCGGGCGGAGACGGCGGCTTCCAGGGCCGCCACCGCCTGATCGACGTCGAGAGTGGCGCGATCGAGATTGGCGTCGGCGACGAAGCCCTTGGTGTTCAGGGCGCGGGTGCGTGAGCGGCTGTCCTCGGCGACCTTGAGGCGCGAGCGGGCGGCGACGACATTGGCCTCCGCCGTCTTCAGGGCGAGTTCGAGATCGGCGGGGTCGAGCCGGGCGATCACTCGGCCGGCCTCGACGCGGGCGCCGATGTCGACCCGACGTTCGACGATCTTGCCGGGGACGCGGAAGCCGAGCGCGGTCTCGACGCGGGCGCGCACCGAGCCGGAATAGCGCATCGTCCGGGTCACCTCGCCGGTGACGATGGTCATGGTCTTCACCGGGCGGACCGCCTTGCCGACGTCCTCGACCTTCTCCTCGCGGCAGCCGGCCAGCGCCGCGGCGGCGATCAGCACGGCGGCGAAGGCCGTGGCGCGGCGGAGGGGGGATGACGTCATGGGGAGTTCTCCTCGAACGGGTCTTACGGGCGCCGACGGCGGTATCGGGGGCCGTGGTCGGATCGCGGCGGTCAGGGGCAGCGCAGGGCTCGGATGATGAATGCGCCCAATTCCTCCGGTCCGGCGCGCTCCGCGTCGTCGGAGCACTGGAGGAGAAGGGTCGGGTGAAAGAGCGAGACATAGGCCTGCCGCGCGCAGGCGGCGTCCCGGCGAAGATCCTTCCGCGCGGTGAATTCACCGCGCTCGACCCCCTCCCGGATCAACATCTCGATGACGTCGGTCATCCGGCCGAGGTGATCGGTGATCGTCTGCCACTGCTCGGTCATCGCCACCTGGACGATCTCATAGGCCTTGGGATCGGAGACGAAGGCCTCGAGGTTGAGACGGTAGTTGTCGACGAAGAAGCGCAGAAGACGTTCGCAGGCGCTGCCGGGCGCGGCGACGATCTCCAAATTGTAGGCGTGGCGCTGGTCGAGCAGGCGCGTGGCGATCGCCTCGACGATCTCCAGCTTGGAGGCGAAGAAACGATAGACGTTGGCCGGCGACATACCGAGCTCGCGCGCCATGTCGGCGACCGTCGTCTTCGAATAGCCGTAGTGGCGGAAGAGCCGCTCGGCGACGTCGAGAATGCGGGCGCGGACCTCGCCGCGGTCGTCCTGCGCTTCGTTGGGGGTCATCGGCACCTTCCGATCTCGTCGGCCGATCTCGTCGGCCGACCTCGTCCGCCGACCTCGTCCGCCGATCTCTCCGGCCGATCGCCCGAACCGGCGACCCGCCCCGCGACGACGGACATTCGTCGACTGACGTTTTTTCTTATTCGTCAGTCGATAATCGATAGTCGTCCGCCGGTCAAGCGGGGTGTCCTCCGATCGGCGCGGCGACCTCACGCGAACCGCCCGGGGCGAGCCCTCACCGTCGAAATCGGTCGATGATCGATATCAACGACATGACCCCGATGGCGTATCAAAACTGTTCACGAACGATCCGCCGCCTTGTGGTCGGTGGGTTCTCGACCAATCCTCCACCTACAGTGCGAATCTCCCAGCCGGAGACGTCGGTGGAGAGGGCGTGTCTCGCCCACGCCGGATACGGAGCAAGGAGGAATTTCGATGGATCTCGCCGCCGCGGGCGCGGTCGAGGAGCCGGTTCGGCTCGCCGACTATTCTCCCACTCCGTATCGCGTCACCACCGTGCGGCTCGCCTTTCGGCTCGACCCGGGCGAGACCATCGTCCGTGCCGAGACGGTGTTCGAGCGACGGGAGGGCACTGCGCCCGGCACGGCGCTGGTGCTCGACGGCGACGAGCTCGACGTGGTGGCGATCGCGCTCGACGGGGCGGCGCTCACCGCCGAGGCCTCGGCGGCCGGGGACTGGCGGGCCGATTCGCAGCGCTTCGAGCTGACTTCGCCGCCCGCCGAGCGTTTCACGCTGAGCGTCACGACGCGGCTCGATCCCGCCGCCAACACCAAGCTGATGGGGCTCTATCGCTCGTCGGGCAACTGGTGCACCCAGTGCGAGGCCGAGGGCTTCCGCCGCATCACCTATGCCTACGACCGGCCCGACGTCCTCGCCGTCTACACCACCCGGATCGAGGCGTCGCGGACGGACGCGCCCTTCCTGCTGTCGAACGGCAATCCGGTCGAGGCGGGCGACATCCCCGGCACCGACCGCCATTTCGCGGTGTGGCACGACCCCTTCCCCAAGCCGGCCTATCTCTACGCCATGGTCGCCGGCGACTTCGGCCGGATCGAGGATTCGTTCACCACCCTGTCGGGACGGGTGGTGAAGCTCGAGATCTTCGTCGAGCACGGCCGCGAGGATCGCGCCGACTACGCCATGGACGCGCTGAAGCGCTCGATGCGCTGGGACGAGGAGGCCTACGGGCGCGAATACGACCTCGACGTCTTCATGATCGTCGCCGTCGGCGACTTCAACATGGGGGCGATGGAGAACAAGGGGCTCAACGTCTTCAACGACAAATACGTCCTCGCCAGCCCCAAGACGGCGACCGACGTCGACTATGCCCATATCGAGGGCGTCATCGCCCACGAGTATTTCCACAATTGGACCGGCAACCGCATCACCTGCCGCGACTGGTTCCAGCTCTGCCTCAAGGAAGGGTTGACGGTCTATCGCGACCAGGAGTTCTCCGCCGACCAGCGCTCACGGCCGGTCAAGCGCATCGCCGACGTGCGGCTCCTGAAGAGCCACCAGTTCCCCGAGGACGCCGGGCCGCTCGCCCATCCGATCCGCCCGGACACCTACCGGGAGATCAACAACTTCTACACCGCGACGGTCTACGAGAAGGGCGCCGAGGTGGTCCGCATGCTGGCGACCCTTCTCGGGCCGGCGGGTTTCCGCAAGGGCATGGACCTCTATTTCGACCGCCACGACGGCGACGCCGCCACCATCGAGGACTTCCTCGCCTGTTTGGCGGACGCCACCGGGCGCGATCTCCAGCGCTTCTCGCTCTGGTACACCCAGGCCGGGACGCCGGAGGTGGTCGTCACCATCGCCTGGGACGCGGCGGCCGGACGGCTGAAGCTCGGCTTCGACCAGACGACCCCGCCGACGCCGGGCCAGCCGTCGAAGAAGCCGATGACCATCCCGATCCGCTTCGGCCTCGTCGGGCCGGACGGCGAGGACCTCGCCTACGCGCGGGTCACCGGCGCCGAAGTCGACGGCGACGTCCTGGTGCTCGAGGAGGCCCGGCATGAGGTGGTGTTCGAGGGGGTGCCGGCGCGGCCGGTGCCCTCGCTGCTGCGCGGCTTCTCGGCGCCGGTGAAACTCACCTCGGGGCTCGACACCGAGGATACGCTGTTCCTCACCGCCCACGACGGCGACCCCTTCAACCGCTGGCAGGCCGGCCAGACCATGGCGATGAAGACCCTGGTGGAGGGCACCCGGGCGATCCGCAGGGGAGCCGTGGCCCCGATCGACGCGCGCGTCGTGGAGGCGTTCCGCCGGATCGCCGTCGACGAGACCCTCGACCCGGATTTCCGGGCGCTCGCCATCGGATTGCCGACCGAGGCCGACGTGGCGCGCGAGATCGCCGTCGACGTCGACCCCGACGCCATCCTGGCGGCGCGCGACGCCCTGCGCGGCGTCATCGCGCGCAGCGGTCGCGACAGTTTCCGCCGGATCCACGACGCGCCGGTCTCCGACGGACCCTATGCGCCGGATGCGGTCTCCGCCGGCCTTCGAGCGCTGCGCAATGCCGCGCTCGATTATCTGGTGCGCGCCGGAGACGGCGAGCTGGCCCTCGCCCGCTTTCGCGGCGCCGACAACATGACCGACCGTCTGGCGGCCCTGACGACGATCGTCGCCGCCGATCTGCCGCAGACGGCGGAGGTGCTCGCCGACTTCCACGACCAGTTCGCCGGCGACGCGCTGGTGATCGACAAATGGCTGATGGTCCAGGCGACGGCGCCGGTCGCCGGCACGCTCGAGCGGGTGGTGGCGCTGACCGGCCATCCCGCCTTCTCGATCTCCAACCCCAACCGGGTGCGCTCGCTGATCACCACCTTCGCCACCGGCAACCAGACCCAGTTCAACCGGGCCGACGGCGCCGGCTTCGCCTTCGTCGCCGATCAGGTGCTGCTTCTCGACGAGATCAACCCGCAGGTGGCGGCGCGACTGCTCTCCGCCTTCCGCTCCTGGCGGGCGCTGGAGCCACGGCGGCGCGCCTACGCGGAGGCCGAATTGAAGCGGGTGGCGTCGTCCGGCGGGTTGTCGCGCGACGTCGCCGACATCGCGGTGCGCTCGCTCGACTGAGCAGCACATTTCGACGGAGACCACCGACGGGCGACACCGGCCGTTCGCCGCGACATTCGGGAGAATACGAGGGACCCCATTAAGGCTTCGGAAACCCTATGGACAAGCCGAGTCACGTCGATTCAAATGAAGGTGATTCGGGGCGGGGCTGTGGGGTATCGACCCGCTCGAATCTTCAATGAAAACCTCGGGGGGTTCGCCCATGGCGCAGGCCGGTTCTGCCCATGCATCGTCATGGATTCCGGGTCGGTTGGCCGACATCGTCGCCTCCCCCCGTATGGGCGGCCACGCCCGCCTTCTCGCCACCCCGGCCTACCGCCACATCCTCGAGGCCGAGCCGTTCTTGCGCCGCTCGATCCCGGTTCTGATCGTCACCTTCATCGTGGTGCTGGCGCTGACCCGGATCGTCGGCGTGATGGAGACCCGCCAGGGGATCGAGGATTCGGCCCGTGACGAGGCGACCCTGATCGCGGCGACGCTCGCCGCCCAACTCGGCCGCCCGGACCGTAACCTCGCCGAGACCGGCTATGACGCGGCGATGAAGACCGCCCTGTCGGAAGTGCTGCCGCCGCGCGCCACCGGCGCCGGCCGTCAGATTCTGATCGCCGACGGCGAGGGATTGGTGGTGGCCACCGCCCCGGCGGCGCCGGCACTCGAGAAGCGTGGCCTCGTCGACATTCTCGGACCGGCGCAACCGCTCACCACCTTCGGGGCGCGCGCCGGCGTGATGGACCTCCTTCTCGCCGACGGCGCTCCGATCTACGCCACCGTCCATCACATCGACGGCGGTTTCGGCGCGGTCGCGGTGATCACCGATCAGGCCGTGCTGTTTTCGGAGTGGCGCAAGAACCTGCGCGCCAACGTCACGCTCTTCGTCTTCACCGCCGTCATCCTGCTGGTGCTGACCTACGCCTATTTCGTCCAGGCGCTCAGGGCCAATTCCGCCGACGAGCTCTATGCCACCACGGCGGCGCGGACCGAGACCGCCTTCAAGCGCGGCCGTTGCGGCTTCTGGGACTGGGACCTGGCGCGCGGCCGCTTCTACTGGTCGGCGTCGATGTTCGAGATGCTGGGGATGGAGGCGCACGACGGGTTGGTCGGCTTCGGCGAGATCCTGCACCTCGTCCACGCCGACGACGTCGATTTCGAAGTGCTCGCCAACCAACTGCTCACCGGCGAGGTCCACACCCTCGACCGCGCCTTCCGCCTGCGCCGCACCGACGGCACCTGGCTGTGGTTCCGGGTCCGCGCCGAGGTGGTCGACCGCGCCGAGACCGGCTCGCGCCATCTGATCGGCATCGCCGCCGACATCACCGAGCATCGCCGTCTGGTCGAGAACACGCTGACCGCCGATCTGCGCCTGCGCGACGCGATCGAGACCATCTCGGAAGCCTTCGTCCTGTGGGACGCCGAGAACCGGCTGGTGATGTGCAATTCGAAGTACCAGCAGCTCCACAATCTCGCCGACCGGGCGGTGCGCGCCGGGGTGGCTTACACCGACGTGATGCGCGACGCCCGCCAGCCGCTGGTGCGCACCCCCGTCCATGCGGAGGGCGAGACGGAGGACGGCGCGCGTTCCTTCGAGGCGCAGATCGAGGACGGCCGTTGGTTGCAGATCAACGAGCGGCGCACCAAGGACGGCGGTTTCGTCTCGGTCGGCACCGACATCACCCAGTTGAAGCGCCACGAGGAACGTCTGATCGAGAGCGAGAAGCGCCTGATGGGCACCGTCCTCGACCTGCGCTCGTCGCGCCGCAAGCTGGAGATCCAGGCCCAGCAGCTGGTCGAACTGGCCGAGAAATACTCCGAGGAGAAGGTGCGCGCCGAGGAGGCCAACAAGATCAAGTCGGACTTCCTCGCCAACATCTCCCACGAGTTGCGCACGCCGCTCAACGCCATCATCGGCTTCTCGGAGATCATGACGCGCGACATGATGGGCACGATGGGCCCGGACAAATACGCCGAATACGCCCACGACATCCACGACAGCGGCATGTTCCTGCTCAACGTCATCAACGACGTGCTCGACATGTCGAAGATCGAGGCGGGCCGCATGGACCTCGCCCACGAACCGGTGGTGCTCGACGACATCCTCGCCGAGGCGAGCCGGATCATCACCCAGGCGGCCCAGGAAAAGACCCTGACCATGACCTGCGAGGTCGAGCCGGACCTGCATTTCTGCGGTGATCGGCGGGCGGTGAAGCAGGTGGTCTTGAACCTCCTGTCGAACGCGGTGAAGTTCACCCCCTCCGGCGGCCGCGTGAGCCTCACGGCCAAGACGGAGGCCGACGCCATCCGCGTGACGATCGAGGATACCGGCATCGGCATTCCCGCCGATCATCTGAAGTCGATCGGCCGGCCCTTCATCCAGGTCGAGAACCAGTTCACCAAGAGCCACAAGGGCTCGGGCCTCGGCCTCGCCATCGCCCGCTCGCTGGTCGAACTGCACGGCGGCGCCATGACCATCGCCTCGACACCGAACGTCGGCACCACGGTGGCGATCACCTTCCCGAAGAACGCCGCCGTCGTGACACCTTCGGACGAAGCCGCGGCGTGAGCGCGCGACGACGCCACCGCCGAAGCGGCGGTGGCGATGGGGCGTTTCCCGAAATCGATTCGTGCGCTCGGAGCGGCGGCGGTCTCAGCGGGAGACGCCCGGCGGCATGAAGAGCGGATCGGGCCCGCCCTGCCATGCGCGTGGGCGCTCGCCCTGCCCACCCGGCGGCATCCAACCGGGTCCGGTCCCCCAGTTCCGCGACACCGGTGGCGGCGGATAGGCCGACCCGGGAAATTGCCGCGGCCCACCGGGCATCGCCTGCGGCGGGTAGGCCCGCGGATATTGCTCGTACGGCGGCGGCGGGAATGGCGGCATCGCTCCGGGCATCGTCTGCATCGGCGGCGGCATCCGTGCCTCGGCGGGCGGTGGCAAGGGCGGCATCGGCCCCGCCTGGAAGCCGGGTCCGATCATCATCTTGGCATGGGCGAGTTCCTCCGGCGTCACCTTGCCGTCGTCGTTGCGATCGAACAGGGCGAAGCGCTTGCGGATCGGGCTTTCGAATTCGGCGTGGGTGACCTTGCCGTCGCCGTCGATGTCGTGGAGGGCGAGGACGAAGTGGGCGGCCTCGGCGCTCGCCCGCCCGAACCAACTCTCGAATTCGCCCTTGTCGAGGATCCCGTCCTCGGATTGGTCGATGGCGACGAACAGTCCGGTGGCGTTCTTCAGGGCCTCGTCGATGGTGACGATACCGTCGCGATCGACGTCGAGGCTCTCGAAGACCCGCTCGATCGGTGGCGGCGGCGGGGGTGGCATGAAGTCGCGATCGGGGCCGCGACCCCCGGGTCCGAGGTAGGGACCCGGCATGGCCGGAGGGGCGCTC
>JAFHCF010000116.1:0-12072 GCA_048497495.1 Prosthecomicrobium sp.
CCCTCATCCGCCCTTCGGGCACCTTCTCCCGCAAGGGGAGAAGGGACGGCGCCGTGCCGTGTCACGATCGCCGAGCCCGCTCTCGAACGCGTGTGTCGTCAGACGGTTGATGCGGTCGCCGACGGCCTTGACCGGACAGTCGTGGGTCGAGCCCGGGGATGACGGGGAGGGGAGGTCGCGGGTGACCACGGGGCGCCGAGGGGGGGCGGCGGGCCGCGACGCACCGCGATACGAAAACGCGCCCCCGAGGGAGCGCGTTCGCGGTCTTCATCGATCGCGCCGGCGGCTTCGCCTCACGAACAGCCGCTCGTCGAGCCGCAGGTGTCGCACTTCAGGCAGGTGCCGTTGCGCACCATGGTGAAGTTGCCGCATTCCGAGCA
This sequence comes from Prosthecomicrobium sp., assembly GCA_048497495.1. Classification (GTDB taxonomy): domain Bacteria; phylum Pseudomonadota; class Alphaproteobacteria; order Rhizobiales; family Ancalomicrobiaceae; genus JAFHCF01. The sequence continues at coordinate 381 of JAFHCF010000116.1, forward strand.
GCTCTCGCCCTCGTAGCCCTTCATGCGGGCCTCGGCGCGGCGGTTGGCGGCGGTGGCGGCCTTGGCCTCGACCTGACCGGTGGCGACCGGGCGGGTGTCGAGGGTGGCGTCCTGCTTCAGCGCGGTGGCGCCGAAGACGGCGTTGATCGCCGTCACCGTGGTGACGTTGGAGGAGACCGAGCCGGGGGGTGTCGAGCGATTGGTCTCCACCACCTTCAGCCGTTCGGCGATCTTGCCGCGCACCAGGCCGCGCGACACCACGGTTTCCGGGCCGGCGTTGGGCTTCGACCCTTCGTCGACGCCGGAGCCCATGGCGGTGGCGCCGATGTCCTCGGGCTTGACGTGGGCGAGGTCGTGGCGGCCGAGGTAGGAGACCGCCAGTTCGCGGAAGACGTAGTCGAGGATCGAGGTGGCGTTTTTGATCGCCTCGTTGCCGATCACCATGCCCGCCGGCTCGAAGCGGGTGAAGGTGAAGGCGTCGACGTATTCCTCCAGCGGCACGCCGTATTGCAGGCCGAGCGAGATGGCGATGGCGAAGTTGTTCATCAGCGAGCGGAAGGCGGCGCCTTCCTTGTGCATGTCGATGAAGATCTCGCCGATACGGCCGTCGTCGTATTCGCCGGTGCGCAGGTAGACCTTGTGGCCGCCGACGATCGCCTTCTGGGTGTAGCCCTTGCGGCGGTTGGGCAGCTTGTCGCGGTTGCGGACGTTGCGCTCGATGATGCGCTCGACGATGCGCTCGGCCATCACCACGGCGCGAGAGTTGGCCGGCTCGCTCGAACGCATCGCCTCGATCGCGTCCTCCGCCTCGTCCTCGTCGTCGGCGACGAGCTGGGAGTTCAGCGGCTGGCTGAGCTTGGAGCCGTCGCGGTAGAGGGCGTTGGCCTTCAGCGCCAGGCGCCACGACAGCAGATAGGCGGCCTTGCAGTCCTCGACGGTGGCGTCGTTGGGCATGTTGATGGTCTTGGAGATGGCGCCGGAGATGAAGGGCTGCGCCGCCGCCATCATGTGGATGTGGCTGTCGACCGAGAGGAAGCGCTTGCCGGTGCGACCGCAGGGGTTGGCGCAGTCGAACACCGCGAGATGCTCGGCCTTCAGGTGCGGCGCGCCCTCGACGGTCATGGCGCCGCAGACGTGGATGTTGGCGGCCTCGATCTCGGCCTTGGCGAAGCCGAGGGCGGGCAGCATCTCGAAGGCGGGGTCGTTCAACTGCTCGGCCGAGAAGCCGAGGGTCTCGACGCAGAACGCCTCGCCGAGCGTCCACTTGTTGAAGACGAACTTGATGTCGAAGGCCTGCTTGAGGGAGCCGGCGACCTTGGCGAGCGCCTCGTCGCCGAAGCCGCGCGCCCGCAGCGTCGAGGTGTTGACGCCCGGCGCCTGATCGAGCGTGCCGTGGCCGACCGCGAAGGCCTCGATCTCGGCGATCTCGTTCTCGCGGTAACCGAGGACGCGCAACGCCGAGGTGACCGACTGGTTGATGATCTTGAAGTAGCCGCCGCCGGCGAGCTTCTTGAACTTCACCAGGGCGAAGTCGGGTTCGATGCCGGTGGTGTCGCAGTCCATCACCAGGCCGATGGTGCCGGTGGGCGCCACCACCGAGACCTGGGCGTTGCGGTAGCCGAACCTGGAGCCGAGGTCGAACGCGGCGTCCCAGGCGCGGGTGGCGGCGGCGACCAGCGCCTTGTTCGGGCAGGAGGCGTGGTCGAGCGGCACCGGGGCGATCGACAGCTTCTCGAAGCCGTTCGCCTCGCCATGGGCGGCGCGACGGTGGTTGCGGATGACCCGCAGCATCTCCTCGGCATTGTCGGCATAGCCGGGGAAGGCGCCGAGCTCCTTGGCCATCTCGGCCGAGGTGGCATAGGCGATGCCGGTCATGATGGCGGAGAGCGAGCCGCAGATGGCGCGGCCTTGCGCACTGTCGTAGGAGATGCCCGACGACATCAAGAGGCCGCCGATGTTGGCGTAGCCGAGGCCGAGGGTGCGGTAGCGGTAGGAGAGTTCGGCGATCTCCTTCGACGGGAACTGCGCCATCATCACCGAGATCTCGAGCACCACCGTCCACAGACGGCAGGTGTGCTCGTAGCCGGCGATGTCGAAGCCGTTGTCGGCGGTGCGGTAGGGCAGCAGATTGATCGAGGCGAGATTGCAGGCCGTGTCGTCGAGGAACATGTACTCGGAGCACGGATTGGAGGCGCGGATCTCGCCGGACGCCGGGCAGGTGTGCCAGTCGTTGATGGTGGTGTGGAACTGGACGCCGGGATCGGCGGAGGCCCAGGCGGCGTGGCCGATGTCCTCCCACAGGGCGCGGGCGTCGATGGTCTTCTTGACCTTGCCGTCGGTGCGCCGGATCAGATCCCACGAGCCGCCGTTCTCCACGGCGCGCAGGAAGTCGTCGGTGACGCGCACCGAGTTGTTGGAATTCTGGCCGGCGACCGTCAGGTAGGCCTCCGAGTCCCAATCGGTGTCGTAGATCGGGAACTTGATGTCGGTGTAGCCCTGCTTGGCGACTTGGATGATGCGCTTGATGTAGTTCTCCGGCACCGCCGCCTTCTTGGCGGCGCGGATCTCACGCTTCAGGGCCGGGTTCTTCGCCGGGTCGTAGCAGTCGTCGCCGTTGCCCTCGCAGTTGACGCAGGCCTTCATCACCTGGGTGAGGTGCTTGGCGATGGTCTTGGAGCCGGTGACCAACGCGGCGACCTTCTGCTCCTCCTTGACCTTCCAGTTGACGTAGGCCTCGATGTCGGGGTGATCGACGTCGACGACGACCATCTTGGCGGCGCGACGGGTGGTGCCGCCCGACTTGATGGCGCCGGCGGCGCGGTCGCCGATCTTGAGGAAGCTCATCAGGCCGGAGGACCGGCCGCCGCCGGCCAGGCGCTCGCCGTCGCCGCGCAGCCGCGAGAAGTTCGAGCCGGTGCCCGAACCGTACTTGAACAGGCGCGCCTCGCGCACCCACAGATCCATGATGCCGCCCTCGTTGACGAGGTCGTCGGCGACCGACTGGATGAAGCAGGCGTGGGGCTGCGGGTGCTCGTAGGCGGTGGCGGAGCGGACCAGCTCACCGGACTGGAAGTCGACGTAGAAATGGCCCTGGGAGGGGCCGTCGATGCCATAGGCCCAATGCAGGCCGGTGTTGAACCACTGCGGGCTGTTGGGGGCGACGAGCTGGAGGGCGAGCTGGGCGCGCAGTTCGTCGAAGAAGGCGCGGGCGTCGGCCTCGCCGTCGAAATAGCCGCCCTTCCAGCCCCAATAGGTCCAGGTGCCGGCGAGACGATCGAAGACCTGACGGGCGTCGTGCTCGGAGCCGTAGCGCTCGGCGGCGGGCAGGGCCTCGAGCGCCGCCTCGTCGGGCACGGAGCGCCACAGCCAGGAGGGGACGGTCGATTCCTCGACGCGCTTCAGGCGCGCCGGCACGCCGGCCTTGCGGAAATACTTCTGGGCGAGGATGTCGGCGGCGACCTGGGAAAAGGCGGACGGCACTTCGATGCCGTCGAGCTTGAACACCACCGAGCCGTCCGGATTGCGGATCTCGCTCGTGGTGGTACGGAATTCGATCGCCTGGTAGGGCGACTGGCCGGCCGTCGTGAAGCGACGTTCGATGCGCATGTCCTTCGATCCTCGAGCCCGTCGGGTGGCGCGCTTCGGCACCCACCCCGATTCCGTCTTTTCCATGAGGCGGCGAGCGCCTCGCTTCGATGATTCCGTCTTGAGTCGACGGATATCTTGTGTCCAGGTTCGCCGCAAACACTAAATGTAGCGTTAACGAAGGACTTCCACAAGCGATCGGACGAGGCACTTTCGATCGCGGACACGCGTTTTCGGCATCCCGCGCGCACCGAGACGGCAACGAGCGGAAACCGCAGGTATTCGGCTTTTCACGCAGGAGACCCGGGGGCTCGGCCAACCGATGCCACACTCGGTACTGGCTACCCGTGAAGGCTAGTCCGAGTCCGGAGAATGCGTCAAGCAATTGGGTAGTCCAACGTAGAGACGGCTAAATATGGTGTGACGCCCATGTGGAAAACGGGGACGGTTCGTGACGGGACGGGGGCCGTCGCGGCGTTCTCTAAAATTCGAATCGAATGCCTTGAAAATGCAGGCGATCGCCTCAACCCGACCTTCAAGCGGATATGCGAGGGTGACTTCGCTCGGCTTCCCAGGAACTCGGACGAAGCCCATTCGGCTGCGACGAGAATCGATCCGGACCGGCCGTCGCGACACTGTCGCGGCCGGCGGCCGGAAGAGACCGGGGAAGGCCTCGTGTCGACCGCGACGGGCGGGCGGCCGAGATGGCACGGGCAGGGGACACGACATGAGCGAAAGCCGAATCAATCGGGCGCTGGGCATCGATCTCGAGGATCTCGACGTCGTCGTGGTCGACGATTCCAAGCCGATGCAGACCATCGTGCGGTCGATGCTCAACGCGGCCCGAGTCCATCGGGTGCGCACCTTCGATCACGCGGGCGAAGCCTTCCGCGCCATGCTGGTGGAGCCCCCCCATCTCCTCATCACCGATTGGAACCTGCCCGACAGCGACGGGTTGGCGTTGGTGCGTTCGCTGCGCGATCCGCGCTCCGGGCCGCTGGTGGCGGTTCCCGCCATCCTGATCACCGGTCACGCCACGCGCCGGCTGGTGGAGCGGGCGATCGACACCGGCATTCACTTCGTCCTGGCCAAGCCCTTGTCGCCCTCCAACGTCCTCAAGCGGATCCAGGCGGCGATCTCCGATCGGCGTCCCTTCGTGCTCGATCGCGCCCGCGGCCATTATGTCCTGCAAGGGGCGGAGGAACTGCTCGCCGGTCAGCGCCAGCGCTGGCGCGATCTCCAGGAGGGCACGCCCCATCCGATGGTCCGCGCCACCGCGATCCCGGCACGCGTGCCGGCCGCCCCGGCGAAAGTCGGCGCGGCGGCGGCCTCCGAGCCGGCGCCGTCCGCGACGGCGGCGGCCAAGCCGCCCGAGGCGGCGAGCCGGAGCGAGGCGCACGCGGCTCTCGTCCATTCGCGCGATCGACGCCGCGCCCTCGGCATGGCGGCGCCGATGCGTGGGGGGAAGGGCGAAACGTCGACTGGACAGGCGCTCACCTAGGCGTCATAACGGCCTCGTCATCCCGAGAGGCGCGCAGATGAAGCAGTTTCTGTACTTCTTGTTCACTTGGTGGAAGGGACAGACCCTCGGCACCTGGTGGCACACCCGCACCAACGGCGAATTCGTCGGCGAGGACGAGTTCGGCAACCGCTATTATCGCACAAAGGGCGGCAAGATCGATCCCGGCCTGGGCGTCCAGCGCCGCTGGGTGATCTATAAGGACGACGCCGACGCCTCGGCGATCCCGCCCGGTTGGCACGGCTGGATGCATCAGCGCACCGATGTGCCGCCGAGCGAGGAGAAGGGCTACGCGCCCTGGTCCTGGCAGAAGCCGCATCAGCCCAACCAGACCGGCACCGCCGCCGCCTACCGCCCGCAGGGGTCGATCCTGGGGACCGGCCGCCGCGCCGAGGGTGGCGCCTATCGGGCTTGGCAGCCGAAGTGAGACGACGCCGAGGGGCGCGGGCCGCATCCGACGATCGTCGGTCGCGGCTTCGCCATCTCCTCGCCACGACCGCGTGTCACCGCTCGCCGAGAGCCGCCCGACGCGCCGTGCCATCGGCCGCGATTCCTCCGCCCCCTCTGCCCAGAGCGACGATGACGATCTTCTCGACGACTTCTCCCCAGGCCTCTCGCGGCAGGCGGCTCCGCCGTCTGGCGTTGGCGAGCGCCGCGCTGATTCTCGCCGGCTCGCTCGCCGTCGCCGCTCCCCCGGCCGCCCCCCAGATGAACGACGAGGGCACACGGATCGCCGCGCCCTTCGCCTCGTTCTCCGGCCTCGACAAGATCACCGGGCGGATCATCTCCTTCGACGTGGCGATCGACGAGACGGTGCAGTTCGGCGCGCTCCAGGTGACGCCTCGGGTGTGCTATTCGCGCCCACAGACCGTGGCGCCGCTCACCACCTCCTTCGTCGAGGTCGACGAGATCACCCTCGACAACAAGATCCGCCGCATCTTCACCGGTTGGATGTATGCCGACAGCCCGGGCCTGCACGCCGTCGATCACGCCGTCTACGACGTGTGGCTGACCGACTGCCGGGCGTCGACCTCCGATGCGGCGGCCAATGCCCGCGCCGGGGTCGGCGAGACCGGCGCGGCGCCGGCCGCGAGCGCTCCGGCGGCGGCCCCCGAGGCGCCCAGGCCGGCGACAGCGGCTCCCAAGCCACCGGCACCCGCCGCGCCCAAGCCCGCGGCAGCGACGCCCAAGCCGGCGGCTCCGGTCGCGCCCAAGCCGCAGGCGGCGCCGGCGACGCAGTTGCCGACCCGCAGCGAGCTTCCGCCGCTGCGCTGACCCACGCTTCTCAATCGGTTTCGGATCGATCCGCGTCCGGCTCGGCGGCGAGGCGCGCGACCACGTCGGCGCCGGCGACCGTCACGCCGGCCGCGCCGAGGCGATGGAAGTCGGCGGAGCGGGCGACGGCGTCGTCGAGCCGCCGGCGATAGGCGCGACGCGGGATCTCCACCGCGCCGAAGCGGCCGAGATGATCGGTGAGAAACTGCGTGTCGAGAAGGACGAAGCCGCCGACCCTCAAGCGCGCCACCAGATGGGCCAGCGCCACCTTGGAGGCGTCGGTCTCGCGGCTGAACATGCTCTCGCCGAAGAAGGCGGCGCCGAGCTTCACCCCGTAGAGCCCGCCGACCAATCGTCCCTCGCGCCGGCATTCGACGGTGTGGACGACGCCACGGGCGAAGAGTTCGCCGTAGAGGCGGCGGATCTCGGCGTTGATCCAGGTGCCCTCGCGGCCCGGCGCCGGCGTGGCGCAGCCTTCGACCACGGCGTCGAAATCGGTGTCGCAGGTGACGGCGAAGCGGTCGGCGCGGACGGTGCGGGCGAGGCGGCGGGAGAGGTGGAAGCCGTCGAGCGGCAGGAGCCCACGCTTCTCCGGCTCGACCCAGAAGAGCTCGGGGTCGTCGGCGGCCTCGGCCATCGGGAAGATGCCGACCGAATAGGCCCTGATCAGAACGTCGGCGGTGATCCGGGGTTTCCGGCCGGCCAAGAGCGCGAACTCCCGAGAGAAGACCCCCGGACGGGTGGCCGGCCGAGGGTCGTGGGTGGTCGAGGCGGTCGGCCGGCGGGCCGATCGGTCAGTCGAAGGGCTTGGTGTCGAGGAACCGTTCCAGCCAATGGATGTCGTACACGCCGTTGGCGATGTCCTGATTGTCGATCAGCTTGCGGAACAGCGGGATGGTGGTGTCGATGCCGTCGACGACGAATTCGTCGAGGCAGCGGCGCAGGCGCATCAGGCATTCGACGCGGTTGCGTCCGTGGACGATCAGCTTGCCGATCAGGCTGTCGTAATAGGGCGGGATCCGGTAGCCCTGATAGACGCCGCTGTCGACGCGCACCCCGAGACCGCCCGGCGGGTGGTAGTAGGTGATGAGACCGGGCGAGGGCGTGAAGGTCGCCGCGTTCTCCGCGTTGATGCGGCACTCGATGGCGTGGCCCTTGAACTCGATGTCCTTCTGGGTCACCGACAGGCCGGCGCCGGCGGCGACGCGGATCTGCTCGCTGACCAGATCGATCCCGGTGATCGCCTCGGTGATCGGATGTTCCACCTGCAGGCGGGTGTTCATCTCGATGAAGTAGAACCCGCCGTTCTCGTAGAGGAATTCGATGGTGCCGGCGCCGGCGTAGCCGAGATCGGCCACCGCCTTGGCGCAGATGCCGCCGATCTTCTCGCGCTGCTCGGTATTGAGGGCGGGCGAGTTCGCCTCTTCCCAGACCTTCTGATGGCGGCGCTGGAGCGAGCAGTCGCGCTCACCCAGATGCACCGCGCCACCCTTGCCGTCGCCCAGCACCTGCACCTCGATGTGGCGCGGCGTCATCAACAGCTTCTCCATGTAGACGCTGTCGTCGCCGAAGGCGGCCTTGGATTCGGAGCGGGCGGTGTTGAAGGCCTCGAGCAGGTCGTCGGGGGTCTTGGCCACCTTCATGCCGCGCCCGCCGCCGCCGGCCGAGGCCTTGATCAGGACGGGATAGCCGATTTCGTCGGCGGCGCGGATGGCGTCGGCCTCGGTCTCGACCGCGCCGTCGGAGCCCGGCACCACCGGGATGCCGAGGCGGACGGCGGTGCGCTTGGCCTCGACCTTGTCGCCCATGATGCGGATGTGCTCGGCCGAGGGGCCGATGAACTTGATGCCGTGGGCCTCGACGATCTCGGCGAAGCGGGCGTTCTCCGACAGGAAGCCGTAGCCGGGATGGACCGCCTCGGCGCCGGTGATCTCGCAGGCGGCGACGATCTGGGGAATGTTCAGATAGCTGTCGCGGGCGGCCGGCGGGCCGATGCAGACGCTCTCGTCGGCGAGGCGGACGTGCATGGCGTCGGCGTCCGCCGTGGAGTGGATCGCCACGGTGCGGATGCCGAGTTCCTTGCAGGCGCGCAGCACCCGGAGGGCGATCTCGCCGCGATTGGCGATCAGGATCTTGTTGAACATGGCCATCCCCGTCACTCGATGACGACGAGAGGTTCGCCGTATTCGATCGGGCCGGAATCGTCGAAGAGGATGGCGGTGACCACGCCGGCCTTGGGGGCGGGGATCTGGTTCATCGTCTTCATCGCCTCGACGATGAGCAGGGTCTGACCCTCGCGCACCCGGCTGCCGACCTCGATGAAGGCGGCGGCGCCGGGGGAGGGCGAGCGATAGGCGGTGCCGACCATCGGCGACTTCACCACGCCGGGGTGCTTGGCCCAGTCGATCTCGCCGGCGACTTCGGCGGCGGCGGGCGTCGCGGCGGGAGCCGTGGGGGCGGCGATCGGCGCGTGGTGGGCGAGCGCGGGCGCCACGGTGACGGGCGCCACCACCTGGATCGAGCGGACGACGCGAATGCGCAGATCGCCCTGCGACACCTCGATTTCACTCAGGTCGGTCTCGGCGATGAGCAGCGCCAATTCGCGGATGAAATCGGTGTCGAAGGGCTTTTTGGGGTTGGCCATGGGGTCGGGTCTCGATTCGTGACGGACGCGGGTCGGCGCCTCGGGAGTCTCGGATCCGGTCGACGGGAACGGAGTGCGGCCCGTCGTCACCTGGAGCCTCGCTCGGTTTCGAGCGGGTACGAAGGCCGCCCCCGTCCTCGGGGCGCGGCAGGGATCGGCGGCGAGGTGCCGGCCCGGCCTCCGGCCCGAGCGATCTCGGGCGCGTGAGGCCGTCGGAACCCGCGCGTCGGCGCTTTATAGGCGGGTGTCCGCCACCGAACAAGGGCCGACCGGCGGCGGCCACGGCGTCCTCCCCCGATATCTCCCAGGGGAAGGCGCCATGGGCGGCGTGGCGGCCGAGGTCAGCATTTCTTGGTGATGGTGCAGCGGGCCGCGGCGACGCGCTCCTGAAGCCTGGCGATGCCGATGGCGCCGGGCACCACTTCGTTGCCGATGACGTAGGAGGGCGTGCCCGACAGGCCGAGGCTCGAGGCGAGGCCGTAGACCTCCTCCAGGGTGGCGGCCACTTCCTTGTCGGCGAGGGCCTTGGCGAGCGCCTTGGCGTCGACGCCGGCGGCTTGGGCGGCCTCCGTCGCCCTGGCGAGGTCGGCGGAACCACGACCGGTCAGAAGGCGCCTGTGGAAGTCGAGATACTTGTTCGGCGCGACGAGGTTGACCGCCACGGCGACCCGGGCGGCCTCGGTCGAGCCCTGGCCGAGCACCGGGAATTCCTTCAGCACGAAGCGCAGTTCGGGGTCCTTCTCGATCAGGGCCTGCATGTCGGTCATCGCCCGCTTGCAGTAGCCGCAGTTGTAGTCGAAGAACTCGACCACGGTGACGTCGCCCCGCGGGTTGCCGAGCACCACCTGGCGGGTGCTGTCGAAGAGCACGCTCTTCTTCTGCTCGAGCGTCTTGGCGAGGCCGGCGGAAGCCGCGGCGGCCTGCTTCTTCTCGAGCGCCGCCATGGCCTCCTCGAGCACTTCCGGATTGGCGACGATGTAGTCGTGGACGATCTTCTCGATCGCCGCCTTGTCGAGCGGGGTCTCGGCGGCGGCGGGCGCGAGGAAGCCGAGCGTGAGCGCGGCGACGCCGGCGAGGAGGGAGGCGATGCGGCGCGTCATGGGAGGCTCTCCGAGGGAGGGCGCGAGGGGCCGCGCCGGGGGATGGGCGCGGCACGGCGCGCGGATCGAGGATCGACGGATCATTCGTCGGGCTTATAGGACACGATGTCGTCGGCGCGAAGCCAGTCGACCGAGCCGGTCTTCAATTTGTCTCGAGCCCTTGCGGCATATTTGCGGGCTTCCTGAATATTGCCGGCGACCAGGAGCCCCTTGGCCACCATCAGGTCGGCCTTGACCGGATTGCCCTTCAGGCCCCAGGCGCGGGCCAGATGGCGGTAGGGGGAGGCGTCGAGGCGGTCGCGGTCGGCGGCGATGGTCAATTGACGGATCGCCTCGTCGAGCAGCCCCGTATCCTCGGTCGCCACCATGGCGTGGCCGAGCATGACGCGGATCGGCGCGCCGGTGCCCTGGGGGGCGAGTTCGACGGCACGGCGCAACGACGGGATCGCTTCGCGCGGCTTGCCCCACTCGAGTAGGGTCTGGCCCTTCAATTCGTGGAAATAGGGGTTCGACGGCTGTTCGGCGATCAGTCGTTCGGTGAGGCGGACGGCATCGGCCGGCATGTTCTGGCGATAGGCGACGACGGCGCGGGCGTAACGGGCGGGAAGGCTCTCGTCGGAGGCGGGATAGCGGGCGCCGACGGCGCGCGGGCTGTCGATGAAGGCGATCAGCTTGGCGCGCATCATGTCGTGGCGCGATCGCAGCGCCGGCGGGTCCCTGGTGTCGTGGAACCTCGACTTCGACGCCAGATCCTCGATCTGGGAGATACGCTCGCGCGGCATCGGGTGGGTGAAGGCATAAGGATCGCGGCCGCGGCTCGAGACCAGCATCCGATCGGCGAAGCGGCGGAAGGTGATCAGCATGCCCTCGGCCGATTGGCCGGTCTTCTCGAGGTAGTTGATGGCGGCGCGGTCGGCGGCGAGTTCCTCGGTGCGGGCATAGGCCATCAGGGTGTTGTGGGCGAGGCTCGCCGACCCGGTGAGGACGGCCGCGCCCGCCGCGCCGGCCGAGCCGCCGTCGCGCATCGAGCCGACCATGGCGGCCCCGCCGAGGGCGGCGCCGATCATCGCCACGGTCTTGGCGCGCGCCAAGGCCTCGCGGAAGCGCACCTGATGGGCGCCGGCGATGTGGGCGGTCTCGTGGGCGAGGACGCCGATCACCTCGTTGGGGGTCTCGGCATCGATCAGCACGCCGATGTTCATGAAGATGTGGCTGCCGTCGATGATGAAGGCATTGAACTCGCGGCTGTTGACCAGCACCAGGGAAATGTCGCGCGACGGCACCCGCGCCACCTTGAACAGCGGCTTGGCATAGTCGGAGAGCAGCGCCTCGGTCTCGGCGTCGCGCAGGTAGGACATGCGGCCGGTCTGGGCCGATGCCGGCCGGGGCGGCAGGGCGAGCGCGACGGCGAGGGCGGCGCAGAGGAGGGTGGCGGTACGACCGAACGGACGGCGTGCCGCGCCGTGGTGTGGCATCGCCGTCTCTCCCGCCGTTCGGCTCATGATTCTCGCCCCCCGATCGAACCTTTCCCGACAGACTACGCCGAACTTCCCGGCCGCACGACGGCGG
>JAFHCF010000117.1:0-10867 GCA_048497495.1 Prosthecomicrobium sp.
GGTCTCGGTGAGGGTCTCCGGCGGGACCTCGATCGCAGCCTTGCCCGTCGCGACGGGCAAGGCTGCGATCGAGGTCCCGCCGGAGACCCTCACCGAGACCCCGATCGAGGCGATCGCGCCGGCCGTCGCCGCCACCGCGCCCGAGATCCCCGAACCGGCGATCCCGCCGTCCGCGCGCCGCCCGATCGACGCCGGCGAAGACCTGGCGCATGCCATCGCCGTGGTGACCGAAACCGGGGGCGAAGCGTCGGCGGCGGCCGCCGCGGTCGCACCCGAACCGGACGCACCCGCGACGGACGTCGCGTCTGTCGTCGCATCGGACGCCGCGCCGAACGAAGCCGCTTCCCTGGCCGAGGTCGCGGAGACGACCGACGGCTTCCGCTGGCGCTCGCCCGGCCGCGCCGTGAAGTTCGTCTGGCAGATGGATGCCGAGCGCCGCTTCACACTGGTCTCCGAGGAACTCGCCGGCATCGTCGGCCCCCATGCCGCCGCCCTGATCGGCCGCGCCTGGCGCGACGTCGCCGCCGATCTCGGTCTCGACCCCGAGGGCCGCGTCGCCGCCGCCCTCGACCGCCGCGACACCTGGTCGGGACGCACCGTGCTGTGGCCGGTGGAGGGCGAGGCATTGCGCCTGCCGGTCGATCTCGCCGCCCTGCCGGCCTTCGATCGCGGCCGCGTCTTCACCGGCTTCCGCGGCTTCGGCACCATTCGCGGCGACGCCGCGATCCCCGACCCCACCGCCGCCGGCCTGCGGCTCGCCGCGACCCACGCCGCCGCCTCCGATACGCCTGCGGCGACGGCCGCCGCCATGCCGTCGCCCTTCGCCATCCTCGACGGTTCGACCCCGCCCGCGATCCCCGGCGACACCGAGGTCGCCCTGGTCGAGGCCGCCCATCCCCGCCCTGTCGAGCCGACGCTCGACGGCGGCGAGGCGGCCTTCGCCGGCGAAACTACCGAGACCGCCGAGACCGCCGACCGTTGCGCCGAGTTCTCGGCCGGGATGGCCCCCGCCACCGGTGTCGACGAGGATTGGCCGGACGACGAACTCGCCCTGGCCATGGCGACCCTGCCGCCCTGCCGCGACGACGAGGACGATTTCGCCGAGACGCCGGACGACGTCGCGCCCCCCGCCGAGGGATCGGACGAGGCGACCCTCGAGCCGACACCGACGCCCATCGACGCCACGGTCGGAGGCCGCGACGTATCCGACTGGCCGGACGAGACCGCCGCGGCGGCGATCGAAGCGATCGACGACGATTCGGTGCCGGCGGCACGGCCGATCCCACCGGTCTCTCCGCTCGCCCTCCTCGCCACCGAAATCGGGACGGCGACCGAGACCCCGACCCCGATCGACATACCGGCTGTGATCGCCACCAGCGCCGACGCTTCGTCGGCGACGGTCGAGCCGTCGAACCCCGAGATCGAGACCGAGGCCGCCACCGAAGCCGAACCCGTCGAGATCGCATCGCATGGCGATGCGACAGTCGACGCTCCGGAGGAAATCGTCGAGGCCGCCGCCGACGCCATCGCCTCGCCCGACGAGGCGCCCGCGCCGCTCGAGCCCCGCGAGGCGGCTCCGGTCGTCGATGCGCCGGCCACCGAGATCGCCGCCCTCGCCGCCGCGACCCGGCCACCGGTCGAAGCGGTGCGCCTGTCGCCGCCCGAACGCGTCGCCTTCCGCCAGATTGCCGAAGTCCTCGGCGCCCATGTCGAGGGCGAGGCGAAGCCGGCCTCCGCGCTCGCCCCGCGATCGTCCGCAGCCGATCCGTCGGTCGCCCCCGCCGCCATGGCCGCCGAGGCCGGGGCGCCGGTCGTGCCCGCGCCGACGACCCGGGTGACGCCCGAGACGATGGCGAGGATCGCAGCCTTCATACATGTCGACGAGCCCGGGCCGGCGTCCGTCGAGGCGCCCGAGAACTCGGCCGAAAGCCCCGCGAACCTCGCGCCCGCCGTCGACACCGCCGAGACCTCGGGCGCGGTCGCCGACATCGCGCCGAACGCGCCGGTGTCGCCGAACCAGGCGCCGCCGACCGCCGCGACCCTCGTCACGCCGACCGCCACGCCACCCGGACCGGCCATCGCCGGCGGGCGCGGGATCGAGACCCGCCTGCTCGACCGCCTGCCGAGCCCGGTCGCCGTGATCCGCGACGATTCGGTCGCCTATGCCAACGCCGCCTTCCTCGATCTGCTCGGCTATCCCGACACCGCGACGCTCGACGCCGAAGGCGGGCTCGATGCCCTCTTCGCCGGCGAGCACGTCGCCCGACGTTGGGAGCCCGCCGCCGACGGCAGCCGCCCGGTGCCGATGCTCGCCCGCGACGGCCGGGTGATCCCGGTCGACGCCAATGTCGCCACCGTGCCCTGGGCCGGCGGCTCGGCCCTGATGCTGAACCTCACCGAGGTGACGGCCTCGCCGGTCTCCGACGCCACGGCGTCCGACGGTCCCGTCCCCGGCGCATCGCAACAGGCGCTCGCCGTCGTACCCGGCAATCCCGCGCCGTCCGGCGCCTCGCTGACCACCGACTTCACCGACACGACGGCCCGTGAACGCGTCACCGAGTTGGAGGCGATCATCGACACCGCCACCGACGGCGTGCTGATGCTCGATGCCGAGGGCACCATCCTCTCCGCCAATCATGCGGCCGAGGCCCTCTTCGGCGTCGATCGCCACGACATGGTCGGCCGGCCGCTGACCGATCGCCTCGCCCCGGAGAGCCGCCGCTCGGCGATGGACTATCTCGACGGCCTCGCCCGCAACGGCGTCGCCAGCGTGCTCAATGATGGCCGCGAGGTCATCGGCGCCGTCGATCGCGGCGGGCTGATCCCGCTGTTCATGACCATCGGCCGGATCTCGGCGGCGCCCTCGCGTAAATATTGCGCGGTGCTGCGCGACATCACCCATTGGAAGAAGTCGGAGGAAGACCTCACCGCCGCCCGGCGCCGCGCCGAGGAGGCGAGCGTCCACAAGTCCGACTTCCTCGCCAAGATCAGCCACGAGATCCGCACGCCGCTGAACGCCATCATCGGCTTCTCCGAGGTGATGATGGACGAGCGCTTCGGCCCCATCGGCAACGAGCGCTACAAGGACTACCTGCGCGACATCCATACGTCCGGCTCGCACATCATGAGCCTGATCAACGACCTGCTCGACCTCTCCAAGGTCGAGGCGGGCAAGATGGATCTGCGCTTCGAGGCGGTGGGGCTCGGCGACATCATGTCGGAATGCGTCGCGATGATGCAGCCGCAGGCCAACCGCGAGCGCATCATCATCCGCTCGTCGCTGCCCGCCGGCGTGCCCGCCGTGGTCGCCGACCCACGCTCGGTGCGTCAGGTGGCGTTGAACCTCCTGTCGAACGCCATCAAGTTCACCCCCTCCGGCGGCCAGGTCATCGTCTCGACGACGCTCGAGGATTCCGGCGAGGTGGTGATGCGGGTGCGCGACACCGGCTACGGCATGACCGACAAGGAGTTGCAGACGGCGATGGAACCGTTCCGCCAGCTCCACACCACCCGCTCGCGCGGCGGCGGCACCGGCCTCGGCCTGCCGCTCACCAAGGCGCTGGTGGAGGCCAACCGGGCGGTGTTCCGCATCGACTCGACCGTCGGCCAGGGGACGCTGGTCACCGTCACCTTCCCCGTCACCCGGGTGCTGGCGAGCTGAGGCCCGTCAGCGGCCCTTCGCGATGGCGAGCCCGGCGACGAACGGATCGACATGGGCCGACCACATCCGGCCGCCACGCCGCAACAACTGGTGGCCGTCGGCGTCGGGCACCGGCCCGGTCATGACCAATCGCGTGGCGCTGCCGCCGGCCGCGAAGGCCGCATGCCAGCGGCGCGGCGGGTGAATCGGAACCTTCCGATCATCCGGGAAGGCCTCCGGCCCGCAGGATCGGGCGATCACGCCGAGCCGCGCCACCGCGCGAGGCGGGTCGAGCCGAGCCCACACGATGCGCCAGTGGATCGTCGATTTGATTGGAACTGTTTTCTATTTTAATATATGTTATTAGCATACAATACTCTTTTACGTCAACTTATTGGAACAATCGAACTGTGTTTTTCCGCTTATGGGGTATTAGATTTTATCGTCAGTCGCGTGGCGCCGACATCCGGCGTCGAAGGCTGTCGTTCCGAACATTCCGACGGATTTCCAACATGTACACACTCGCGGATTTCGACGCCGCCGCCGCCCTGATCGGCCGCCACATGGCCCCGACCCCGCAATATGCCTGGCCGCTGCTCGCCGAGGACATCGGCGTCGAGACCTGGGTCAAGCACGAAAACCACACCCCGACCGGCGCCTTCAAGCTGCGCGGCGGTCTCGTCTACATGGATCGTCTGCGGCGCGAGCGGCCGCACGTCAAGGGCGTCGCCTCGGCGACCCGTGGCAACCACGGCCAGTCCCTGGCCTTCGCCGCCCGTGCCGCCGGCCTCCCCTGCGCCATCGTCGTGCCCCACGGCGGCTCGTCGGAGAAGAACGCCGCCATGCGGGCGCTCGGCGCCGACGTCATCGAAGCCGGATGCGACCTCGAGGAGGCCAAGGCGGTGGCGACCACCATCGCCGAGACGCGCGGCTACGAGATGGTGCCTTCCTTCCACCCCGACCTCGTCCTCGGCGTCGGCACCTACGCCGTCGAACTGCTGCGCGCCGTGCCCGATCTCGACGTGGTCTTCTGCCCGATCGGCCTGGGCTCCGGCATCTGCGGCATCGTCCGCGCCAAGGCGGCGCTCGGCCACCGGGTCGAGATCGTCGGCGTCGTCTCCGACAAGGCGCCGGGCTACCGGCTCTCCCTCGACGCCGGCCGGCCGATCGCCACCACCAAGCCCGCCTCCACCTTCGCCGACGGCATGGCGGTGCGCGCGCCCTCGGCCGAGGCGCTGGCGACCATGACCACCGGCGTCGCCCGCATCGTCGAGGTCGGCGACGACCAGATCGCCGAGGCGGCGCGCCGGCTCTTCACCGCCACCCACAATCTCGCCGAAGGGGCGGGCGCGGCCTCGCTCGCGGCGCTCTGCGCCGAGCGCGAGCGTTGGGCCGGCCGCAAGGCGGCGGTGATCCTGTCGGGCGGCAACATCGATCGCGACTGGTTCCACACCATCCTCGCCGGCGGCACGCCCTGCCCGACCATCACCGCTCCGGTCGCCGAGCGTCCGGCGGCCTGAGGAAGGCACCCCGCCGGCTTCACCGACCGGCGCGGCGCCCCGAAGCGGCTTCGGATCCGTCCGCATCGGCTCGAGGACCGCTCCCGCTCTTCGGCGGAGCCGGCCTCTTCGGGCGATCCGATTCAGTCGATCGGGACATGCCCCGGCCGCGACGTCCGACACACCCGACCGCCGCGTTCGGAGGCATCGGATCGCGGCGTCACCACCCTCGGATGCGTCCGAGGCCGCGACACCGGACGAGAAGGCCCGCCACGGTGCTCGCGGCGGCGAATCCCGGCGATTGTCCACGCAATCCCGGTGCCGGGCCATTGCGTCGCCCCCCTCGGGGAGATAACCACCGAACATGGTTCGCTTCGCCAACCTCGCCCGGACGGCGCGCCTCGAGCGCCCGCTCATCGCCCTCGTCGCGGTCGTCGTCCTCGCCATCGGCGCGTTGACGATCCGGGCGTCGATTGCCGTCGATGCCACCCGCGACGAAGTCGAGGACTGCCTCTCGGCGTTGGTCGGCGGGCGGCTCCGCATCATCGGCTCGGCCACCAGCCGCCTGCTGCCCTGGCCCGGCATCCATTTCGACGAAGCGACACTCGTCCGCGCCGACGATGGCGCGACGCTGGCGCGCATGGAGGCCGTCGATGTCTCGCTCGACGTCGCCGCTCTCCTCCTCGGCCGCCCCCGCCCCCAGGAGATCCGCCTCACCCGCCCCGAGATCCGCTTCGCCGTCGCCGACCCGCGCACCTCGGTGACCGCCGCCGCCGCCTATCTCGACCGCCTGAAGCCGACGACGGTGGTGATCGAGAAGGGACGCGTCGTCGCCGACACGCCGCTCGGCGAGGAGATCCTCGACGGGCTCGAGGCGAGCATCGCCTGGCCGCGTCCCTCCGCCAACGCCACCCTGCGCGCCGCCTTCGTCTGGCGCGGCGAAGCGACGACCCTCGATCTCGAGACCCCGTCGCCGGAACTCCTCGTCGCCAGCGATCGCGCCGCCGCGGCCCTGCGCCTGACCTCGCCCTTCCTGCGCCTCGCCTTCTCCGGCGATGCCGGCCTGACGCCGGCGCCGCGCATCGTCGGCACCGGCGAGATCGAACTGGTCGATGCCGCCCGCTTCGCCCGTTGGGCCGGCCTGCCGCGCACCGCCGACGTTCTCGCCGGCCGCTGGCGCATCGAGGGCGATGCCTCGGCGGACGCCCGTGGCGTGGCCTTTTCCAATGCCCGCGTCGATCTCGCCGGCAACAAGGGTCAGGGCGCGTTGACCTGGCGCTGGGATCTTCCCCGCCCGCGCCTCGGCGGCACCATCGCCTTTTCCGACATCGATCTGAGCAACGAGCGCCGCCGCCCCTTCGGCCCCGGATGGCGGGCGCTGGCGCTCGACCGCGCCGGCTTCGGACCGGATTTCGACCTGCGCCTGTCGTCGCCGAGCCTCGTGGCCGCCGGCGTGACGCTCACCCGTGTCGCCGCTTCCCTGCTCGTCGGCGAAGGCCGTCTGCATGCCGAGATCGGCACCGCCCAGTTCTTCGGCAAAACGGTGTCGCTGATGGCGCGCGGCACGCTCGAGGCCGATGGTCTGAAGGCTCAGATCCGCGGCAGCGGCGACGATCTGCCGATCGCCGATCTCGCGGCCCTCGCCGCGATCCCCGGTGTCGAGGGCGGACGCGCCGCGGTGGCGTTCGAGGCGGAAACCCGATGCGGCGTTCTCGGCGCCTGCCTCGCGGCGGTCGGCGGACGCCTGCGGGTCGGCGTCGAGGCCGCCACCGTCACCGGCGCCTCGCCCTTCGCCGACATCTCGCGCTTCCATCCGATCGTGCCCAAGCCGACCCGCGCCGCCGTCACCACCACATGGGACCGCGCCGACGCGGATCTGCGCTTCACCGGCTCCCACGTCGACGTCGACAAGGTCGAGGTCGTCGGCAAGAGCGCCCGCTTCACCTTCTCCGGCAGGGGCGACCTCGCCACCGGCGCGGTCGATCTCCTCGGAAACGCCTATTTCCCCGCCTTCAGACCCGACCCGACCCGCAACGGCACCACCGATGTCATCGTGCCGATGCGCCTCGGCGGCACGCTTCGCCGGCTCGAGGCGACCGCTCGCGGTCAACCGGCGCCGGCGAAACCACTCGCTGCGCCGGACCCGTCGGCTCGGCCGACCACCCCCTGAGCCGGAGGGGCGCGCGTGTCTCATGCCATCGGTCGGGGATGCCGACGCATCCCGCCGGGGGCCGTCACGTCGCGATCGCGTAGATCTTGCGCACCGGCTCCAACGTCTCCCAGACGCCGCGAAAGCCGCGCGGCACGACGAAGGCCTCGCCGGGACCGAAATCGCGAGGCGCCCCGCCGTCCTCGGTCAGCCGCACCCGCCCGGCGAGGATGACGCAGAGTTCGTCCTCGTCGTAAGTCACGCGCCAGGCGCCCACCTCGGATTGCCAGGTTCCGGTGTAGAACCCCGCGTTCTCGTTCTCATAGGCCGGCCGCGCGCCGCAGCGCGGGTCGCCGGAGAGGCGCTTTTCCGGGGCGATGCGATCGGAAGGATCGTCGATCGGCGCGGTGGAGACGGCAACGACGTCGGGCATCGGGTGTCCTCGTGCCAACGGGCGGGGACGCCGACGCATCCGCCCCTTGAAGACATGCGAATTTCTCATGTGCATCAGCGGCATGAGATATTCGCACAGGGAATACCAAAGGTCATTTTCAACGCCCTCGGTATCAGCCTCCGGCGGCGAAGGCGGCGCGTTCGGCGCGGTCGCGCTCCACCTCGTGCCGCTTGGTCAGGATCGAGGCGGCGACCACCGCGATCGAGATCACCGCGATCACCAGGGTGCAGATCGCGTTGATCTCCGGCTTCACGCCCAAACGGACGTCGGAATAGATCTTCATCGGCAGGGTGGTCGCCCCCGGGCCGGTGGCGAAGGAGGCGATCACCAGATCGTCGATCGACAGGGTGAAGGCGAGCATCCAGCCCGACACCACCGCCGGCCAGATGATCGGCAGGGTGATGCGGAAGAAGGTCCCGACCGGCCGGCAGCCGAGATCCATCGCCGCCTCCTCCAGGCTCCTGTCGAAGTCGACGAGGCGCGCCTGCACCACCACCGCGACGAAGCACATGGTGAAGGTGATGTGGGCGAGCGTGATCGTCCAGAAACCCCGGTCGAAGTCGACGGCGACGAAGAGCAGCAGCAGTGACAGGCCGGTGATCACCTCCGGCATCACCAGCGGCGCGTAGACCATGCCCGAGAACAACAGCCGTCCGGGGAAGCGGCCGAAGCGGGCGAGCGCGATCGCCGCCAAGGTGCCGAGCACGGTGGCGATCGAGGCCGACAGCATCCCGACCTTCAGCGTCACCCAGGCGGCATCGAGCAGTTGTTGGTTCTGGAAGACCTCGCCGTACCACTTGAGCGACCACCCGCCCCACACCGCGACGCTGCGCCCGGCATTGAACGAATAGATCACCAGGATGACGATCGGCAGATAGAGGAAGCCGAAGCCGAGGGTCAGCGCCGTGACGTTGAACCAGGAGAAGCGTTTCATCGGTCTCTCTCCTGTGCCTTGGCCTGGGCGTTCTGGAAGATCACGATCGGCACCACCAGGATCATCAGCAGCGTGATCGCCACGGCGGAAGCCGACGGCCAGTCGCGATTGTTGAAGAACTCCTCCCACAGGGTCTTGCCGATCATCACCGTGTCGGAACCGCCGAGCAGATCCGGGATGACGAACTCGCCGACGGCGGGAATGAAGACCAGGAACGACCCGGCGATGACGCCCGGGATCGACAGCGGGAAGGTCACCCGCCAGAAGGCCTGGAACGGCGTGCAGCCGAGATCCTGCGCCGCCTCGATCAGGGTGTCGTCGAGCTTCTCGAGGCTCGAATAGAGCGGCAGCACCATGAACGGCAGGTAGGAATAGACGATTCCGATGTAGACCGCCCGAGTGGTGGCGAGGAAGGTGATCGGCTCGTCGACGATGCCGAGCGACACCAGCAGCCAATTGAGCAGGCCCTCGTCCGACAGGATGCCGATCCAGGCGTAGACCCGGATCAGGAACGACGTCCAGAACGGCAGGATCACCAGCATCAGCAGCGTCGGCCGCCAGGCCTTCGGCGCCCGCGCCATGCCGTAGGCGAGCGGATAGCCGATGAACAGCATGATGATCGTCGCCGTCGCCGCGATCCACAGGCTGGAGAGATAGCTCTCGACGTAGATGCTGTCGGTGAACAGCCGGACGTAACTGGCGAGATTGAAGCTGCGCGCCTTCTCGAACACCTCGCCCAGCGTGTCGAACACCGGCGCGTAGGGCGGCGCCGCGATGACGCTGTTCGACAACGAGATCTTCAGCACGATCAGGAACGGCACCAGGAAGAAGATCACCATCCACAGATAGGGAACGCCGACCACCAGCCCGCGGCCGAAGCGCCGTTTATCGCCACTCATGCCCGGTTCTCCCTCACGAGGTGAGCACGACGCCCGAATTGCGCGACCACGTCAGCCAGACACGATCATCCCAACTGATCGGCCGTTCCACCGTGCGACTGACGTTGGCGACGGTGGCGCGGACCGTGGCGCCGTCGTCGAGCTTGACGTGATAGATCGAGACGTCGCCGATATAGGCGATGTCCCAGACGGTGCCCTGCACCGTGTTGTGCGACGTCTCGGCCGGCGCCTCGTGGGAGAGGACGACCTTTTCCGGGCGGACCGCCAGCCAGGCCGTCGCACCGAGGGCGGGCGTCGCATCGTCCTCGACGACGATCGAGACCTTCGGCGAGGAGGCCTCCATCCGGATCGTCCCGCCCTCGAGACCCGTGGTCTTGCCCTCGAACAGGTTGATGTCGCCGATGAAGTCGGCGACGTAGCGCGAATTGGGTTGCTCGTAGATCTCGGACGGCCCGGCCACCTGGATCAGCTTGCCGTGGTCCATCACCGCGATCCGGTCGGCCACGGTCATCGCCTCCTCCTGGTCGTGGGTGACGATCAGGAAGGTCATGCCGAGTTCCTGCTGCAGATCCATCAGCTCGAACTGGGTCTCCTCGCGCAGTTTCTTGTCGAGCGCTCCGAGCGGCTCGTCGAGCAACAGCACCTTGGGGCGCTTGGCCAGCGACCGGGCGAGCGCCACCCGCTGGCGCTGGCCGCCGGAGAGCTGGTGCGGTCTGCGCTTGGCGAATTTCTCGAGCTTGGTCAGCTTCAGCATCTCGGCGACGCGCACCTCGATGTCGGCCTTGGACATCTTGTCCATGAGGAGCCCGAAGCCGATGTTCTTCTCCACGCTCATGTGCGGGAAGAGGGCATAGGACTGGAACATCATGTTGACCGGTCGCTCGTAGGGCTGTTTGCCCGCGAGATCCTGGCCGGCGAGCAGGATCTGCCCCTCGCTCGGGTGTTCGAACCCGGCGAGCATCCGCATCAGGGTCGTCTTGCCGCAGCCCGAGGGGCCGAGGAGCGCGAAGAACTCGCGCTCGTAGATGCCGAGGGAGACGTCGTCGACCGCCGTGAAGTCACCGAAGCGCTTGATCACGTTGCGGAACTCGATCAACGGCCGCGCCGTCGGATCGTTCCACGGAGAGAATTTGCGTCGGACCGGACCGAGAGTCTTCGCCATGCGCCACCTTGCGATTCGCTGCGCGAGGGCCTCGGACGAGGCCGCCCCAGAAAACGCTATCGACGGGACGGAGGAATGCCCTCCGCCCCGAGACCGCGGAAGTTCGACCCGTCACGCCACGCGGGCGTGA